>NZ_KV835582.1:125498-268858 GCF_001838065.1 Neisseria sp. HMSC078C12 | reverse complement strand
ATGGTATGGTCATCATCATAGCCGTCATTAGGTCCTTTTCCTTCTCCTGAAAAAGTGCCATCCCATTCGCGCGGATCGAGGCGGATAACAAAATCTTCAGAATCACCTTCTTTACTTGGTTGATGTACTTTAGCCATAAAATTCTCCTTAACAAATAAACGGATACTGTACCTAATGCCTCATAAAAGGCATTGCAGACTTTATTCTAGAACAAAGAAAACAGCGGGCAAAGATTGAAGGGAACAACGGTTTATTAACACGATAATCGGATTTAAATCTTTTTAAAACAAATAGATATAATTTATACATCATACCCGGTCATCCATTATTAAAAATCTCGCCCATGCCGTCCACCAAGATGATCCCCCCTCTTCCATCCCCTTGCCATGCGGCAAAAAGGCCGTCTGAAAAATGACTTTCAGACGGCCTTTTCATTTGCTCAAGCCTTATTCTTTAGGCAGGCGCAGGACGGAGACGATGAATCCGCCCCAAATGACAATCAGTGCGACAAGCATCATGACAATAGCTGAAGTGCTCATTATTCTTCTCCTTCACGTTCGTGTTCATGTTCGTCTTTGACGTTGAAGCCCTGACCGTGTTTCCACGGCAAGAACGACAGCAAGACCGACAATACGAGGATGGCGCCCACCATGCCCCAACCGAAGATATTGAGGAAGCTGTCAGGATAGCCGCTGTAATTCTCTTTTAAGAGGCCGGCGGTATCTTGATACAGCATATAGCCGAGCATAGCGACAGTCACCACCACGCTGGCGGTCCACACTTTACCGACACGGATGGAAGACAGCGCGTTTAAGTGGTTGCGCAGTTCCGGCAGCTTGTTCAACAAGACAATCGCCAGAACGTAAACAAAACCGGCAGCCACAATGCCGTAAGTATTGATGAATTTGTCCAATACGTCCAACACAGGTAGGCCGGTGGTCGTACCGAACAGCAAGGTGGAAATAATCGCCATGGGAACGCCTGCAATCAGCGTTGCGCTGACACGGCCGATGTTCATTTTGTCTTGAATCGCGGCCACAATCACTTCAACGATGGAAATCATGGAAGTTACCCCCGCAAACACCAGCGAGCCGAAGAACAACACGCCGATCAACGCGCCCATAGGGGCTTGGTTGATGATGGTCGGAAACGCGATAAACGCCAAACCGATACCGCTGGATGCCACTTCGCTGACTTCTTTGCCTGCGGCTTGAGCCATAAAGCCCAATGCGGCAAATACGCCGATACCGGCGAGCAACTCGAAGCTGCTGTTGGCAAAACCGACAACCAAGCCTGTGCCGCCCAAGTCGGTTTTTTTCTTCAGGTAAGAAGAATAAGTAATCATGATGCCGAAGCAGATGGAGAGCGAGAAGAAAATTTGACCGTATGCGGCTACCCAGACTTTCGGATCCGCCAAACGGCTCCAGTCAGGCGTAAACAAAGCGTCCAAACCTTTTGCCGCACCCGGCAGGGTCAGGGCGATGCCCACCATGATGACAAACATCACCACCAATAACGGCATGAAGAATGTGGACGAACCGGCTACGCCTTTTTGCACGCCCAAAGCCATAATCACCAGCGTAAACACCCAAACGGCAATCAGCGGGCCGGCCACTTTGCCGACAAAGTCCAAGCCCAAGTCTTTGGCATCGGCCATTTGCAGGAAGTCTTTGAAGAAGAATGCCTGCGGATCCGCACCCCATGCCGAAGTAAACGAATAATAGGCATAGCTTGCCGCCCAGCCGACAATCACGGCGTAATAGATACAGATGATGACGTTGGTCAGGAAGTTCCACCAACCCACCGGCTCAAACCAACGGCCGAGGCGGCGGAAGGCCAAAGGAGGCGAACCGCGGTAACGGTGGCCGATGGCATAGTCGAGCAGCAACAGCGGAATACCTGCCGTCAACAGCGCAACCAAATAAGGGAGGACGAAAGCACCGCCGCCGTTGTCGAAGGCGATGTAAGGGAAACGCCAAATGTTGCCTAAGCCCACGGCCGAGCCGATGGCGGCAAACATAAAGGCACGGCGACTGCTAAACGTCGCGCGTTCGCTGGATTGAGAATTTGACACAATGAACCTCTTAAAAATCGAGTGTCGTCAAGGCCTCCCGGCCTTGCGCGTATATATTTAGAAATCAGGCCGGACAAAGCGGCCGGTTAAAATAGATATTCGGACAAGGATAATATCCGGTATTAAAGAATGCACCGCTTATGGCCATGCAAACATAATCTGACCTTATCGTAAAAAAATTTAACACTGTTGGCAAGTCAGTATTGCATTAAAATCGCAAGGAAAATCTTCATGCACTACGACTAAAATCTTCATACACTTCTTTATATACAAGCCAAACGCAACACCCAAGCCCCGTTTTTCCCTCCTCTTCCCACTGACAACCGCCCTCGCCGCAAACCGCCTTCCCCTTATCCCGTAAGGAAAAGCGGCAACCCAACGCATTCAAATCCCCCGTCATCAAAATGTTTCAGACGGCCTGTTTCCCTTCCGTCCCATCCGGGCCGTCTGAAATTTCACTGTTGCATGTTGTAATCAAGAAACCGTCCCAAAATTCCGTTTAATATAAACAAAAACAATCCGCCTTTTTCTACGCCCATCATCACCATGATTTCAAATAAGCATAAAATATTAAAAATAAAATGAATAAAAAATAAAATAACAAGAACTCCAAAATAAGATTAATTTTAAACCCGTATTTCTACTCTAATCATCTACAATCAAAAATAATCGAATCAAAAAATTTCAATAAAACATTAATTACACAGCACTACATTTTTGCTATAATTGCCGCCATTCAATCCACAACCCAAACCCAAAAGAAGAGGAAAAGCCATGGGTATCAAAGTTGCCATCAACGGTTACGGCCGCATCGGCCGCCAAGTAGTGCGCGCTATTTTCGACTACAAACTGCAAGACCAACTCGACATCGTTGCCATCAACGCCAGCGGCAGCATCGAGACCAACGCCCACCTGACCAAATTTGACACTGTTCACGGCCGCTTTGACGCCGATGTTTCCCATGATGAAAAACACCTCATCATCAACGGTAAAAAAATCCCTTACTTCTCCACCCGCAATCCTGCCGAATTGCCATGGGGCGAATTGGGCGTTGACCTGGTAATGGAATGTACCGGCGCGTTCACCAGCAAAGAGAAAGCCAAAATCCACTTGGAAAGCGGCGCGAAAAAAGTACTGATTTCCGCTCCAGGCGGCGATGACGTTGACGCAACCATCGTTTACGGCGTAAACGACGACGTGATTACCGGCGACATGACCGTTATCTCCAACGCGTCTTGTACCACCAACTGCCTGGCACCCGTAGCCAAAGTGTTGAACGAAAACATCGGCATCGTAAACGGCGTGATGACCACCATCCACGCACTGACCAACGACCAAACCGTCACCGACGTACGCCACAAAGACCTGCGCCGTGCGCGTAGCGGCGTGGAAAACATGATTCCGACCAAAACCGGCGCGGCAAAAGCCGTCGGCTTGGTATTGCCTGCCCTCAAAGGCAAACTCGACGGCCTCGCCATCCGCGTACCGACCGTCAACGTTTCCCTGGTTGATTTGAGCTTCCAAGCAAGCCGTGAGACTTCTGTCGAAGAAATCAACGCGCTGATGAAAGCCGCTTCCGAAGAAGGCCGTCTGAAAGGCGTTTTGGGTTACAACACCCTGCCGCTGGTTTCTATGGACTTCAACCACACCACCCAAGCCAGCACATTCGACTCTACGCTGACCAAAGTAACCGAAGGCAAAATGGTTAAAGTGTTCGCATGGTACGACAACGAGTGGGGCTTCAGCTGCCAAATGCTGAACACCGCGCGCCGTATGTTCGGTTTGGAAGTACGTCCGTTCTAATCGGCTTCCAACACAAAGGCCGTCTGAAACATCTTTTCAGACGGCCTTTTGTATTTCCTTTAAAATATCGCATTCCCATTTATTTTCAGACGGCCTCTTCATGTTTCCCAACGAATCCGCCCCCAATCTGCTTCAAGGCTTAAACCCCGAACAACTCTCCGCCGTAACCTGGCCGCCGCAATCCGCCCTCGTTTTGGCAGGCGCGGGCAGCGGCAAGACGCGCGTACTGACCACGCGCATCGCATGGCTTTTGCAAAGCGGACAAGCCAGCGTACACAGCATTATGGCGGTAACGTTTACCAACAAAGCCGCCAAAGAAATGCAAACCCGACTCGGCGCGATGATTCCCATCAACGTCCGCGCCATGTGGCTCGGCACGTTCCACGGCTTGTGCCACCGCTTTCTACGGCTGCACCACCGCGATGCCGGTCTGCCGTCTTCCTTTCAAATCCTCGACAGCGGCGACCAGCTTTCCCTCATCAAACGCCTGCTCAAAAGCCTCAACATCGCCGAAGAAATCATCGCACCGCGTTCGCTGCAAGGCTTTATCAACGCGCAAAAAGAATCCGGTTTGCGCGCTTCCGTGTTGAGCGCACCCGACCCGCACACAAGCCGCATGATTGAATGCTACGCCGAATACGACAAAATCTGCCAACGCGAAGGCGTAGTCGATTTCGCCGAACTCATGCTCCGCAGCTACGAAATGCTGCAAAGCAACGAAATCCTGCGCCAGCACTATCAAAACCGCTTCAATCACATTCTCGTTGACGAGTTCCAAGACACCAACAAACTGCAATACGCCTGGCTCAAACTCATGGCGGGGGGCAACGCGGCGGTATTTGCCGTCGGCGACGACGACCAAAGCATCTACCGGTTCCGCGGCGCGCACGTCGGCAACATGACCGCGCTGATGGAAGAGTTCCACATCGACGCGCCCGTCAAACTCGAACAAAACTACCGCTCCGTCGGCAACATCCTCGCCGCCGCCAACGCCGTTATCGAAAACAACGACGAACGCCTCGGCAAAAACCTGCGTACCGACGCCGAAGCAGGCGACAAAATCCGCTACTACTCCGCCTTTACCGACCTCGAAGAAGCCCAATTCATCGTGGACGAAACCAAAGCCCTCGAACGCGAAGGCTGGGATTTGGACGAAATCGCCGTTCTCTACCGCAGCAACGCCCAATCGCGCGTTATCGAACAAAGCCTGTTCCGCAGCGGCATTCCCTACAAAATCTACGGCGGCCTGCGCTTTTACGAACGCCAAGAAATCAAACACGCCCTCGCCTACCTGCGCCTCGCCGTCAATCCCGACGACGACAACGCCCTCTTGCGCGTCATCAACTTCCCACCGCGCGGCATCGGCGCACGCACCATTGAAAACCTTCAGACGGCCTCAAACGAACAAGGCATCACCCTTTGGCAGGCAGCCTGCAATGCCGGCGCAAAAGCCACCAAAATCGCCGCCTTCGTCCGCCTGATTGAAGCCCTGCGCAACCAAGTCGGACAAATGCCCCTGTCCGAAATCATTGTCGGCATCCTCAAAGACAGCGGCCTGACCGAACACTACAAAACCCAAAAAGGCGACAACCAAGACCGCCTCGACAACCTCGACGAACTCGTCAACGCCGCCATCGAGTTCAAACCCGAAGATAGCAACTTTGAAACCCTGCCCGAAAACATTTCAGACGACCCCGCCTTCCCCATCCTCGCCTTCCTCAGCAACGCCGCCCTCGAATCCGGCGAAAACCAAGCAGGCGCAGGCGAAAAAGCCGTCCAACTCATGACCGTCCACGCCTCCAAAGGCTTGGAATTTAACGCCGTCTTCCTCACCGGCATGGAAGAAGGCCGCTTCCCCAGCGAAATGAGCCTCGCCGAACGCGGCGGCCTCGAAGAAGAACGCCGCCTCATGTACGTCGCCATCACCCGCGCCCGAAAACGCCTCTACATCACCATGGCGCAACAACGCATGCTGCACGGACAAACCCAATTCGGCATCGTCTCCCGCTTCGTCGAAGAAATCCCGCCCGAAGTATTGCACTACCTGTCCGTCAAAAAACCCGCCTACGACAGCTACGGCAACACGCGCCAAACCGCCGCCCCAAAAGACAAAATCATCGACGATTACAAACAGCCGCAAACCTACGCAGGCTTCCGTATCGGCCAAAACGTCCGCCACGCCAAATTCGGCACCGGCGTCATCATCGATGCCGTGGACAAAGGCGAATCCGCCCGACTGACCATCAACTTCGGCAAACAGGGCGTGAAAGAGTTGGACACCAAGTTTGCGAAATTGGAAGAGATGTAAAAGGGAGATGACAGAGGTCGTCTGAAAAACGAGGGCAACAAGCTTTGCCCCAAATTCCGCTGTCATTTCCGCTCAGACGGGAATGACAGACGGTAAAAGTCGGGTATAAATATCCACCCACCTGTTATAACTGAAATCAATAAGGAAGAACATTATGCCCCAAGTTTTTAAAGATTTTGATTTGTCCTCCGTTTGGGAATCTAATAGTTGGGCGGATAAGGACTACAAAGAAGCCCCATTTACCCCTGAGATTTTGGCTGCTGTAGAAAATGAGCTAGGCTATAAATTGCCACAAAGTTTTATTGCATTGATGGCAGTACAAAACGGCGGGATATTTATCAAAAACTGCTTTCCGACTACTCAGAGAAATTCGTGGGCGGAAGATCATGTGCAAATTTGCGAGGTATCAGGAATCGGTTTTGAAAAAGAAGGGAGTCTGTGCGGCGCGATGGGGCAAAAACTTTGGCTGGAAGAATGGGAATATCCGCCTATCGGCGTGTATTTTGCTAACGACCCATCTGCAGGACATGCCATGTTTGCCTTGGACTATCGAGAGTGTGGAAAAGACGGAGAGCCGAAAGTGGTGCTTGTCGAACAAGAATGGGATTTTGAAATAGTCGAACTTGCCCCCGATTTTGAAACCTTTATCCGCAGCTTGCGGCATGAAGATGAGTTTTTAGATAACTAATAAAAAGTAGGCCGTCTGAAAATTTTTCAGACGGCCTTTTAACATCTACCTACTAAGCCGAAAAAGCCTTATATGCCATTGAAACGATAATCAGCAAAACCGTTACGACCAAAACCTTACGAATAACTTCTCCGTTTGAATTAATAGCATGGAGGCTGCCAAAATGGTTGCCCAACAAATTTGCCAAAATCATCGGGATTCCGATTAGGAACGCCATTTTCCCTGCTATCAAGAAGGCAACAAATGCCCCGATGTTAGAAGCAAAATTGAAAATCTTGGAAGTAGCCGAAGCCTGCAACAACGACAATTTGTTAATGACAAACAAAGCAATGATGAAAATACTACCTGTACCCGGGCCAAAAAAACCGTCATAAAAACCAACAATCAGACAAGTTAAAAATACGGCGATAACGGATTTTTTTATCTCGCCACGCTCGTCTTCTTTTTTCAGCAAAACACCTTTAAACAAAGTTGCCAGTAAGCCTATGGGCAAAAACGCAAGAATAATGTAATTGATGGTTTCCACCGGAAGAATCAAAATGACTTTTGCACCGACAAATGCCCCAATTAAAGCCGCAACAATGCCAACCGGCACAATATGCCATACGATCGAACTGCTCTTCATAAAATTTTTAATCGCAGCCACCGTACCGATGGTACTCACCAATTTTTCCTGTGCCAACGCGACCTGAGGCGGTAAACCTACCATCAAAAATGCGGGAATCAAAATCAGCCCTGCTCCGCCCGCAATAGCATCGACATAGCCCGCAATCAAAGACGCGGCAACCAGCAGGAAAAGGCCGAGATAAAAATAATCGGCAATAATACTGCCGGGAATAAATAATTGTTCCATGGATTGTTTCCTCTTGATTAAATTTTTTATTATTAAAAGTCGTTAACTGCTCAATACATCGCCCTTCTTCGTCAAAACATATTGATAAACTTCTTCTACCGTAGCTTCGTCATAGCTTTTGCCAAAGCGTTTTTTGTAGCCTAGTTCGTATAGTTTTACATGATGCCCTTCCGGGATTTCGACGCCCACATTTTCCAAACACGATTTGGCGCAATGCAGATGACAGCCGTCAATAACCAACATCGGCCGTCCGGACTGCGCTTTGCGTACCAACGGTGCGACTTTGCTGCCCACGCCGGAAATGCACGACATTTCAAATTCTCCGGCATGGTCGAGCGCCACGGCTGTGTTGTTGGCCAGCTGCGCCACATCGGAACATCCGGAACAAGAATAAATTAAGGGAAGCTCATTGCGGTTAGGCATTTTCTATTTCCTTCGGTAGCGGTTTTTATCTTTATGTGTCCGCCCATGGTCAGTCTGTCGGGCGCATTATGCGTGGTATGCGGATATTCGGGTTACACCCGTTTGCTTTTTTCAGACGGCCTACGGCTTATCCATTTATATATTAAAAGGCATCATAACTCAATACGATTAGTCATTCCAGAACAAAGCAGATGGCACCTTCTAAAAAATAAAGGCCGTCTGAAAACAGATAACGCTGCTTTTTTCAGACGGCCTTTTTATTTGAAGTTAATGATTAGGCTTTGTGTTCTCCATCATTCTCTGCTTTGGGCGGAACGGGTGCAAACCAGCCGACCAGAAGCAGCAACAGGCCGACGATGATGAAGGAGACGATGCGCGCGATACCGCCGCTGTTGGAAAGCTCGATCAGGAAGAGTTTGACGACTACGATGCCCATCAGCGTCGCGCCTGTCATCCAGTAGGAACGCTGTTTGCGGCGGTTGCCGAGTACCATCAAGATGATGGCGGTTACTGCCCAAACGACGGAGAGGCTGGCTTGCAGGCCGAAGGATTGGAGCATGATGTCGAGACGCCAAGTGATGCCGTCGTAGAAATGCCATACGCGCATCACGCCTGCGCTGATCAGCATAAATGCCAAGGAGGCGACTGTAGTTGCCGTGGTACGGCGAAGGTCGGGCGGCAAGGCGTCGGGCAGGGATTTCAGGGCAAACCAAAGCATGCCGGCACTGGCGAGTTCTACTGGGTTAAGCACGGGAATATACGGCAACGGCGAAGGTTGGAACGGCGTGGAGAAGTTGGTCCACAGCATCCAACAAGCGGCGGCAAGGGCGCACAACGGCAAGGCGAAATGCTGATAAATGGTTTGATGCCGTCTGAAAAATGCGCGTTGGCGCTGCGTATGGAAAACAATCCACATCGCCAAAGGCACGACCAGCCATGAAAGCTGAGTCCAAACGCCGGAGAGAAGGCCGCCGACATACAGCGCCGTCCAAAGCGTCCAAAGTATGCCGAGTATTGTGATATTGAGTTTGTGCAGCCAAATCAGATCAGGGCGCGGATAATTGTTCAAAATAATGAAGTTCAACACGGTGGCGGCGGCAAGCGGCAAGGCTGCGGCGGCTGTCCATGCGTGTTCGGTATGATAGAAGACGAAATGCAGGGCAAACACGGGCAGGAATGCCAAGTTTGCCTGCAGAAGCTCTTCCCATTTCAAACGTTTGGCAAACAGCAGCAGGCCGGCAAATATCGGCCACATCCACAACTCGATAAACAGGGTTTCCTCGCCTGTCCATTGCGTATAGAGGGCGTAGCTGCCTGTCGCCAACGCTGTAAGCAGGATGATCCAGCCTGAAACCTGCGCAAAGTAAACCTCGTTTCCTTCCGGCTTTTCACTTGCAACCGGCACACGCGGATATTGCAGCGCGTAGGCAGCCGCAAACAGCAAAGGTGTAGCGGCAATAAGGTACAGATGGCTCAGGAAGCCTTGGGATTCATAAATGATGCCGGATTGCAGCAACAGGGCGAACAATACATTGCCCAAGGCAAATGTGATGAACACCTTCGGCTCGTGTTTGCGTCGGCAGAATGCGCACGCCGCCGCCAAAGCGGAAAGAGCGACAATGCTGCCTTGGTCGGCCAAGAAGAGCAAAGGCAAAATAGAGATGTACAGCAAGGCAGCAGACAAGACGGCCGTCTGAACGGATTTTTCCCATTGCGCCGAACCTTCACGACGCGAGAAATACCACAATAAATAAATCGCCGCTCCGCCAAGCAACACCACAACCGTCGTAAACCACTGACCTTCCAGAACGGTATCGGTGCCGAAGCCCTGATAATTGCCCAGCTGAATCAGTGCCGCCAAGAGATAAACCATCAGCGCACCCAAACGGATATGCGGACGCTGTTGGCGCAGACCGAAGAAATAAACCAGCGCAGATTCGGCACTCCACAAAATAACCGTATTGCTCGGTTCAAAATAAAGCGGAACGGCAATTGTGAGGAACAACACCGCCAACGCAAAAAACGCCTGACGCAAAATATACAAACCCTGCTGACGTTTCAGCAGCAACGCGGCCAGTCCGTAAACAGCGGCAAAACCCAATGCGGAAAGCGCATCCGCAGACGGCCAATGCTCCACCATGCGGTATTGCAGGCCGAACGCCGCCGCCATCGTGCCAAACAATAAAGTATGGTCGAGGACATGCACGCGCAGGCCGTGTGTATAAATACTCTTGCCGATTTCTTCCAAAGTCGCATTGTCGGCAATCGGCGTAACGCTGTCTTCGCTGTTTTCCGTCAACTTACGGCGTGCAAACAGATACGCGATAAAGGTATAAAGCAGCCAGTGGTAAATCAAGAAAGGTTCGGTAGTGGCGAAATGCTGCGGCGTATAACTTCGCATGCCCCACAGCGCGGCAATGGCAAAAGTAGCAACAAAACCCGTCAGGTTCAGCGGACGCCATGCCTTAAACCAAGCAATCGCGGCCACACCGCCGTTGAGCAGGGCAAGATAAGAAAACAGCACCAAATAATTGCCGCTGCCGTCTGAAGTCAGCAAAGGCGCGGCCATACCGCCGATTAAAGCAACCTGCGCCATAATCTGCGCATTCTGCCTTACCGCCAACCACGCCATCAGTACCACCATCGCCACCATCAGCCCGAACACGACCGACACAGGCAGCAGCGGATGCAGTTTCAACGCCGCCAACGCCGTCAAATACATCACCGCCACGCCGAAACCCTGCAACACCAAGCCATATTCACGCTTACGGCTTTGCAGCTTCCAGCCGCCGACCACCGCCGCCAAACCTGCGCCTGCCACAGTCAGATAACGCAGCTCCACCGGCACATGAACCCGCTCGGAGGCATAGCGCAGCAAAAAAGCCAAGCCGAGGAACAGCACCACAATACCGGTTTTCAACAGCGGATTACCGCGCAAAAACCAAGCAACAATCGGATTGTCGGAAAACTTATACTCTCCACCTTCCGACTGAGCTTTATGGATAACGAATTGACGCGATGGCGCTTCTTCGCTTTCAGACGGCATCGAAGCAACAACAGCCTCTTCCTTAGGCAGCCCTGCTTGTTCAGCAGCAACCGGAGCAACCGCCTCGATAACTTCTTCCACAACAGGCTCAGACGAAGCAGCAGCCTTGGCAGAAACAGGATCAATAGGTATAGAAAAAGAAGGGGCAAACGCTTCCTCAATCTTCTGCTTAACATGCGCAGCTTCCGCTTCAGGCTCAACCCGAACCTGAAGCGGCTCAGAGGCCGTCTGAACATCGGCAACAGCCCGAGCTTCAAGCCCCTGCCCTACCTTCGCCTCATCACGGACAGCCTCATGTTCCAACACCAACAAACGCTGTTTCAGCAGCTCGATTTCCTGCTCCAGCTTCTGCATCCTGTCGCCTGCCGTAGCAGATTCAGCCAAACGCTCTTCTTGACGCTGTTTCGCGATTGACCAAGCAACCAACCAAAACAACGACCCAATAATCACGCCCGTGGCCATTTCATCAAGAAAATAGCCGATCATAATAGGAATAAGCAGGCCAAAAAACTGCATAAAACACCTGTTTGATAACAATAAGAATATGCCGATTGTAACACCGGCAACATTATTCATGAAAAAAAGAGACAAACGGCCGAGAATAAAAGCATACGGCGAATAGAATGTAGAGAATCGGAATAAAAAAGGCCGTCTGAAAATATTTAGGGATTTTCAGACGGCCTTAAGCATGTTTCCTTTATGTATCATGAATACATCAACAGATAAGCAATGATTTACCGAATATTATTTGCAACGCATCAGCGTACGCGTCAGCCAAACTTTTTTGCCTGAGCCGTCCGTCGAGTAATCACGGAATCTTTGCGTCAGCACGCCTCGGTTTAAAGAAAACTCAAAATTATCGTTATAAATCTGCGTACCTAGCTCCGGCTGCTCATCCCGAACGCGTGCCGTACCTGCAATTTTATCGGTCGAATAAATTCGATAATTCAGTTTCGTATATTTCGCACCCCATTCCCAACCCTTTAATTCAATTGATTTTTTACCTATTTCAATATAAAAGCCGCTATCTTCCGACACATCGACATTATCCATAGCAGCGTTTTCATCATAACCCATGGCACATAAAGCCCTTATATGTTTGGGCGATACCTTCCCTTCAGAACGCCCGGCCCATTTGCCTTGAAACGCTTGCGGAATATCTTGGGCAGCGGCTGGGAATGCAAAAAGGAGCAAATCGGCGATCAGAACAGATTTTAAAGTGAGCGACATTATTTTTACCTTTCAAGAAAGAGTGTTTAAATCAATATGAATAATACAGAAAACGGAAAAAATACAAAAAGGCCGTCTAAAAATATTTAGGGATTTTCAGATGGCCTCGGATATTTTTTGGGGTTTCAAGGCACGCACGCGGTTACGGTCTTGGTAGGTTGAATTCTTGAATCTGATAGCTTTTGAGATAGTTGAGGCTTTGGTTGGATACAAGTATCCAACCTACGGCTGGCTATTCTTTAGGTATCAAATTTATATATTGGCTAGGTATGTGCCAACATTTACTACCTATATCTTTTCCTATTGAAATCGAGACAGGACAGAAGATCCTAGTATTCCCAGTGTTCCAAGCCATATACCCGTATAAATGAAATGGAATTTTTTCTTTTTTAGATAGCTTAGATAAATCAAAATCTTTTTTATAGCATACTTGATCTTGCGTATAGATTATTTTCTTATCTAAGAATAACGCTTGAAAGTTATTCCATTCTATAAATCTATTATCAATAGAGTACCATCTTGCATCTCTTTTATCTTCAATATATCCAAGTGCGCGCATAGGATTAATGATAAAATTAGGATATTCAGGCATAAATTTAATTAAAATTAATAAAATAAGAAAAGCTGATAGAATTACCATAACGCTTTCTTTTAAATAATGTATAGGAGTTAATTTTTGATTATTTCTTATTAAGAAATTATGTCTAAAGCTTGAAGCAATATAGATAAATATTAGTATTATAGAATATAAAAACTGGTTTAAAAGCCTAAAAAAATTATCCAAATCTATTAATATCATTAGCCACTCAGGAAAATCCTTAGGTAATACTGATAAGATTAATATAAAATAAAATACTACAAATAAAAAGTTAAATATTAAAAGGGATAAGGCAATAATACAAGCAGACTTGAAAACATTAGATTTTAGTATTCCACAAACAGTTTTTTCTTCTATTGAGTATTCTATTGGATATTTAGACAAAAGTATCAATCTGAAAGCATAAAAAAGACATAAAACTGATGGCACTAATACCATAATTAGGAAGATATTAGTTATTTGTAAACTACTATAATCATAAAAATATGCTGTAATTATTAAAAATATCGATATAATCGGCGTTATAATGAAAAGATTATTGAATTTAACCAATATATTTTTATCTTTTATATATCTAAATTTTGATTTCAGAATAAAAAAGTACAAAGAAGAAAAAAGCAAAGGAATAACCAAAACAAATATAATAATTATGGAAAATAATATAAAAGCCCCTATCCATGCTTTAAACGACGACAAAGCATCATAAAATAAATAATTAGAGTTTATGTAATTTAAGTAGCTAAAGGGAATAGCAATACTGCATAAAGTAAACAAAGTAGATATTTTTGTTTTCCAGTTATCCATGAAAAATTTTGTAAAAATTTTTTTCATAGAAGGATTTATTTTCTTTTCACGTTTTGATATCCAAGATAGTTTTCGAGCTAACTCTATGTTTTTCCTGTTATTCATTTAAAATCCAAATACACAAATAAAATATATTTATTTGAAATAAGAAAAGAATGCTGAAAAATATGAGGTTACATAATCAATGCGCCTCTTCCCAATTCATACCCACGCCCACTTCTGCCACCAGCGGCACGTTCAACATCCCTTCATCCACTTTCGCCATAATCTGCGGCAGTTTTTCTTTGACTAAATCCAGTTCGGCTTCGGGTACTTCCAACACCAATTCGTCATGCACCTGCATGATCAGTTTGCTTTGCAGGTCATCTGAAACCAGCCAGCGGGATACGTCTATCATGGCGCGTTTGATGAGGTCGGACGCGGTGCCTTGCATGGGGGCGTTGATGGCGGCGCGTTCGGCTCCGGCACGGGCGTTGGCGTTTTTGTTGCGGATGTCGGGCAGGTAGAGGCGGCGGCCGAACAGGGTTTCGACGAAGCCTTGCACGGCGGCTTGTTCTTTGGTGCGCTGCATGTATTCGGCGACGCCGGGGTAGCGGGCGAAGTAGCGGTCGATAAAGTTTTTGGCGGAAATGTTGTCGATGCCCAATGATTTGGCGAGGCCGTATTGGCCCATGCCGTAAATCAGGCCGAAGTTGATGGTTTTGGCGTAGCGACGTTGTTCGGACGAGACGTTTTCGGGGGCGATGCCGAATACTTCGGCGGCGGTGCGGCGGTGTACGTCTTCGCCGTTTTGGAACGCGGTAATCAGAGTTTTGTCGCCGGAGAGGTGCGCCATGATGCGCAGCTCGATTTGGGAATAGTCGGCGGAAACGATGACGCTGCCTTGCGGTGCGGTGAAGGCGCGGCGCACGCGGCGGCCTTCGGCGGTGCGGATGGGGATGTTTTGCAGGTTGGGGTTGTTGCTGGCGAGGCGGCCAGTAATGGCGACGGCTTGGGCGTAGGTGGTATGCACGCGGCCGTCTTTAGGGGAAATCATTTCGGGCAGTTTGTCGGTGTAGGTGGATTTGAGTTTCGCCAGGCTGCGGTTTTGCAGGATGATTTTGGGCAGGGGGTAGTCGGGAGCGAGCTGTTCGAGCACGGCTTCGTTGGTGGAAATGCCGCCTTTGGCGGTTTTTTTCAGGCCTTTGGTGGGGATGCCCATTTTGTCGAACAGGATTTCTTGCAGCTGTTTGGGCGAGTTGAGGTTGAACGGCTGGCCTGCGGCGGCATAGGCTTCTTGTTCGAGCTTCATCAGCTCGGCGCCTAGTTCCGCGCTTTGGCGAGCGAGTTCGGCGCGGTCGATTTGTACGCCGTTGCGTTCCATTTCAAACAATACCTGCGCGACGGGTAGCTCCATTTTTTCATACATTTCAAGCTGTTTGGCGTCCATTTGCGCGCGCAGGTGCGCTTCGAGGCGCAGGGCGAAATCGGCGTCTTGGGCGGCGTATTCGGTCGCCTGCCCGATGGCGACATCGGCAAAACCGATTTGCTTCGCGCCTTTGCCGCACAGCGATTCGTAGGTAATGGTTTCCAAGCCGAGCCAGCGTTCGGACAATTCGTCCAAGCCGTGACCGAGATGGCTCTCGATGATGTAGGAAGCGAGCATGGAATCGCCGGCAATGCCGTTCAGGGCGATGTCGTAGTTGGCGAAAACGTGTTGGTCGTATTTGAGGTTTTGCCCGATTTTTTTCAGAGCGGGGTTTTCCAAATGCGGTTTCAGACGGCCTAATACGTCTTGCAAATCAAGCTGTTCGGGCGCGGCAGTCAGGCTGTGTCCTACGGGGATATAAACCGCTTCGCCTGCTTGGAACGCGATGCTGATGCCGACCAGCGCGGCGTTCATCGCGTCTAATGACGTGGTTTCCGTATCGATGCCGATTGTGTCCGCCTGCGCCAGTTTGTCCAACAAAGCGGCAAACTGCGCTTCGGTGGTAATAGCTTGATAATCCAGCTTTTCGGGCGCAACGGCTTTTTCAGGCAGCCTTTCAGACGACGTTTCCATATCCAACGCCGCCTGTTCGCCTATCGTATCGCTGCCGAACAAATCTGTGTTTTGCGCTTCGTGCATACGGCTTTCCGCTTCTTTCAGCCAAGTGCGGAAACCCCAGCGTTTGAAATCGACCGCAAGCTGCGACCATTTCGGCGAAGTGCGGCGCAGGCTTTCGAGGCCGTCTGAAAGCTCGGTGTGCAAGTCCACATCGGTTTTAATCGTCACCAAATCATACGACAGCGGCAGTTGGGGCAACGCGGCTTGCAGGTTTTCGCCGACCTTGCCCTTGATTTCCGCAGCGTGTTCCATCACACCAGCCAGCGAACCGTAAGCCTCCAGCCACTTCACCGCCGTTTTCGGGCCGCACTTCTCCACGCCCGGCACGTTGTCCACCTTGTCGCCCATCAGCGCGAGATAATCGCGGATTTGGTCGGGGCGCACGCCGAATTTTTCCTTAACGCCTTCAATGTCCAGCGTTTCGCCACTCATCGTGTTCACCAGCGTCACGCGCTCATTCACCAACTGCGCCATGTCCTTATCACCGGTGGACACCACCACGTTCCACCCTGCTTCACTGGCCATCACCGCCAACGTGCCGATAACGTCGTCCGCTTCCACCTGCGGAATAACCAACACCGGCCAGCCCATCAGGCGCACCAAATCCGGCAAAGCTTCCGCCTGCGGGCGCAAATCGTCCGGCATCGGCGGGCGCGTCGCCTTGTAGTCGGGGAACATCTCGTGGCGGAAATTCTTGCCCTTCGCGTCAAACACCACCGCGCAATAATCATGAACATAATCCGCACGCAGGCGGCGCAGCATGTTCAACACGCCATACATCGCCCCAGTCGGCGCACCGTCGGGCGCGGACAAATTCTGCCCCATAGCATGATAGGCGCGGTAAAGATAAGAAGAACCGTCAACGAGAAGGAGTGTGGGTTTGTTGGACATGGAGAACCTGCTATGTGTATGAAAATAATGTACGGATTATAAAGGAAAAGGCCGTCTGAAAACCGAAAATCAAGTTTCAGACGGCCTGATGTTTACATAAATATACGGTTTCAGGTATTGCGCCGCAGAATCCCATCTTGTATATTTGTATTCAAATGAATACAAACCAAAGCAAACGAATATGAATGCAACGAACCGTATCCCAATTAGTGTACGCATCACTCAGGAAGATGCTGATTTTATTGCCGAACTAAAAATCGAAGGTGCGAATACGCCGTCTGAAAAAATCCGCGAATTGCTCAAGCTGGCGCGCTTGGCGCATACGCAGACACGCGATTACAGCTCCGCACTGACGGCGCAGGAGCAATTTTTCCAAGCGGCAAAACACGAAATCTTGCACGCTGAAAAACAGGCCGGAGTGCATTCGCATATCGTGGCGAGGTTGTTTGAACAGCTTCCCGACTTGGGTGCGACGCTCGCCGCCGACCTACCCGAAGAAGCCGACCTCGACGATTTGAAAAAATACGAACGCGAACTGATGTGGCGCATCGTCCGCCTGACTGACAGCATCTTGCAACTCGCCGTAACCGGCAAAGGCGCGGCATATGACGACACCGTGCTGCAACAGCTTGAAAATACTTTGAAACTGGCGAAGATTGTGCAGCAGGCAAATGAAGTTTAAGACTGCCGCCATACCAAATGAAACAAACACATTTTAGTGAAAGGAAAATCCAAATGAGCGAAACCCTATCCCGCCGAGTAGGCCGTCTGGTAAGCGGCGGTTTTCATGCCCTGATTGATGCGGCGGAAAACCTTGCACCCGAAGCGGTTATGAACGAAAGCATCCGCGAAATCGAGCGGGCGGTGGACGAAGTACGCGCCGAGTTGGGCAAAGTGTTGGCGCAGAAACACCTTGCCGCCAAGAAAATGGCGGACGAGAGCAACCGCCACGAAGCCATCGATGCCAACCTGCAAGCTGCCGTGGATGCCGGTCGCGACGACCTTGCCGAAGCGGGTATCGCCGAACAAATGGACATCGAAGCGCGTCTGCCCATCTTGGAAAACACCATTGCCGATTGTGCCGCACAAGAAAAAGAGCTCGAAGGCTTTATCGCCGCCTTGCAGGCAAAAAAACGCGAGATGCAGCAGCAGTTGCAAGACTGGCGCGCCGCGCAGCAGAACGCTGGCGCAGGCAAAGCGGCAGGCGGCAGCGACCTCAACCGCATCGCCCGTGATGCTGAAAAAAGCGGCAACGCTTTCAACCGAGTGATGGGTCGTCAGAACGCGGTACACAGCAGCACCGATGCGGCACAGTTAGCCAAGCTGAAAGAACTGGAAGACTTAAGCCGCAACAACCGCATTGCCGAACGATTGGCGGCGTTGAAAGCGAAATCATAAGCCATCTTGAGAAAATCGCGGTTTCAGACGGCCTTTATCTTCACGGGGCCGTCTGAAAAAAGAAAACCATACACGCTTCAATAACAAAAAGATGCCGGATTGGGAAAAATCCTGTCAGTTACGACAAATTAATAAAAATATCTATATCCAACCGGCTTAACTTTAAAATAAAATATATGCCGTCTGAAAATTAAAAAGAATAAGGAAATGCAATATGTGGAATTTAATCAACGCCCCCGAAACTGAAATCTTCGGCATTGCCATTGCGCTGATGGTTTTGCTCGGTGTGTTTGAAGTCATTTCCATGCTGGCAGGCGGTATTAGCGACTGGTTGGACAACCTGTTGCCCGACAGCCTGACCGAAACTGCACACGCCGAGGTCGGATTGGATGTGGCGGACGCAGGCATATTCGTGCGTTTCCTGAGCTGGCTGTATGTCGGACGTATCCCGGTATTGATGTTGATGGTGGTGTTCCTTGCCGTATACGGACTGACGGGTTATCTGTTTCAGACGGCCTTTGCCACTGTATTCGGCAGTTATCTGAATAGCACGCTGGCAGCAGTCATCGTTTGGTTTCTTTCCCTGCCCTTAGTGCGCGTAACGGCTAGCGGTTTGTACAAAATTATGCCAAAAGATGAAACCACAGCCGTTTCGCAGGAAAGTTTAATCGGCCGCGTCGGCACGGTGGTGTTGGGCGAAGCTCGGATAGGCAATGCGGCACAGGTGCGCGTGAAAGATGCTTACGGCCAACAGCATTATGTGATGGTAGAGCCTGACTCTGATGATGTATTGAAACAAGGCGATGCGGTATTGTTGGTGTCGTTGGACGGAAATACATTTAAGGCGATTTTAAATCCGAGCGGAAGCTTGGTGGATTGAGGCCGTCTGAAACTGCAAATTTTGCAGTAGTCCTACTTAATACTGTATTAAATGATTAAGCGTTAAAATTTTTGATTATATTTAAACATTATTGAAAGGATTTCTTATGCCTTGGGAGGAATGGCTTTATCTTGGTGCTGCAATTGCAACGATATTAGGTAGTGTATTTCCATTAATTAAAACTCTTATTTTTAATACTTATTGGAAGAGAACTTCTAGAAGCAAAGCAGAATATGAACAAACAAAAGATTTAATCAAAGAAATAGAAGAAACAGAAAAATGTAATAAAAAATTACATCCATATTTACTTGAGAAAAGCTATGCAGCTATTTCAGGAAAGGATAATTTAAATGCTGATGAAATTGTTTTTTGCCTAAAAAATAGGAATCCAAGTGAGATGATTTTCCATTATTTGCTAGGGAAGAAATTTCTTCAATATTCTTATTTGGAAGAAAAAATGTTTTTTAGGGATAAATATGATACTAATGCCAAACGCAAGAAAAAGGATTGGAAATATAAAGCATTATATGTTTTTTGGTCTGTACTTTTCATTATCTCTATTTTCTCGCTCCAAGAGATAATAACGAAAAAAGGATTAGGCTTTATCATCTTATGCTGTATGGCTATCGTGGTATTTCTACTTAATGCAGTGATAAATGCTGTTGAATCAGGAAGATTGAAAAGTGCTGAAAAAGTAATAAATACACAAAAACTTTAAAAATTTCACAATTCAGAATATTAAGATATTAAGATCAGAAGGTCGGATTCAAGAATCCAACCTACCTTTAAAACCCCAGATTTTTACCTTTCAGACGGCCTCTTTCTTTCAAAGCCTTCTGAATCCACCGCCCTCAAAGGCATATTAACAAGAAGAAAGGAAAAACCATGAACTTGGTCTCCATCGGCACCATCGCCGGCGTCATACTCGTCGCGCTAATTGTACTCGGCCTCATCCTGACCCGTCTGTATCGCCGCGCAAGCAAAGAAGTCTCCTTCGTACGCACCGGTTTCGGTGGCGAAAAAGTCATCATGAACGGCGGCGCGATGGTGCTGCCCGTGTTGCACGAAATCATCCCCGTCAACATGAATACACTGCGCCTTGAAGTGCGCCGCGCTGCCCAACAAGCATTGATTACCCGCGACCGGATGCGCGTTGACGTGATGGCTGAATTTTACGTCCGCGTCAAACCCAGCGCCGAGAGCATTGCGACCGCCGCACAAACGCTGGGTATGAAAACCATGTCTCCCGACGAATTGAAAGACCTCGTCGAAGGTAAATTCGTTGATGCCCTGCGCGCCGTTGCCGCCGAAATGGCGATGGAAGAGCTGCATGAGAAACGTGTTGATTTCGTTCAGAAAGTACAACAAGTCGTGAGTGAAGACTTGTTCAAAAACGGTCTCGAACTTGAAACCGTTTCCCTGACCGGCCTCGACCAAACCAGCTTTGAGTTCTTCAACCCGCAAAATGCGTTTGACGCGGAAGGTTTGACCAAACTGACCGAAACCATCGAAGGCCGCCGCAAAAAACGCAACGAAATCGAACAAGACACTGACTTGGCGATTAAAACCAAAAACCTCGAAGCCGAGCAGCAACGCCTGAAAATCTCGCGCGAAGAAGAATACGCCAAACTCGAACAAGAGCGTGAGATCGCCGTGCGCCGCGCCGAACAAGAGGCCAGCATTGCCGAACAAGAATCTCAGAAAAAACGTGAAGCGGAAGAAGCCAAAATTGCCGCCGAACGCGAAGTGGATTTGAAACGCATTGCCGCCGAACGCGACATTAAAAACGAAGACATCCGCAAAGCCCAAGCCGTTGAACAGGCAGAGGTTGAACGCCGCAAAGCCATCGAATTGGCCGAGCAAGACCGCGCCATCGCCGTTGCCGAGAAATCGCGTGCCGAATCCGAAGCCAAAGCAGAGGCCGACAAAGCCCGCGCCGCCGCCGTTCGCGAAGAAGAGAGCGTGATTACCGTACGCGAAACCGAACGCGCCGAGCGTGCCAAAGCGGTCGAGTTGATTGCCGCCGAAGAAGCCGCACAAAAAGACGCGATTTCGCTCACCGTCGCCGCTGAAGCCGAAAAACAAGCTGCACAAGACCGAGCTGAAGCCGTGCGTATCGCCGCCGAAGCCGAAGCAGAGAAACAACGCCTGCAAGCCAAAGGTGAAGCCGATGCCAAAATTCTGTTGGCTCAAGCGCAAGAGCAACAATATAAAGTTGATGCCGAAGGTACCCGCGCCGTCAACGAAGCCGCCAACGTTCTGAGCGTCGAGCAGGTTGAAATGCAAGTCCGCCTTGCCCTCTTGAAACACCTGCCTGACATCATCCGCGAATCCGTCCGCCCAATGGAAAAAATCGAAGACATCAAGATTTTGCAAGTCAATGGTCTGGGTGGCTTTGCCGGTGGTGCAAACGGCGCGGAAGGTGCTTCAGACGGCCAAACCACACAAGCCAGCCTTGCAGACCAAATGGTCAACAGCGCCCTGCGCTACCGCAGCCAAGCCCCGTTGGTTGACGGTCTCTTGAAAGAGTTGGGACTGAATGGTGGCGACATCAACGGTCTGACCCAAGGGTTGGATAAAAGCATCGACCAATCATAAACAGATACCGTCATAATGGTTTAAAGGCCGTCTGAAACAGGTTTTCAGACGGCCTTTTGTTTATACAAAAACTTCCACACATTCTAATATTTTCAATACTCACCAATTCAGATCTATTGCGGTTGCAATAAATTAGGAATCATCCAACCTATTTTGAAGTTCTAAAGATTGGGGGGAGTTATTTTTAGTCTAGTAACAAGGCTAACTGCTTTGACAATGATCCACCAACAATTGAGTCATAAAAACCAATTCTAGCGTTTCGATTTCAAACTTGCCATCTACTCGTCTATCGACATTTCAATACCAAGCTGCTTATCTTCAGGCAAATAAAAAAGCACAACATTTCGTTGTGCTTTTTCTTGATGAACCCACATTACTTGTTTTTTTGCGAACGAAGGTAGTCCAAAGTTTTCAGCTGGGCAATGGCTGCTGCCAATGCTTTGTGTGCTTCGGCCAAAGATTTATCATCTTTGGCTGCAGAAACACCTGCCTCGGCTGCTTTCTTAGCTTCTTCAGCACGCGCCTGATCCATTTCGGTACTGCGGACGGCAACGTCTGCCAATACGGTAATCTTATCAGGCTGTACTTCTAAAACACCGCCGGAAACAGCAACCAGCACTTCTTCAGCTTCACCCGGAACAGTCAAACGCAATGCGCCGGGGCGTACCAAACTCATAATCGGCTCGTGTCGTGGATAAATACCAAGCTCACCTTGAACGGTCGGAACCACCACAAAGCTGGCTTCGCCCGAATAGATGTTTTGCTCGCTACTGACCACTTCAACTTGCATGACGCTCATGCCGACCTCCTTAGTTTAAGGTTTTCGCTTTCTCAACTGCTTCTTCGATGCCGCCTACCATGTAGAACGCTTGTTCAGGCAGATGGTCGTATTCGCCGTTCAAGATGGCTTTAAAGCCGGCAATGGTATCGCGCAGGGCGACATATTTGCCTAGAGAACCTGTAAACACTTCTGCAACGTGGAACGGTTGAGACAGGAAGCGTTGGATTTTACGGGCACGCATTACAGTCAGTTTGTCTTCGTCAGACAATTCGTCCATACCCAGAATGGCAATAATATCGCGCAATTCTTTGTATTTTTGCAGAGTAGACTGTACACCGCGCGCTACGTCGTAGTGCTCTTGACCCAATACCATCGGATCCAATTGGCGTGAAGTAGAATCAAGCGGGTCAACTGCTGGGTAAATACCCAAAGAGGCAATATCACGGCTCAATACGACGGTTGCATCCAAGTGGGCAAAAGTTGTCGCTGGAGACGGGTCAGTCAAGTCATCCGCAGGTACATATACGGCTTGGATGGAAGTAATGGAACCGGTTTGGGTAGAGGTAATACGTTCTTGCAAACGACCCATTTCTTCAGCCAATGTCGGTTGGTAACCCACTGCAGAAGGCATACGGCCCAACAGTGCAGATACTTCGGTACCGGCCAGAGTGTAACGGTAGATGTTGTCAACGAAAAACAATACGTCGCGACCTTTACCGTTTTCGTCTTTTTCGTCACGGAAGTATTCGGCCATAGTCAAACCGGTCAAAGCAACGCGCAGACGGTTGCCCGGAGGTTCGTTCATTTGGCCATACACCATGGCTACTTTATCCAATACGTTGGAATCTTTCATCTCGTGGTAGAAGTCATTACCTTCACGGGTACGCTCACCCACACCTGCGAACACGGACAGACCGCTGTGCGCTTTGGCGATGTTGTTGATCAATTCCATCATGTTTACGGTTTTGCCCACACCGGCACCACCGAACAGACCTACTTTACCGCCCTTAGCAAACGGACACAGCAAGTCGATCACTTTAATACCGGTTTCCAGCAATTCGGTAGTTGAAGACAACTCGTCGAATTTCGGAGCAGTTTGGTGAATGGCGCGGCTCTTGTCGGTATCGATCGGACCTGCTTCATCAACAGGCGTACCCAATACGTCGACAATACGACCCAATGTACCTTTACCTACCGGCACAGTGATTGGCGCACCAGTATTGCTTACAGACATGCCGCGTTTCAGGCCGTCTGAACTACCCATTGCAATAGTACGGACAACGCCGTCGCCCAGAAGCTGTTGAACTTCCAGAGTCAGACCGTTCTCGTCCAATTTCAGGGCATCGTAAACATGCGGGATAGCGTCACGTGGAAATTCCACGTCAACCACCGCACCAATAACTTGTACGATTTTGCCTTGGCTCATTATCGTATCCTAATTTCCTGTTCAGGCTTCAGACGGCATTAAACTGCCGCTGCACCTGCTACAATTTCTGACAATTCTGTGGTAATCGCGGCTTGACGCGATTTGTTGTACACCAAGCGCAATTCTTTGATGGCATTGCCTGCGTTGTCGGTTGCGGCTTTCATCGCTACCATACGCGCGGCTTGTTCAGATGCCATGTTGTCGCTCAATGCCTGATAAACCACAGACTCTAAATAGCGGCGAACCAAATATTCCAATACGGCGATAGGACTCGGCTCGTAGAGGTATTCCCAAGTAAATGAAGAATGACCTGTTCCGTCGTCAATAACGTTTTCACCGATAGGCAGCAAAACTTCCATACGCGGCTCTTGGCGCATTGTGTTGATAAAACGTGAGTAAACCATATGGATACGGTCTAATTCATGTTTCTCATAACGTTGGAAGATTTCGGTCAAAGGGCCAAGCAACGCTTCCATTTTCGGGGTATCGCCCAAATTGGTTGCACTGGCAATAACGTTCAAACCGATGCTTTGGCATGCAGCCAAACCTTTGCTACCCAGGCACACGACTTCGACTTCGATGCCTTGTTCCTGATACTCTTGAACTTGCGCCAAAAACTTTTTCAGTACGTTTGCATTCAAGCCGCCGCACAAACCTTTGTCCGAGGTAATCAAAATGAAACCGGCACGACGCACTTCGCGGTGTGGCTCCAACAATTTGATACCATGATCGGCATTGGTCTGTGCAAGATGGCTCATCACTGTACGCACTTTTTCGGCGTACGGACGCGCTAAGCGCATCCGGTCTTGAGTCTTCCGCATTTTAGAGGTCGACACCATTTGCATCGCTTTAGTGATCTTTTGGGTATTTTGAACACTACGGATTTTGGTGAGAATCTCTTTTCCGACTGCCATTTCAGACTCCTTTCATCTCAATACTTATGCTTGGTAAGCGTAAGAAGATTTGAAAGATTTCATGGCTTCGGTCAATGCTTTTTCGCTTTCGTCAGACATTGCGCCTGATGCATTAATCGCATCCAGAACCTCAGGATGTTGCGTACGTACGAAACTCAGGAATTCTGCTTCGAAAGCCAAGGCTTTGGATACCGGAACATCTGCGTAAGAACCGTTGTTGATCGCCCACAAAGTCAATGCCATTTCGGCAGTGTTCAATGTGCTGAATTGTTTTTGTTTCATCAATTCAGTAACCACTTCACCGTGTTGCAGCTGTTTGCGTGTTGCTTCGTCCAAATCGGAAGCAAATTGCGAGAACGCCGCCAATTCACGGTACTGTGCCAACGCCAAACGGATACCGCCACCCAGTTTTTTGATGACTTTGGTTTGTGCCGCACCACCTACGCGCGATACGGAAATACCGGCATTGATTGCAGGACGGATACCGGCGTTGAACAAGTCGGTTTCCAAGAAGATTTGGCCGTCTGTAATCGAAATTACGTTGGTTGGTACGAATGCTGATACGTCACCGGCTTGGGTTTCAATAATCGGCAACGCAGTCAGAGAACCGGTTTTGCCTTTTACTTCGCCATTGGTCAGTTTTTCAACTTCGTTTTCACTGACGCGGGCTGCACGTTCCAACAGACGGGAGTGCAGGTAGAATACGTCGCCAGGATAGGCTTCACGACCAGGTGGACGGCGCAGCAGCAGGGAAATTTGACGGTATGCAACGGCTTGTTTAGACAAGTCATCGTATACGATCAATGCATCTTCACCGCGGTCACGGAAGAATTCACCCATGGTACAACCGGAGTAAGGAGCGATGTATTGCAGCGCAGCGGCTTCAGAAGCAGTTGCAGCAACCACGATAGTATGTTCCATTGCGCCATGCTCTTCCAATTTGCGCACTACGTTGGCAATAGAAGATGCTTTTTGACCGATAGCCACATAAATACAGATAACGCCTGTACCTTTTTGGTTAACGATGGCATCCAGTGCTACGGCTGTTTTACCGGTTTGACGGTCACCAATGATCAGCTCACGTTGACCACGACCAACCGGAACCATAGAGTCAATGGCTTTCAGGCCGGTTTGCATGGGTTGGTCAACCGATTTACGCGCAATCACACCCGGTGCGATTTTTTCGATTGGAGCAGTCAAAGTTGTATTGATTGGACCTTTACCGTCGATAGGACGACCCAATGCATCAACTACGCGGCCAACCAATTCGCGACCGATCGGCACTTCCAAAATACGGCCGGTACAGGTAACTGTATCGCCTTCTTTAATGTGTTCGTACTCACCCAACACTACGGCACCGACGGAGTCGCGCTCCAAGTTCATGGCCAGACCGAAAGTGTTACCGGGGAATTCGAGCATCTCACCTTGCATCGCGTCTGACAAGCCATGAATGCGCACAATGCCGTCTGTAACAGAAACAACAGTACCACGGGTACGCACTTCTGTATTGACGGACAGATTTTCGATTTTGGCTTTAATCAAATCGCTAATTTCAGCAGGATTAAGCTGCATGAAAACTCTCCTAATTTGTCATAGTCGCATACAAAGCATTCAGTTTGCCTTGTACGGACAAATCCAAGACCTGATCACCCACTTCTACTTTGATGCCGCCGATTAATTCAGGGGCAACTTTAGTTACCACATCCAATTTGCTGTTGAAGCGTTTTGTCAGGATATCGGTAACATCGGCCAGCTGCTGAGAACTGAGCTCATACGCGCTGTAAATTACTGCCGATTTCGTATTGTTGTGTATCAAGGTCAAATCTTGATATTGGGCATAAATTTCCGGCAATACCAGCAAACGCTTTTGCTCGGCCAAAACGGTAATAAAATTTGCCAATTCGACATTTTTGATACCGACAAGACCTTTGAGCGTTTCTGCCTTTTCGGAAGCTCCCGTTTCCGGCTGCTCGATGAAAGCAATGACTTTCTCATCCTGAACAACCGCTGCGAGTTCTTTCAGTTCGCCCAACCAAGACTCGATTTGGTTTTTTTCCTGAGCCAGACTAAACAATGCTTTCGCATAAGGTCTGGCAATCGTTGCGAACTCTGCCATAAGATTACAGCTCCTGTTTTAAGGCACTGAGCAGATCTGCATGTTTGGAAGCATCGACTTCTTTACGCAGGATAGATTCCGCACCTTTAACAGCCAATGAAGCGACCTGTTCGCGCAACACTTCGCGTGCACGGTTAACTTCTTGCTCTACATCAGCTTTTGCTTGGGCTGCAATGCGTGCTGCTTCATGAGAAGCTTGCTCTTTGGCTTCTTCTACAATTTTCGCAGCACGTTTTTCGGCGTTGGCAACCATTTCGGTTACCTGATTACGCCCTTCGGCCATAAGTTCTGCAACTTTTTTCTCTGCCTGCTCAAAATCGCTCTTACCGCGCTCGGCGGCAGCCAAGCCCTCGGCGATTTTTGCGGCACGCTCATCCAATGCTTTGGCAATCGGAGGCCATACGAATTTCATCGTAAACCAAACCAAGCCAAAGAAAACTAGGATTTGCGCAAATAAGGTTGCATTAATATTCACGTTACTTAACCTTCGTATCTGGGTTAATCAAACAGACGGCAAGCCTGTATCTGAACGGATCGCTCCGTCTTGATTACGCACCACCAAACGGGTTAACGAAGGCGAACAACAGGGCAATAGCCACACCGATCAAGAAAGCCGCATCGATCAGACCAGCGATCAAGAACAGTTTGGTTTGCAGAGGACCGATCAGCTCAGGTTGGCGAGCAGAAGATTCCAAGTATTTAGAACCAACCATTGCGATACCGATAGAGGCACCCAATGCGCCCAAGGCAACGATCAAACCACATGCGATAGCAATCAAACCCATTTTTAAACTCCTTAAAATAGTAAAGGTTAAACTACAAAAACAAACTACGAAAAAACTACTTGATTAGTGTGCATCATGCGCCTGTCCGATATATACGAACGCCAACGCCATGAAAATAAATGCCTGCAAGGTGATGACCAAAATGTGGAAAATGGCCCAAGCCAAACCGGCAATCAGGTGGAACACAAATAAAATCGGATCCAAAGTTTCGACACTGCCGGTTGACGCCCATGCACCGCCCAACAGGGCAATTAACAGGAACACCAGCTCGCCGGCATACATATTACCAAACAACCGCATACCGTGGGATACGGTTTTGGACAAAAACTCTACCAAGTTCAGCAGGAAGTTGGCTGGAGCAAGCCACGGACCAAAAGGTGCGCAGAACAACTCGTGAATCCAACCGCCAAGGCCTTTGATTTTGACATTGTAGTAAATACAGATCAGCAATACGCCAATCGCCAGAGCCAAAGTCGTATTCAAGTCAGCTGTCGGCACGACACGCAACAGGGCATGATGATTACCGGTAATGCCTTGCCATGCCATCGGCAGCAAATCAACCGGCAGCATATCCATGGCATTCATCAAGAGAATCCAGACAAACAAGGTCAGACCCAACGGGGCAACGGCTTTACGCGATTGTTCGTTATGGATAATGCTTTTACACATGTCATCCACGAATTCAAACAGAATTTCAACAGCCGCTTGGAAACGACCGGGAACGCCGGCCGTCGCTTTTTTGGCACCGCGCCACAAAAGGAAGCTACCGATTACGCCCAACAGAACGGCAAAAAAGATTGCATCAAGGTTAATGAACGAAAAATCAGCAATGTTTTTCAGTCCTTGACCCTGAGTAACATCCGACATACTGGTCAAGCTTTGCAAGTGGTGCTTGATGTAGTCGGCAGCGGTCATAGTTTCACCTGCCATAGTGTTTTACTCTCAACAATACTAAAAAAACCAAATGACTGACGCCAAGAAACGCCAATAAAAATGGGTAAAATACCAGTGATCGATGCCATATCGCAAAAACGACCAACATAGATACCAGCGACAGCACTACTTTTAAAACCTCTCCGCCGACAAACATCGAGCTTTGCAACTCGGGATTTCGTCGGGAAAACTTTAAAAGTAAAACTGCAACCAGGGTAGGCAAAATATACGAAAATCCTCCCGCCAAAGCAGAGAGGAATCCGGGCAATCCGGAGAATAATGCACAAACAACTGAAATTATTAATAATACAATCACTTGCAATGGGACTATCTGATTCATTGTACTTTGTACCCCAAAAAGCAAGGCAGGCTAATATAATCAAGAAGTTTGTTAACGTCAAGCAATATGTTAATCTTTGTGAACCTTTCACAAGTAAATGATTAACACATATAAAACAAATCTTTGCTGGAATGGAGTTTAACACAAATTACATGTTGTTACATAGATTTTACAGAAGATTTTGATTTGTATTGTAAACATTTATACGCTCTACGCTTTTTCAAAAATTGAGGCCGTCTGAAAAGCTTTTTTCAGACGGCCTGTTCTGTTTATAAAGCCGTTAGAACGCTTGATTGATACCTAACTGCTTCAGCAAATATTCGAATGTTTCCGGCGTATCAAAATGCAGCACGATTTTGCCTTTTTTCTGATTGCTGGTTTTGACTTCGGCATTAACGCCCAAATGCTCGGTCAATGCATCATTGATGCGGCGGATATCCGGGCTGATGGTTTTGGCTGCTTCAGGCTTGGCTTTTTGATGCGCCAATTGGCTGCGGCGTTCTACTTCGCGCACCGACCAGCCGTTTTTGACGGCTTTTTGCGCCAATTCCAATTGGTCAACTACATGCAAGGTCAGCAACGCACGGGCATGACCCATTTCCAGACGGCGTTGGTAAAGCATTTCCTGAACCGGCTCAGGCAGGCTCAACAGGCGCAGGCTGTTGGAAATGGCGCTGCGGCTTTTACCGACGGCTTTTGCGATGGTTTCGTGGGTCAGGCCGAATTCGTCGGCGAGGCGTTTCAAACCTTGCGCCTCTTCAATCGGATTGAGGTTTTCGCGTTGCAGGTTTTCAATCAAACCCATGGCCAACGCGGTTTCGTCGCTGATGGTTTTGATGACGACGGGAATTTCGGTCAAACCGGCCAACTGGGAAGCACGCCAACGGCGTTCGCCGGCAATCAATTCATATTGAGACAGACCACGTTCGCGTACGATAACCGGCTGGATAATGCCTTGTGCCTTAATAGAATCGGCCAATTCCTGCAAGGCTTCGTCATCCATTTGTACGCGCGCCTGATAGCGGCCGGGCTGAATATCGGCGATGGCAACCGTTGTCAGGCGGTCGCTACTGCTGCTGTCCACCGCATTGGATATTAGCGAATCCAAACCGCGTCCCAATCCTTTTGCTTTTGCCATATTGTTTTCCCTTTCAGACGGCCTCAATGTTGAAATGACGTATTCTATCGGATATTGCCGCTTTACGACAATTTGAATCACGATGATTTGACCCTTGCCATTTATTTACGGAGCGAAACTGCAAACACGCCCCTTAAAGCATTGCTTAAGCGGATTTCTTCCGCATTTTCCAACATAGAACGCGTGATGCGGGTTTCTTTGATTGTATCCGCACCTAAAAGCTGAGGCTGCTTCAATACCGCTTGGCGCATCACTCCGTTCAAAATATCCAAATTCAAAGACGGCGTAAGCCATTGTCCCTGATATTTGATAAACACATTGCTTCTTCCACCCTCCAACAACAGGCCGTCTGAATTGAAAAACAAGCTGTCAAATGCGCCCTGCCCTTCTGCCGTTTTCCACGCTTGGTCAAAAATTTCACGGCGCGTGGTTTTGAAACGGCGCAAATAATCGCGTTGGCTTAATGTGTACTCACTCAGGATGACGTATTGTTGTTCACTCAATTCAGAAACAGCCGCATGGCTCAATGCAAGGCCGTCTGAAAACAAAGCGGCTTTGACTCTAAACAACCCATTTGGCAACGCATCTATATAATGTTGGATTTGCTCTATTGCATTTTGAGGCCAAGGCAGGTTAAACGCTTGCGCCGAAATTTTCAGACGGCCCAAATGCAAATCAAGCAAACGGCATTGTTTGTCTTCCACTCGCATGGTTTCAAAAATACCGAAATCAGGCCGCAAGTCATTGAGAAAACGCGCCTTCCAACCGCACTCGCGATATTCAGCCTCCGGATCGCTATCAATCACAATCCCCGAACCCACACCATAAACACCTTGATAAAGGCCGTCTGAAACCGGCTTCAGAGATAAAGTGCGGATCACGACATTAAACACACCTTCAAACCCCAAACCCTTATCGCAAGGATGCAAAAAGCCGATGCTGCCTGTGTACAAACCGCGCGGTTCGGATTCAAGGGACTCAATAATCTGCATACTCATGCGTTTGGGGGCGCCGGTGATACTGCCGCACGGGAAGGCTGCGCGGAGAATATCGGCAACCGAAACATCAGCCAGCGCCTGCGCTTCGATGGCACTGGTCATCTGCCAAACACTGCCGAAACGGGAAACTTTAAACGGTTCAGGTACACGTACTTTGCCCGTTTGCGCGATTTTGCCGAGGTCATTGCGCAACAAATCGACAATCATCACATTTTCGGCGCGGTTTTTCGGGTCGTTTTGCAACTCAACCGCACGGCGTTCATCTTGTCCATCGTAAAGAATCGGCGCAGTGCCCTTCATCGGCTCAGTTGTAATCAGGCCGTCTGAATCAATTTTGAGGAAAAGTTCGGGAGAGAAACACAAAGTCCACGCTTCCTGCCCTGCCCCGTCGGGCAGACAAGACAAAACGGCATACGGCACAGGCTGGCGCAAGCGGCTGTAAAGTTGAATCGGATTGCCGTAAGTTTGCAGGTGCAGACGTGCGGTGTAATTGATTTGATAGGTGTCGCCGCGGCGGATGGCTTCGTGGATTTGACGGATATGCTCGAGATAATCGGCTTCGGATACGGAGAATCGGGGAGTGGAAATACCTGCCTCAAGGCCGTCTGAATGATTGGCCAGCCAGTTTTCGGCATCGATTTCGGAATAATCGGCAAACCAATGCAAACGCAGACTGCCACTGCGGCCAGACGGAATATCCATCAGCGGCAACCCGAATTCGTAGTCTGCAAACAACACTGCATGCAAACCCTTTTTCCAGCCGGCTTGCAAAATACTTGTTAACGAATCCAGTTCGTTATGATAAAACCGATGGCTTTCTACATGATTTTGATAGAGTTTTGCTCGGCCGCTCACGGCATCGTCAAACAGGGCGAAATAAGGCATGATTGCTGTACAAATAGGCTGATTATACGCTGCTTTTACATAAGTTAGCAGACAAATTCAAAAAAAGCACTCAAATGTAATTTTATGTAGTCGAACGAGGCATAAAAGGGTAGAATCAAACCATACCACACTATATCATTTAAAACTTAATCGATAAGGAGACTTTATGGCAGACCACCAATTAGAACCATTCGAGAATGTTGAACTGGGCGAGAAACAAGACCAGCTGCAAGTATTCGAAAAGGCTGTTTTGGAACACGAAGGACGCGGCACTGACGAGGATTCCAGCAGCGCACCGCTTCCTGCCAACTACCCGTACAAACAACGTATGCGCCGTTCTGTTTACGAAAAAGAAAAACAGAAGCTGCAAATCGAATTATTGAAAGTACAAAGCTGGGTTAAAGATTCTGGCCAACGCATCGTCAGCCTGTTTGAAGGCCGCGATGCAGCCGGTAAAGGCGGTACCATCAAACGCTTTATGGAACATTTGAACCCGCGCGGCGCACGCGTTGTCGCACTGGAAAAACCGACCACGACCGAACGCGGCCAATGGTATTTCCAACGCTACATCCAAAACCTGCCGACCGCAGGCGAAATGGTATTCTTCGACCGCTCATGGTACAACCGTGCCGGCGTAGAACGCGTTATGGGCTTCTGCGAACCTAACGAATACCTGCTCTTCATGCGTCAAACCCCTGAATTGGAACGTATGCTTGTTGCCAGCGGCATCCACCTGTTCAAATTCTGGTTCTCCGTATCCCGTGAAGAACAACTCCGCCGCTTCATCTCCCGCCGTGACGACCCCCTGAAACACTGGAAACTGTCCCCTGTGGACATCCAGTCGCTCGACCGCTGGGACGACTACACCGAAGCCAAAAACGCCATGTTCTTCCACACCCACACCGGCGACGCGCCTTGGGTCATCATCCGCTCCGACGACAAAAAACGCGCACGTTTGAACTGTATCCGCTACTTCCTGCACCAGCTGGACTATCCGGGCAAAGACGTGAAAGCCATCGGCAAAGTGGACGATAAAATTGTTTTGATTCCCGACACACGTTACAAAGAAAAAACCGTAGACATCGGACACGATTAATTCTTAAAGCATCAAAGGCCGTCTGAAATTTCATCTTTCAGACGGCCTTTTCTTAATCCTCACGATTCCAGTACGTTTTTTGTGCGAATACCAATTTATTGTCAGTGAATTTCACATTATCCAAATTCAACGCCCAGACATTACTTTTCATCACTCGAGCAGCAGGATGCGTTTTGTAAAATAAAGACTGCGCCGCTTTCAAATCCGCTTCATCTTCAATCAAAGCGGCAGTCGCCGCAAACTGAACACCGCTGATTTTCGTGATACTGTCGGGCTGACCAGCGATGGTGCCGGCTACTTTGGCAGAACGGCTCATCAGTCCGCCATGCTTTGTTTTCAAAGAAGTCAGCACAATCAGGCGGGCATTGGCTTCATCAAACACATAAAAACAACAAGCCGCCCAAACTTCGCCGTCTGCCGCAGCGGCAATACTGACGACATGATGATTGCTCAAGAATTTAACGATATTGGTAGGAATCGCTTGCATGATTTTTATCCTCTTTCTCAGTGTATTAAATTTATTTTCAGGCCGTCTGAAACATCAGCCCTGCCAGCGCGGCGCATCGGTTTGAACAATACCGAACAAGTCCAAAGCATGAGACACGCTGTGCGTAATCATATCATCAATAGATTCAGGCTTCTGATACAGAGCCGGAACGGGAGGAAACACAATGCCGCCCATCTCTGTTACACGGCGCATATTGTCGATGTGTGCCAAGTTTAACGGCGCTTCACGCACCATCAACACCAGCCTGCGCCGCTCTTTCAACGTTACATCCGCCGCACGGCTGAGCAAATTATCGGCAAACCCATGAGCAACCGAAGCCAAAGTTTTCATTGAACACGGCGCAATCAACATTCCGTCCGTCAAAAACGAACCGCTGGCAATACTTGCCCCGACATTACGGACAGAATGCACGACATCCGCCAAAGCATAAACGTCTTCTTTAGTGTAATCCGTTTCCAAAGCGCGGGTCATCTCCGCCCCTTGTGAAACCACCAAATGCGTTTCTACCTGATGCTCACGCAAAAGCTGCAAAGCCTTCACGCCATACTGAAAACCGCTGGCACCGCTGATGCCGACAACCAAACGCTTCATTGTATTTCCCTGTCTCGGTCTAAAAATAAAGGAAAGGCAGATTCTCAAGACGAAAAAATAACCGCTAAAAAGCGGTTAGATTTTCTAATGTGGTGCCGACAGCGAGATTTGAACTCGCACAGCCTACGGCCACTACCCCCTCAAGATAGCGTGTCTACCAATTCCACCATGTCGGCATAAATCAAATTGTCTTACTGCTGCTGAGGATTCGGAGCAACAGGAGTTGTATTGTTTTGTGCAGGCGTTGCAGGCTTAGGAGCCTGTTGGGTCTGCTTCACATCGCTGAAATCTAAACCGTGCTTATTGGAGTGGGTGTGAATATACACCATTGCCATGCAAGTCGCAAAGAAAAATGTTGCAGCAACGGCAGTCGAGCGGCTGAGGAAGTTGGCATTACCGGCAGAACCGAATACGCCTTGCGCGCTACCGCTGCCGGAACCGAATGTTGCGCCGGCATCCGCACCTTTACCGTGTTGCAGCAATACTAACACGATTACGAATAGAGCGGAAATAATATTAATAATCCAGATAAGGGTTTTAAAGGCTTCCATATGTTTTCTACGAGGCTTGTGCTGCGTTGATGATGGCGGTAAAGGAGTCATATGATAATGACGCGCCACCAACCAATGCGCCGTCTACATGAGGTACTGCGAAGATGTCGGCTGCGTTATCCGCTTTCACACTTCCGCCGTAAAGAACGCGGATTTTAACATCGCTTCCGCACAAAGACAAGATTTCTTTGTAGATAAATGCGTGCATGTCGGCGATTTGTTCGACGGTGGCGACTTTGCCTGTACCGATCGCCCAAACCGGCTCGTAGGCAACGGCGATGTTTTTGGTGTTCAAACCTTGCAGGATGGAAAGCTGATGGGCAATGACTTCGTGTTCTTTGCCGGCTTCGCGCTCTTCCAGGCTTTCGCCGACGCATAACAATGGAATCAGGCCGACGTTGAGGACGTTTTCCATTTTGCGGCGTTGGATTTCGTTTTTCTCGCCGAAATAAAGGCTGCGCTCGGAGTGGCCGATGAGGACGATGTCTGTACCGATGTCGGCAAGCATTTCGGCGGACACTTCGCCGGTGTACGCGCCGTTATTCGGAAAACGGCTCACGTCTTGCGCGCAAGTCAAGATGCGGTTGTTCAAAACGATTTGCATGGCGTTGTGCAGTTGCAACAGATACACGGTCGGGGCGGCCAGGCCGATTAATACGCGCTCGGCGGTTGGCATGACGCGGAAGCGGTGCATAAGTGCATTGTTGTTTTGGAGTCGGCCGTTCATTTTCCAGTTGCCGATAACCCATTTTTGATCCCACATTCCGATTTGGTGATACATCTTTATTGCTCCGTGTGTTGGTTGTTGCTTGTTGTAGCGTGGTGTAATGTGAAAGTTTAGTGGATATATGTGCGCTTGGCAATTATTAACAAGCCTCGAGGCCGTCTGAAAGATGGCACACTCTCCGACAAGGATTTATAATGTATGTTTCGATAAAATTAAGAATTGAACGGAGCACAAATATGGACTTTGAAAAAGCGCGTTTCAATATGGTTGAACAGCAGATTCGTCCGTGGGATGTCTTGGATTTCGACATTTTGGATGCTTTGGAGGAGATCGGGCGCGAGCATTTCGTCGGCGAGGCTTTTCAAGGCTTGGCCTATGCGGATATGGAGCTGCCGCTGGCCAACGGCCATAAGATGTTGGAACCCAAAGTCGTTGCCCGCCTGGCTCAAGGTTTGAAACTGAAAAAAGACGAAACCGTCTTAGAAATCGGTACAGGCTCAGGCTATGCAACCGCCCTGCTGTCCAAACTGGCCGGCAAAGTCGTCACCGACGACATCGATGCCGAGCAGCAGCAACGCGCCAAAAAAGTCTTGGACGAATTGGGCTTTGCCAACGTCGATTATGTGCAAAACAACGGCCTGACCGAAGCATCGCAAGGCGCGCCTTTTGATGCGATTTATGTGGGCGGCGCAGTAGACAGCGTGCCTAAAATCTTAAAAGAGCAATTGAAAGACGGCGGCCGCATGGTCATCATTGTCGGCCGCAAACCGGTACAACACGCGCTTTTGCTGACACGCAACGGCAATGAGTTTTCCGAAAAGGTATTGTTCGACACCGTCGTGGCCCACTTGGAAGATAAATCGGCCAATCTGTTCGGCGATTTCGATTTTTAAACAACAGGCCGTCTGAAAATTCAGACGGCCTCATGCTTTTATCCCCACCTTTATGACCGACATCATCCAACTCCCGCCCACCGAATTGAAACAATGGCAGGACGAAGGCCGCGCATTTCATCTGCTCGACGTCCGCACCGATGAAGAACGCGCCATCTGCACCCTGCCCACTGCCATTCATATCCCAATGAACCTCATCCCCCTGCGCCAAAACGAGCTTCCCGACGATGACTTACCCATTGTTGTCTATTGCCACCACGGCATCCGCAGCCTGCACACGGCAATGTATTTAGAAGACGCCGGATTTGAAAATCTCTACAACCTGCAAGGCGGTATTGATGCTTGGGCGGAGCAAATTGATACCAAAATGATGCGGTATTAAATTGCTTTTATGGATAAAAGGCCGTCTGAAACTGGATTTCAGACGGCCTTTGCGATTATTTCACAAACCGTGCATCTGCCATAAACGGCCGTGTAGCGGCCGGTTTGGCCGAATAGAAGCGGGAGAAAGTGCTGTCGATTTTGGTTTGTATCGGTTTACCGTCCAATGTTGCCGATGCTTCCAATTTCACGCCACCGCCACTGGTTTCGCCCAATTTCATATTTGGGAACGTCAGTTTGGCAATATTGAGTTTCACATTTTCCACTTTAGTATCGGGAGACATCAGCTGCTTGCCGACCGGACGGATTTTTTCACCCTCATCATGAGGCGCGGCACCACCGTTATCGTCAACCACGCCGATATTAATCAATCGGGCAGCTGCCAAATCCATCTTGCCGTTTTTAACCGGAATACCGACAAACAGTTTTACACCGCGATGAATGAACGTATTGTCCCGCCACTGAGTTTGGCCCTCTCTCGGCGGTTTGGTTTCCGCCGCCACCGAATAAGTACGGCCCATAATCATCAATTTATAGCCCGGAATTTTTTTCGAACCCAACCCATCGGCAATATCTTCAACCAACTGCGGAGCAGTCAAATCTTCATTTGCCAAAATACGGGCCGATGTTTCTGCCAGATAAGCAGGTTTGCCGTTTATGGTCAATGCTTGTTCATGGCCGAAATCAGCTGCAAATGCAGGTATGGCAGCTAAGGCGGCCAATGTCAAAATACCGATGCGTTTCATCGCTTACTCCTGATGTAGAATATGGTTAGGCTATTTATCCGAAAAACTCGGACAAATCTTAGACGAAACCATATTATTCTATAAATGATATAGATTATCAACAATATTTATAATACGGACAACATAAAGGCCGTCTGAAAACCAAGTTTCAGACGGCCTTTTAATCTACTTACAACCTTCTATCAGTCTTTGAAGCGTTTGAATACTAATGTGCCATTGGTACCGCCAAAACCGAAGGAATTAGAGATGGCAACGTCGATTTTCGCGTCGCGTGCTTCATTGGCGCAGTAATCCAGATCGCAACCGGCTTCAACGTCTTGTTCAAAAATGTTGATGGTCGGTGGAGATTTTTGCTCGTGTACCGCCAACACGCTGTACAACGCTTCCACACCACCTGCCGCGCCGAGCAAGTGTCCGGTCATGGATTTGGTGGAGTTAACGATAACTTTGCGGGCGTGGTCGCCCAGTGCGCGCTTGAGCGCTTTGGTTTCGTTGGCATCGCCCAGCGGAGTGGACGTACCGTGTGCGTTGACGTAATCAACGTCTTCAGGGTTCAGGCCGGCATCTTTCAACGCACGGGTAACCGCCAATGCCGGGCCTTCTTCGTTAGGCGCGGTAATGTGGTAGGCATCGGAACTCATACCGAAGCCGACGATTTCGGCGTAGATTTTCGCACCGCGTTTTTTTGCGTGTTCCAATTCTTCCAACACCAGCACGCCAGCGCCTTCGCCGATAACGAAACCGTCACGGCCTTTGTCCCACGGACGGGATGCGGTGGCAGGATCGTCGTTGCGGGTGGAAAGTGCCTTCATGGCAGCAAAACCGCCCACGCCCAAAGTGCTGATCGCGCCTTCCGCACCGCCGGCAATCATCACATCCGCATCGCCGTATTTAATCAGTCGTGCAGAGTCGCCGATAGAGTGCGCGCCGGTCGTACAGGCAGACACCATGCCGTAGCTCGGGCCGCGGTAGCCTTTAAGGATGGTAACATGGCCGGAAATCAGGTTGATCAACGAGCCCGGAATAAAGAAAGGATTGATTTTGCGCGCGCCGCCTTCGAGTACGGCTTTGCCGGTCGCTTCAATGCTCGGCAGGCCGCCGATACCGGATCCGATGTTGACACCGACGCGGTCTTTGTCGAGGGTTTCCAAATCGTCCAAGCCTGAATCATTGATGGCTTGCAGGGCGGCGGCGATACCGTAATGGATGAACACGTCCATGCGGCGCGCTTCTTTAGCGCTGATGTATTGGCCGATATCGAAATCGCGCACTTCGCCGGCGATTTGGCTGTTGATGTCGGATGCGTCAAAGCGGGTAATCCGTCCGATGCCGCTTTTGCCTGCGAGCAGATTGCTCCATGCGGTGGCGACGTCGTTGCCGACCGGTGATACTTGGCCAAGACCTGTGATGACTACTCTTCTCTGACTCATGATAATCTCGCTGTTGGTTGTCGGGATTTTCGCGGCAGCCTTGCTCTTTTTCTTCGTGAAAACGGGCAAAACTCATGCCGTCTGAAATTTCAGGGGTTTGATAATAAGGTAAAAGCCTCTATTGCGATGGCGCAGCAGAGGCTGGGTGTTTGAGGCGACCGATTAGCCTTGGTGGGCGTTGATGTAGTCGATAGCCAATTGTACGGTAGTGATTTTTTCAGCGTCTTCGTCAGGGATTTCGCAGCCGAAAGCTTCTTCCAAAGCCATCACCAGTTCTACGGTGTCCAGAGAGTCAGCACCCAAATCGTCTTGGAAAGAAGATTCGTTTTTCACTTCGGCTTCGTTTACGCCCAGTTGTTCAGCAACAATTTTTTTAACTTGTTGTTCGATGTTTGACATAATTAGTCGTTCCTTTTCGCCTTGCGGCAGGTTGTTTAAGAGAAATAATTCGTCGGTATTGTACCGAATTCGGATAGAGTTTTCCATCTAATCCTGCATTTTAGCACAGATTATTCTGGAAAAACCTGTTGTTGCGCATATTAGCATATGCTGATTTTAACCTACAAGCGGGAATTTGTTTTTCCTTGGTATCAATAAGTTAATAAGCGGAAAGGTCGTCTGAAAACTGATTTCCCCGTTTTCAGACGACCTTTTATTCAATCAAGGCAGATTTGGGATAACCCAAGTAGCGTGGGCTTTGCCCACGAAATCCACCATCCAACAACTAAATCCGACAACAGTCACATAGACTTTCATTTTGGCATTCATCTCGTGGGTAAAGCCCACGTTACGGCTTGCTGTAACGGCAACTTTGCCCTTCCTTCATCTAACGGAGGAAAAGTTTGCGGACGTATGCTAATATAGTATATTGCGGGAAGTGTGCCTGTCAGATTTAGCCGTAATGGCAAGGCATTATTTCATTACTCAAAAATTCTTTATGAATTAGATGTTTAAAATAAACTATTAAAACTTTAGGATACGCATATGCAAGATCAGGAAGAAAGTAAAAATCAGGAAATACAAGAAAAGCAGAAACAAGAAGACAATGGTGCCATGACCAAGTTGCAAGATGTGTTCAATCTTGCGCATGACCAAGCTCATCCCGATAAGATCGATGCCACCATCCGCGCCAATACTCGGGTGACCGGAACCAGTATGTGGGTATTGATGTTTGCCATTGCCGTGTCGAGTATCGGTCTGAATGTAAACAGCACGGCAGTAGTGATCGGAGCGATGTTGATTTCGCCGTTGATGGGGCCGATAGTCGGTATGGGTTACGGTTTGGCGGTAGGGGATACTGCGCTGATCCGTCAAGCCGTGCGCAATATTATTATATTCGTCGTCATCAGCTTGATTACCGCTACGTTGTATTTCCTGTTAACCCCGCTTAAAGAGGCGCAAAGCGAGATTTTGGCGCGTACTCAGCCGACCCTTTGGGATGTGTTGATTGCCTTCTTCGGCGGTAGTGCGGGTATTGTGGCGCTGACCCGAAAAGAGGGAGGCAATGCCATACCGGGTGTGGCGATTGCTACCGCATTGATGCCACCCCTGTGTACTGCGGGCTACGGACTGGCACATGGCAACTGGCACTACTTTCTCGGTGCTTCATATCTTTTTGCCATCAACTGCGTGTTCATCGCTTTTGCGACCTTGTTGTTTTCCAAGCTGCTCAAGCTGCCGCGCAGGGGGTTGGTAAAGGAATCCAAACGCCGGTTGCACAGCATCATTATTACTGCCGTCGTACTTGCTGTCATGATTCCGAGCGGCTATATGGCATCAGGACTGGTGCGTCAGGAAATCTTCAACACCAGAGCCAATGCTGCCATTGCCACTGCGAAGCAACAGGAAGGTTTTTTCGTGCTGCGTAAGATGTTGAACCATAGAGAAAATAAAGTCAGTCTGGTTGTCAATGGAACGGGCAATGCCGAGAAAATTTCCGCCTTGCTGGTGAAAAGCCTTGAAGCGTCAGGTGTGAAAGAGCCGAAGGTCAACGTGGTCTATGCGGGAGGGGACAATGCCAAAATCGAAGAATTACTGGCAAGCCAAAACAACCCGGTTCAGCAGCAAAATGAGCTGAAAGAGCAACAGGCCTATATCGATACCGTGCTGGCAGGCAAAGCCTCCGATATCGACGATGCAGCGGTACTTAAGGAATTAAAAGCCCAATATCCGGAAGCGGAAAAAATCGTTGTCGGACGCGGCTTGGCTTGGGATAAAGCGCAAACAACGCCTGTTTCCGAACAGTCTGAAAGCCAAAAAAACGCAGAACCGAAGACAGATACATATGACGATATCGTCGTTGTCTCTCTCGAATTGGAGCAGCCACTACCTGCCAAAGATTACGAGCGGATACAGGCGTGGTTACGCCAGCGTTATGAGGGTAAGGTAGTGAGCATATTGCAAACGCACAAGTCTCAGACAGATAAACCGTCTAACGAATAATCGCCTTCAGGCTTTATCCATTTCCGAGAAATCATTGATTGTTCCTAGTACACCAAATCCGCCTCAAACACGCCTCTCAAGGCGTTGGAGAGGCGGATTTTTTCTGCGCGTTCGAGCATGTCGCGGGTGATGTGTGTTTCGATGATAGTGTCCGCGCCCAAGTAGGTTTGCAGCTGCTGCAACACGGCTTGGCGCATGATGCCGTTGAGGATATCCAAATCCAGAGACGGGGTGAGATGGGTGTTTTTGTGCATGTTCATGTTTCAGTATTCTCCTGGAAATACTGTAAACAACGCTACTAGTTTCTACAGCATCGAGTTGATAACGTTCGCCCACACCGGCAAGGTTTTCTGCGCCAAGGACGAGTTTGAGTTTCTCAAAGTCGATTTGGTCTTCGCAAAAGACTTCGGGAAAGATTTGTTTGAGTTTTAATATATTGTTTTGTTTGAAATTATTTTCTAAATCGTGTATAATTCTTCGGCTCGGTTGCCATAATTGCGTCTTCCATCGATGATCACTTACAAAGTGTCCATTTTATCGGGATATGTTGAAAGTTAAAAGAAAAGAAGGCCGTCTGAAAAACTTTAATATTCGTTTTTCAGACGGCCTTCTTTTCACTTGCCGAAACAAGAGTATTTTGTTTCTCAACTTTACAAAACGGTCAGTCCTGCTGCTTGCTTCTACCCCAAAAATTCTTTCAAAAACAGCAACACGCAGGCGAGTTCGTCGGCGGATTCGCGTTGCGTGCCGTTGCCGGTATGGCCGCCGCCGTCGGGCGAGTAGAGCCAAGATCGTGGGGAGGTTTCGCGCAGTTTGGCGTAGAATTTGAGCGCGTGGGCGGGATGGACGCGGTCGTCGCTGAGGCTGGTGGTAATAAGCGCGGGCGGATAATTGATGCCGTCTGAAAGATTGTGATACGGCGACAATTCGCCCAGCCAGCGTTTGCAGACTTCGTATTTCTGCGGGTTGCCGTATTCGTCCGTCCAGCTTGAACCGGCGGACAGCAGCGGATAGCGGATCATATCGGTCAGCGGCACTTCGCACACCAGCGCACCTATGCTTTGCGGTTCGCGCACGAAGGCGGCGGCGGTAATTAGGCCGCCGTTGCTGCCGCCCTGCAAACCGATGTGTTTGGGCGAACTCATGCCACGTTCGGACAAATCGCGCACGACGGCAAGCAAATCGTCGACGCTTTTGTGTTTGCTTACGCCTTGCGCCGCCTGATGCCAACGCGGACCGAACTCGCCGCCGCCGCGTATGTTCGCCAACACGAAGGCATTGCCCTCTTCCAGCCAATATTTGCCGACGCTGCCCAGATAATGCGGCAATTCGGGAATGCCGAAACCGCCGTAGGCATAAACCAAAGTCGGCGTGTCGGGGGCGGCGTTTTTGCCGACGTGGAAATAAGGAATGCGCTCGCCGTCGGCCGAAGTCGTCCAAAACTGTTGCACTTCGATGCCGTCTGAAACAAACTGCTGCGGCTGACGGCGCATGACGGTCAGTTCCATCACGTTCAAATCCAGCGCAAACAGCGTCAGCGGCGTGGTGAAATCGCTGGCGGCAAGGTAAACCACGTCTCCGCCCCACGGTTGGTCGGTCATTTCCAACGCGCCCGAAGGCAGGCGCGGCAACTCGACTTCCTGCCATTTACCATCGGTAAAGCGCCACGCTTTCAGACGGCCTTGTACATTTTCCAAAAGGCTCGCCACCACAAAACGCTTGGTCGTTTCCACGCTTTCCAATGCCTGCGTTTCATCGGGCGCAAACAAAAGCTGCGCCGCCCCGAGTTCACCCCGATTCAGCTTCACCGCCACCAGCGCGCCGCTCGGATAGCTTTGATTCGCGCGGTTCCAGTCTTTACGCAACGTCAGTAAAAGATGTCCGGCCAGATAGCCAACTACGTCGCAATCGTTGGGCAGGTTTAACGGTTTCGCCTCGCCTTCGGCCGACACCTGCAAATAGGTTTTGGTGTAAAAACCGTCCGACGCTTCAATCAAATCAATCGGCGAACCCTGCGGATCGAGATAACGCCACGCGTTCACCATCATCGCGCCTTTATCGATTTGATACACCGGCAGGCTTTCCTCAAAACTTTTGCCGCGCTCCACCAGCCACACTTCACGCGGATAGCCCGATTCGGTCAACTGGCGTTCGTCCCAAGCCGGACACACCCACACGCTGTTTTCATCGCGCCACGACACATGGTTTTTGCCTGCCGGAAAGTGAAAACCGCCTTCTACCAATTCCCCTGCTTCCAAATCCACTTCCAGCGTATACGCCGTATCGCCGCCCGATTTGCTCAAGGTCAACAGCGCGCGGTTGGGCTTTTCCACCAAGTGCGACACGCCGCCCAAATACACATCGTCGCCGAGCAATTCGTCGAAATCCGCCACCGAAAACAGGATTTTCCACTCGGGATAGCCCGAACGGTAAGTCGCCGCCGTACACACGCGGTACACGCCCTTCGGATATTCCGCGTCCTGATGGAAGTGGTACATCCGTGCGCGGTGTTCCTGACAAAACGGAATCTGCCGCGTGTCCTGCATCTGCGCCAAAATGCCGTCAGACAATTCGCGTGCTTTGTCGTTTTCTAAAAAACGCGCGCGCGTTTCGGCATGCGCTTCAGCAGCGAAGTTTTGCGTTTCGGGAGCGTCGAGGTTTTCGAAATGGAGATAGGAATCGGGGTAAGATTTCATAGAAAAAGGCCGTCTGAAAGATTGGGAAACGGAATTATAACGGCAAAATCAAAAAAGGCCGTCCGAAACCTGCATTTCAGACGGCCTGAGACATTATTCAATTCAACGTCCGTATATTTTCCACAAACCTTCCTGCAAACCAAACGCAGGCTCGCCGTCTTGCGGCTGGGTACGGACGTAACTGCCGTCAGGCTGCATCAGCCAAGCCTGGGTATTGTCTTCCAAGGCCATTTCCAAACCTTCGCGAATCACGCGTTCTTTGAGTTCGGGCGTGGTAATCGGCGTGGCGACTTCAATACGGCGGAAGAAGTTACGACCCATCCAGTCGGCACTGGAGATAAAGGTATCGTCTGCGCCGTTGTTATGGAAGCAATATACGCGCGAATGTTCAAGTTGGCGGCCAATAATGGAACGGACGCGGATGTTTTCGGACAAGCCTTTTACACCCGGGCGCAAAGTACACATACCGCGCACAATCAGGTCGATTTGTACGCCTGCCGCGCTGGCCTGATACAACGCATCAATCACACTCGGTTCGATGAGGGAATTCATCTTGGCGGTAATCCGCGCCGGTTTACCGGCTTTGGCGTGTTCGGTTTCCTGCTTGATGCGGTCGATGACCATTTTGTGCAGGGTAAAAGGACTTTGATAGAGCTTGTTCAGACGGCCCGGCTTGCCCAAGCCTGTGATTTCCATAAACAGGGTGTTCACATCGGCAGTGATTTGTTCGTCGGCGGTAATGATGCCAAAGTCGGTGTAAATGCGCGATGTGCCTTGGTGGTAGTTGCCGGTACCGAGGTGGGCATAACGCTTGAGCACACCGTCTTCGCGGCGGATAACCAAAGCCATTTTGGCATGGACTTTGTAGCCGAATACGCCGTACACGACGTGTGCGCCTGCCTCTTCCAGCTGTTTCGCCCAGTTGACGTTGTTGGCTTCGTCAAAACGCGCCATCAGTTCAACGACGACGGTAACTTGTTTACCCGCCAGCGCGGCCTTCATCAATGCGCGCACAAGCTCGGAATTGCTGCCGGTGCGGTAGATGGTCATTTTGACGGCCAACACATCCGGATCGGCAGCGGCCTCGCGTATCATTTGGACAACCGGATCGAAAGACTGATACGGGTGGTGCAGCAAAATCGGCGACTGTTTGACCAGCTTGAACACGGAGCCGTTTTTACGTAAGGCTTTCAGACGGCCTGCATTGCGCGGTGGAAACTTCAAATCCGGCCTGTCCACCAAATCGGGGACGGCATTGAGGCGCACCAAATTGACCGGCCCTTTGACCTGATACAGCTCGGTAGAGGTCAGCTTGAACTGGGCGAGCAGGAAATCGTGAATGTATGCCGGGCAAGTATCCGCCACTTCCAAGCGCACGCCGTCGCCGTATTCGCGGTCGTGCAATTCGTTTTGAATCGCGGCACGCAGGTTTTTCAAATCTTCTTCATCCACCGTCAAATCGCTGTCGCGCGTGAGGCGGAATTGATGGCAGTCTTTAACCTTCATGCCAGGAAAGAGTTTACCGACATGGGCGTGCAAAATCGAAGACAAGAACACAAAGCCTGCATCGCCGCCGCAAATTTCAGACGGCATGGGGACGACGCGCGGCAAAATGCGCGGCGCCTGCACAATCGCCATTCCGGACGGACGGCCGAACGCATCCGTACCTTCGAGTTCGACGGCAAAATTAAGCGATTTGTTTAACGGGCGCGGGAACGGGTGCGAAGGATCGAGGCCGATGGGGGTGAGAATGGGCAACAGCTCGTTGTCGAAATAGTTTTCGATCCATTTTTTCTGCGCGGCCGTCCAATTGCGGCGGCGGTAAAAATGAATGCCTGCACGGTCAAGTTCGGGCTGAAGCACATTATTAAACAAATCATATTGCTCGCGGATCAGCGCCTGCGCCTCTTTTGCCACCGCCTCAATGGTTTCGGCTGCGGTTTTACCGTTGTCGAGCAGTTGATGCGGACGCAGTTTGTTTTCGCGTTTCAACCACGCCATGCGCACTTCAAAAAATTCGTCCAAATTGGAAGAAACAATGCACAAAAAACGCAAACGCTCCAACAAAGGAACTTTCGTATCCTGCGCCTGAGCCAGTACACGACGGTTAAACGCCAACAGGCTGAGTTCCCGGCAGAGAATGCGGTTTTGCTCGGGCATGGTTTCCTCCTGAAACATCGGTCATTAACACCATCAAGTATAACGTTTTGCCGCCGTTCCGTCAGGTTTCAGACGGCCTTGACAGAAAACCTTATCCCTATTTGAGGCAAGACAAAGGGTTATCCGTTGTTTTCTATGCCGAAACAGCGGTTTTTGCTATAATGCGCAGTTTAATGCAACCGCAATACCACTGCTAAAGGATAAGAAAATGGGCTTTTTGCAAGGCAAAAAAATTCTGATTACCGGCATGATCTCCGAGCGTTCCATCGCTTACGGCATCGCCAAAGCCTGCCGCGAACAAGGCGCGGAATTGGCATTCACCTACGTTGTCGACAAACTGGAAGAGCGTGTCCGTAAAATGGCGGCCGAACTCGGCTCCGAACTCGTGTTCCGCTGCGACGTTGCCAGCGACGACGAAATCAACCAAGTGTTCGTTGACTTGAGCAAACATTGGGACGGCTTGGACGGCCTCGTCCACTCCATCGGCTTCGCCCCCAAAGAAGCCTTGAGCGGCGACTTCCTCGACAGCATCAGCCGCGAAGCGTTCAACACCGCTCACGAAATCTCCGCATACAGCCTGCCTGCGCTGGCCAAAGCCGCCCGTCCGATGATGCAGGGCCGCAACGCCGCAATCGTCGCCCTGAGCTACTTGGGTGCCGTTCGTGCCATTCCTAACTACAACGTTATGGGCATGGCCAAAGCCAGCCTCGAAGCCGGCATCCGCTTCACCGCCGCCTGCCTGGGCAAAGAAGGCATCCGCTGCAACGGCATCTCCGCAGGCCCGATCAAAACCCTGGCCGCTTCCGGCATCGCCGATTTCAGCAAACTCTTGGGGCATGTCGCTTCCCACAACCCGCTGGGCCGCAACGTTACCACCGAAGAAGTCGGCAACACAGCCGCCTTCCTGCTGTCTGACCTCGCTTCCGGCATCACCGGCGAGATTACCTACGTTGACGGCGGTTACAGCATCAACGCGCTGAACGACGAAGAGAACTAAACGGTTTACACACCAAACGCACTTTCATCATGAAAGTGCGTTTTTTATGGCCGTTACATTATGGCTTGAATAACTGCATAACCCAAAAGGCCGTCTGAAAGTCAAATACGGATACGAAACATTAACTTTACAGGCTTTCAACGACTATGTTTTCAACATTATTATATTATCATTCCACCTCAATCTGAATTTTCGATAGAGCATTGATTCTAAAGATAACATTCATATTATCTGATACTTAGCCACGGATAAAAGTGGTGCAAAAAAGTAACAAAAAAAATTCAGACGGCCTGTTTTTCATACAGAAGGCATAGAAGCCGGGCATTTTTAGCATGAAATACAAAATTTAACATTATTGAAATTTTCTTAACCGATAAAGCGTTAATATGCCTGCCGTTTTATTGAACTACATCTGATTTTGACTCAAACACATACAGGAGATTAATTATGTCAATCGCTTCAGAATTTAAAGAATTTATTATGCGTGGCAACGTGATCGACCTCGCAGTCGGTATGGTTGTCGGTACAGCATTCAGCGGCATCGTCAAATCATTGGTTGACGACGTAATCATGCCCCCTATCGGCCTGTTGATCGGCGGCGTTGATTTCTCCAACCTGTTCATTACGTTGAAAGACGGCGCACAAGCCGCTCCTGCAGAAGGTTACGCCAACCTGGCGGCCGCTCAAGCAGCCGGTGCCGTTACCCTGAATATCGGTCTGTTCATCAACACCGTGATCAGCTTCCTGATCATCGCCGCTGCCATCTTCTGCGTGGTTAAAGCCATCAACTCTGTGAAAAAAACCGAAGCTCCTACTGAAGAAGCACCGGCAGAGCCTAGCGAAGAAGTTCTGTTGTTGCGCGAAATCCGTGACTCTCTGAACAAAAAATAATCACAATACCCAAACATACACACAAACTAAGGCCGTCTGAAACCATTTCAGACGGCCTTTTTTCATACCGATCTATTTATCGTCAAGCCCTTCCCATTGAAAGAATCACACCCCTCCCTTTCTCAGCGCTATCCTGCTTTTTAACCATGAAGCAACCACTCATGGCAAACACAAAAAATAAGTGGCTCACTCCTCCCAACCAATAAAAAGCCCGATGCGTTCAACATCGGGCTTTTAACTGGAAAACCAATCTTAGTCTTTGCGTGTTTCCACCAAAATCATTTCGACTGCTACGTCTTCCACTTCTACTTTAGGCACATCCGAACGGCGTGTTTTGGCAACCGGTTCGGGCTGTGGCTGCGCGGCAAAAGCGGCAACGGCTTTCGGATCGGTTTCAACGAAGATCAAATCGCCCAAACCTTCCGGCAAAACAGCGGCAACAAGCGCTTTTTCAGCTACGGCCTCAGTTTGCGTTGCCACAGTTTCAGTTGCCGCTTCAACCGGTTCTGCGACTTCTGCAACGGCAGTTTCATTCGGAGACAATACTGCGGAAATAGCTTCTTTGACGTTGCTGACCGCAGAAGCCAACAGGGCTTGCTCGGCATCGGCGCTTTCGGCTTTCGCGACGGCAGGTTCGTCTTCGCTTTCAATGGCAAATACGAATGGCTCTGCGCTGGCAACTTCAGGCTCGGATACCACAATCACCAGCGGCTCGGCATGATCATCTTCCTGCGGCAAAGGCACATTTTCAGTTTCGGCGGTTTCGTTCAAACCCAAAACATGCGCCACGGCAAAGAGGACTTTGTCGGCGGTGTCGGTAATGTTCAGGTATTGCTCGATTTTTGCCGAAGACGGAATATTGCGTTTTTTGCTGTTTGAACGGCGGTCGTTGCGGTTGTTGCGCTGACGGTTGTTGCGCTCGCGTCCTTGACGGCCGTTGTTTTTCACACCCTCTTCGCTGCGGGCGTTGTCGTCCGCTTCCGCTTGCGCCTGTTCGCCATCGGCTTGAACGTTTGCGTCTTCAACATGACTTTCCGCATATTGGTTACGGTTGCGCTCGTTACGGCCGTTGTTGCGGCGGCGTTTATTGCCGTTTTGTTCCGCTTGGTTTTCAGACGGCATCTCAGCCAGTGCGGCCACTTCTTGAACGTTTACGTCCTCAACCGCTTCCTCAATACGGTTACGCTCGTTGTTGCGCTCATCGCGGCGGTTGTTGCGGTTGCGGCTGCGGCGGCTTTCTTTACGCTCGTCGTTGCGGCTTTCGTTTGATTTGCTTTCTTCAAACTTACTGTCGGCGGCTTCGGCACCTACTTCGCGCACTTCGACTTTGCTGCCGTCGTGTTTGTTGTTGCGGCGCGGATTTTGACGGCGGCTGCTCGAACGGCGGTTGCCGTTTTGGCCGCGGTTGTTTGCCGTGCGTTTCTCGGCAGGCTCTTGCGCAACTGCGGCAGGCGCAGGCTCGCCGCCGAAAATGCGTTTCAACCAGGCTTTGAAGCTGTCCCACCAAGAGGCTTTTTTCTCAGGGGCGACAGTCGGCGCAGGCTGGGTATGGCGCACGCCTTTGACGGCAGGCTCAGGACGAGCCGCTTTGGCTTTTTCGCTGCCGAAAGGTTTGGCGGATTCGTCTTCTTCCGGCTCGGCAACGCGTTTGTAGCTCGGTTCGCCGTCTTCTTCTACGTCATCGATGCGGATGCGGTTGATTTCGTAGTGCGGGTTTTCCAAGTGGATGTTTGGAATCAGGACGACGTTTACATCCAAACGCTCTTCCATCGCAAACAGCTCGGCGCGTTTTTCGTTCAACAGGAAGGTGGCAACATCGACAGGCACTTGTGCGCGTACTTCGCCGGTGTTGTCTTTCATTGCTTCTTCTTGAATGATGCGCAAAACGTGCAGGGCGGTGGATTCGATGCCGCGGATGACGCCGGTACCGGCGCAGCGCGGACACGCAACATGACTGCTTTCGCCCAAAGCCGGTTTCAAACGTTGACGGCTCAATTCCAAAAGGCCGAAACGGGAGAGTTTGCCCATTTGCACGCGGGCGCGGTCTTTTTTGAGCGCGTCGCGCAGGACGTTTTCAACATCGCGCTGGTGCTTGGGGTTTTCCATGTCGATGAAGTCGATGACGACCAAACCGCCCAAGTCGCGCAGGCGCATTTGGCGGGCGACTTCTTCGGCGGCTTCCATATTGGTTTTGAACGCGGTGTCTTCGATGTCCGAACCGCGTGTGGCGCGGGCAGAGTTGACGTCGATGGAAACCAGGGCTTCGGTGTGGTCGATCACAATCGCGCCACCTGACGGCAGGCTGACGCTGCGTGAGAACGCGCTTTCGATTTGGTGTTCGATTTGGAAGCGGGAGAACAACGGCGTGTGATCTTGATAGAGTTTCAGACGGCCTACATTGCTCGGCATGACGTAGCTCATGAACTCGGCAACTTGGTCGTAAACTTCTTGATTGTCCACCAAAATCTCGCCGATGTCGGGACGGAAATAGTCGCGAATCGCACGAATCAGCAGCGAGCTTTCCATAAAGAGCAGGTAAGGGTCATGATGCGCTTTGCCTGCTTCTTCAATGGCTTGCCAGAGTTGCTTGAGGTAGTTCAAATCCCATTCCAACTCTTCCGCGCTGCGGCCGATGCCGGCGGTGCGGGCAATGATGCTCATGCCGTTTGGAATGTCGAGTTCTGCCATGGCGGCTTTCAACTCTTGGCGCTCTTCGCCTTCGATACGGCGGGATACGCCGCCGCCGCGCGGATTGTTCGGCATCAATACCAAATAGCGGCCGGCCAGGCTGATGAAGGTAGTCAGTGCCGCGCCTTTGTTGCCGCGCTCGTCTTTTTCGACTTGGACGATGACTTCCATACCTTCTTTGAGCACGTCCTGAATACGCGCCCTGCCGCCTTCGTAGTCGCGGAAATATGAGCGCGACACTTCCTTAAACGGCAAAAAGCCGTGGCGGTCGGTTCCGTAATCGACGAAACACGCTTCCAGCGACGGCTCGATGCGGGTAATGATACCTTTGTAGATATTGCCTTTACGCTGTTCTTTGCCCAGCGTTTCAATGTCCAAGTCCAAAAGGTTTTGGCCATCGACAATGGCAACGCGCAGCTCTTCGGCCTGCGTTGCGTTGAATAACATTCTTTTCATAGTCACCTCGTGAACAGCGGCCGTTTGATTTGTGAATATCTTTTTCAGACGGCCTGTCTGTCCGGTTGGCACTCTGCAAAGGCAAGATGGGGAAACCCCTGTGTAACCAGTTTTTGATTTGAAATCCGCAAGGTTGCATGCTTGAACTCAAGCCATGTGCGGACGGATTCGGATAAAGAAGGAAATAAAGAACAATGCGGCGGAAAGGTTGATGGTTCCGCTGCCGTCCGAATGCTGATGTTTCGGACAAAATGAAGGCAGCCTACATCTTCTTATTATCGTAGCGCCGGTAATTTCGGACGGTGCTGCGCGGACTGCGTCTTACGCCCGGCCGGACGGCAGGTTCAATTCAAACTTAATTACGGGATTGCGTTTGCCGGCTTTGAACAAACACAAGGAAATGCTTTGCGGAGTGCGTTTTTAATATAAAATCTCGTTTTAACAATAAATCCGTTTCAGACGGCCTGCGACGGCAGGTTCGAGTCCCGAAACGGACGTTTGGGATTATAGAGAAAATGCACGCAATACGCAAAGATTCAGTCAGCCTGATTGCCGTTGCCGAACACGAGGAAGGCCAACGCCTTGATAACTATCTGATAAAAATCCTCAAAGGCGTCCCGAAAAGCCATATCCACCGCATCATCCGCGCCGGCGAAGTGCGGCTGAACAAAAAACGCTGCAAACCCGACAACCGCATTCAGGCAGGCGATACCGTCCGCATTCCGCCGATACGCACCGCCGAAAAACAAAGGCCGTCTGAAAGCCAGGCCGCGCCCGCACGCGAGTTTGACATCGTTTACGAAGACGATGCGCTTTTGGTCATCAACAAACCGTCCGGCGTTGCCGTCCACGGCGGCAGCGGAGTGAGCTTCGGCGTTATCGAACAAATCCGCCGCGCCCGTCCCGAAGCGCGTTATCTCGAACTCGTCCACCGCCTCGACAAAGACACCAGCGGCCTCTTGATGATAGCCAAAAAACGCAGCGCATTAGTGAAGCTGCACGAAGCCATCCGCAACGACCATCCGAAAAAAATCTATCTCGCACTGGGTGTCGGCAGGCTGCCGAACGACCGCTTCCACGTCAAGCTCCCCCTGTTCAAATACACCGGCGCACAAGGCGAAAAAATGGTTCGCGTCAGCGAAGACGGCCAATCCGCCCACACCATCTTCCGCGTGTTAAACCGTTTTTCAGACGGCCTCTTGCACCAAGTCGGCCTATCCGACCTGACCCTTGTCGAAGCCACCCTGAAAACCGGCCGCACCCACCAAATCCGCGTCCACCTGCAATCACAAGACTGCCCCATTGCCGGCGACGAACGCTACGGCGACTATCAAGCCAACAAACGCCTGCAGAAACTCGGTTTGAAAAGAATGTTCCTGCACGCTTCCGAACTGCACCTCGCCCATCCGCTGACCGGCGAAAAACTGATTCTGAAAGCCCCCCTGCCGCAAGAATTGGCGCAATTCGTTTTAATGTTGGAAAATCAGGAAAAGGCCGTCTGAAATCAAATAGATTTACTTAACCCAAAATAAGGAAACGTCATGTCTAAATTTTATCTTCTATTAGCATTAATTTTAGCTGGTTGCACAACTGCATCGGGAATCCAAATCGTTGAAAAGGGCAACTCGGGTTTTGATACAGCAATCATTTACAAAGGCAAAGAAACTATTTTAGATGTTAATGAAAATAATGAACAAGAATATCGCATATTCCACCAAGGAGCATCAGGATTTACTCCTTCAACTGCCGTGAGACACAGTGCTGAAAAAAGAGCACAGGCTTTCTGCAAACAAAAAAATAAAAGTATGAAAGCAATTAGAGAAAGAGCATCTACTCCTCCTCACATCTTAGGGAATTGGCCTAGGATTGAAATTATTTTTATCTGCACAGAGACAAAACAAGATATTGATAATTCAAGCAACAACAAAAAATATGATCAATTAGTAAATTTAAAGAAATTATTAGATCAAGGTATTCTTTCCGAACAAGAATTCAATCAAGAAAAAGTTAAAATATTAAGTAACCCATAGTTCTATTCGTGTATTTTGGTGAATTCAGCCACACCAAAATACACTTTTAAAATAATAAGTTATTCAAGGCCGTCTGAAAGGAAACCCATGAAACCCAAACTCATCATTTTCGACTGGGACGGCACGCTTGCCGACACCACCAACCCCATCATCCACACCTTTCAACAAAGCTTTGCCGATTGCGGCCTGCCCGTTCCCGAAGCCGACCAAATCCGCCCACTCATCGGATACAGCCTCTCCGGTATCATTCGCCGCCTTGCCCACAACGTCAGCGAACACGTTCAGGAAACCCTGATTGAGACCTATGCCGCGCACTACCTCAATCCCAACAACCGCAACATGACCCTGTTCCCCGAAGCCCTGCCCTGCCTGCAACGCTTGAAGCAACAAGGCTATTGGCTTGCCGTAGCGACCGGCAAAGGGCGGAGCGGCTTAGACAAAGCCATCGCACAAACCGACACCCAAGCCTTCTGGCTGGAAACCGCCTGCGCTAGCGAATATCCGTCCAAACCCGCGCCCGATATGGTACTCGCCCTCTGCGACCGACTGGGTGTTGAGCCGGAAGAGGCCGTCGTCGTCGGCGACACCACCCACGACCTAGAAATGGCCGCCAACGCCAAAATCCGCGCCATCGCCATTACCACCGGCGCGCACACCGCCCAACAACTTTCCGCCCTGCCCCATATCGCCATGCTCAACAGCTTGGCCGAATTGCCTGATGTATTGGAAACCTTATAAATGACGGCGTACGTCAACTGATACAGATTTAAATAACTAATAGATTGGATTTGAAATGAAAAAATTGTTTTTTATACTGCTAGGACTAGCAAGCATTAATACTTATGGATATGACGTGACCAGAGGTGCATTGCAAAACAATTCGGCATTGTGTGGGTATGGCTACAATCCCAATTGTGGTTCGTCTGGTCATCACCAACAGAGACGGACTACGGAAATTATCAATATTGATGTACCTTCAAGATACGGTGCCTGGGCAACCAACGCAAAGACCGGTAAAGCAGGTGGTGCAATTGACATGGAATCGCTTGAAGCTGCTAAAGCACAAGCTATTAAGACGTGTGAACGAGGAGGGAGTAATGCGCCATGTAAAGTATACGTTTGGGTTCGAAATAGTTGTATTGCTGTTGCCCAAGGAAAGTCTGGTAAAAAATGGGCTGCCTTTGCAGGTACAGGAGACCCTGGCTTTGCGGAGGCTGATGCCTTAAGGAAATGCCAAGCGTCTGGTAGCTCTCAATGTTCTATTTTTGCAAACGAGGGCTGTTCATTGCCCAGGTTTTGATAGGCAAAGACCGTCTGAAACGTAAATAAACATTAAATAAGCATTTCCTAGGAACACCCATGGCACTCCAATTTGAAATCAACGCCGTTACCCCCTTCCGTCAAAACTGCACGCTGATTTGGGACGATGAAACCAAAGAAGCCGTGTTGACCGATGTCGGCGGCGACGTCCCTTATTTATTGCAACAAGTCCAAAACAAAGGTCTCAAGCTGACCGCCATTTGGCTGACCCACGGCCATCTTGACCACGCAGGCGGCGTGGTTGAGCTTTTGAAAACCTGCGACGTACCCGTCTTCGGCCCGCACAAGGACGATGAATTCCTGCTCCAAGCCCTTCCGCAAACAACGGCGCAATACGGCTTCCCCGTTTCTCCGTCATTCACGCCGACGCGCTGGCTGGAAGAAGGGGAAACGCTCAAGGTCGGCAACCACAGTTTCCAAGTCCTTCACATTCCCGGCCACACTCCCGGCCAAGTCGTTTTTTACAACGCCGAAAACGGTCTTTTAGTCGCAGGCGATGTTTTATTTTATGAGACCGTTGGTCGCACAGATTTTCCGCGCGGCAATCATGATGACCTCATAAACAATATCTGCGCTAAACTATTAACCCTGCCCGAAACCACGCAAGTGATAGCCGGACACGGCCGCATGACCAGCATCGGGCATGAGAAAAAGTACAATCCGTTTCTGGTTCGTTAATATGAATGTTGTATAAAGCCAACATTCTGGCATACACAGATTATGCGTATAAAGGAAAACTGGCATACAATTTGCAGGGATAACACCCGAAAGATTAAGTACCTAATCTCCGGCAAATGCCAAAATGAACTAAAGCACAAAGATAACAAGGTATTACGCAATACAACCTGATTTATCGAAAACCGGACATCTCTAAACCCCAAGCCTTACTCGAAGTGAAATTGTTACAAAGTGACAATAAATGTCAGTCAGGCCGTCTGAACGGTTCTGCCGATTCAGGCGGATACAACGGAGATGAGGCGCAATGCCCTGCCGGAATGTGCCGATGTTCTGTTTGTCAAACCGTCGGGTACATCTTTAAGAAGCACAACATTATTTGGGTAAACCGGCAAACTCGCTGCCGGCACTAACAGGCCGTCTGAAAAGTTCGGCTGGTAAAATCAATAAAAGGATTATCAAATGAAAAAAATCGCAAAAGTGGGCTTCGTCCTGCTGGCTACCGGCCTGCTGGCCGCCTGTGCTACTAAGAGCAAAATCACTCCTGAAGGCACTACAGACGAGCCACGCTTCCCTAAACCTTACTCCCTGACCTTCAACAAAGACCGCGGTACATTCCCGACTTTTGATGAGCTGGATCAAATGCGTCCTGGTCTGACCAAAGACGACATCTACAAAATCCTCGGCCGTCCTCACTACGACGAAGGCATGGTTGGCGTGCGTGAATGGGACTACTTGTTCCACTTCTACACCCCAGGCGTAGGCGTTGACCCTGAAAACACTTCCGGCGTTGAAGGCATCACTACTTGCCAATACAAAGTGATCTTCGACAAAGACAAATTTGCACGCAGCTTCTTCTGGAATCCAGTATTCCCTAAAGATGCTGTATGTCCTCCTCCAGCACCTACACCTAAACAAGAGCCTCAAGTGATCATCCGCGAGATCATTAAAGAAGCTCCTAAACGCATCCGTCAATAAGGACAAATTTGAAACGGATCCTATTGGGTATAGCCTTGGCGGCAGGCCTGAATTCTTTGGCCGCTGCCGATGCTGTCAGCGACTTTATCCAACGCAAAAAAGTCGTGGTCAATACAGCCAAGGCGGAGCTTTGCTTTGCCGATGACGGTCAGTGCCATCCGGTATTGATCGGCAAGACCACGCCGAAAGGCAAATTCAATATGACGCCGATGATGACCAGCAAACCAGGTTACGGTGGCGAGGTTATCGGCTTCAAAGAAGAAAATGACTTTCTGTTTGCGTTACACAGGGTATGGACGCTCAAGCCGCAGGAAAGGCGCATGGAACGCATCGCTTCTCCCAATGTGGCCGATCGCATCATAACCAATGGTTGTATCAACGTACAAAATAATGTGTACGAAAAACTGCGTCAGTATTTCATTCTGGAAATCATCTGATGTAAGTCAGTCAAACAAAGGCCGTCTGAAACTTTTCAGACGGCCTTTCTTCTCAAACGAAAATTCAACGGCAATTTGCTTGCTCCGTCAGAGCCAAACGAAGAATATTTGGCCGCTTCATTCTCTACTCATCCTCAAGCCATATCACTTTTTGCCATATCCAAAGAACCAACGGTTATTTATGCCGTTTTCCGCCCAATGCTAGAATCGCGCGTTTATATATCGGCTCGCCGAGAAATCACATAAATAATATAGCGGCAGAAATAGCTTTTATTCCCTGCCCCTTACACACACAAACATCATGACTGATTCTTCTGCCAAATTACCCAATTTGTGGCTGCTGATTGCCGCTGCCGCCTCCATCCTGCTGATTACCATCGGCATGAGGATGACTTTAGGACTTTTTGTCCTACCCGTCGTCAACTCGACCGAATTGAGCATGACCCAGTTCAGCCTGATTATTGCCGTTTTCCAATTGATGTGGGGCATATCGCAACCCTTGTCCGGCGCGTTGGCCGACCGTTTCGGCGCGTTTAAGGTTTTAGCCGGCGGTACGGTTCTGTTGATTGCCGCCTGTCTGATGGTGCCGCAAATACCGACTTATTGGGGGCTGATGCTGGGTATCGGTTTATTGTTGGCATTCGGTACGGGTTCGGGCGGATTTTCCATCATTATGGGACAGGTCGCCGCCAAAACGCCGCCTCATCGGCGCGGCTTGGCTTCCGGCCTGGTCAATGCAGGCGGGTCCGCAGGGCAATTTTTGTTCGCGCCGCTGGTTCAAGGTTTGATTACCCTGCCCCACGTCGGCTGGACGGGGACATTTTATGTTTGGGCAGTCATTGCCATCTTGATTTTGCCGATTTCTTGGTGGCTGGCCGGCGGCAAACATGCTGCTCATACCGTCCATACCGACGACGGCGGCCAAACCCTGAAGCAGGCCGTCTGTAAGGCTTTCGCCAACCGCAGCTATATCTTGCTGCATTTGGGTTTCTTTACCTGCGGTTTTCACATCGCCTTTTTGGTTACCCACCTGCCGACCGAAATTTCACTTTGCGGCCTCCCCGCTACGGTCGCTTCGACCTCCATTGCCATTATTGGTTTGGCAAACATTGCCGGCTGTATTTTTTCAGGCTGGTGTACCGGCAGATTTTTGGGCAAATACGTCCTCTTCGGTTTATATGCTTCGCGTGTCGCCATGATATTGATTTATCTGGCCGCACCTAAAACCGATTTGAACTTCTATCTTTTCGCCGCCGGACTCGGTTTCACTTGGCTGGCAACCGTCGCCCCCACCGCTGCCATTACCGGCAAACTTTTCGGCACGCGCTACTTGGCCACCCTCTTCGGGTTGACCATGTTGAGCCACCAAATCGGCGGCTTTTTGGGTTCGTACATCGGCGGCATCGTCATCACGCGCTTCAACGATTACGGCTGGATGTGGTACGCCGACGCAGTCTTGGCAGGCGCGGCCGCCCTGTTGAATTTACTGATTCATGAACGGAAAGCGGCTGCCGCCTGACACGGAAACCTTGGCATTTCAAGGCCGTCTGAAACGTTTCAGACGGCCTTTGCCTTATTCCATTTTTTGTGTTTTATCCACAATCGATATTCCTATCCATTATTTAACACTCCCTTACAAACCCGTTAAAATACTGCCTTTATCATGCTGATTGTCTGACTCTGATGAACTGGTCTTATCTGATCGATGCCATCCCCAAATTCGTCGATGCGGCAAAGCTGACGCTGGAATTGTCGGTATATGGCGTCGTTTTGTCGTTGCTGTTCGGCCTGCCCGTTGCCGTGGTTACGGCATACCGCATCCGCCCCTTCTACGCATTGGCACGCGCCTATATCGAGCTGTCGCGCAATACGCCCCTGCTGATCCAATTGTTTTTCCTGTATTACGGCCTGCCGAAAATGGGCATTAAATGGGACGGTTTCACCTGCGGCGTAATCGCACTGGTTTTCTTGGGCGCAAGCTACATGGCGGAAGCCATCCGCGCCGGTATTCTGGCCGTCCCAAAAGGGCAGATCGAAGCGGGCAAGGCCATCGGTTTGAGCCGCTTTCAAGTGTTCCGCTATATCGAATTGCCTCAGGCATGGGCGGTCGCCGTCCCCGCCATCGGCGCAAACGTATTGTTTTTGATGAAAGAAACATCTATCGTCAGCGCGGTCGGCATTGCGGAATTGCTGTTTGTTACCAAAGACATCATCGGCATGGACTACAAAACCAACGAAGCCTTGTTCCTGCTGTTTGCCAGCTACCTGATCATCCTTCTGCCCGTTTCGCTTCTGGCGCGCTGGGCAGAAAACCGCGTACGGAGTGCAAAATATGGTGTTTGACTGGCTGTTTGAAGGACAAAACGCGGCGCGCTTGGGCGAAGGCCTGTTGTTGACGGCGCAGATTTCCCTGGCCTCCGTTACCGCTTCCTGCGTATTGGGTACGCTGTTCGGCTTGGTTTTGCGTTCGCGCAACCGGCTCATCCGCTTTATCGGACGGTTTTATCTCGAAACCATCCGAATCGTGCCGATTTTGGTGTGGCTGTTCGGCCTGTATTTCGGCCTATCCGTCTGGACAGGCATCCACATCGACGGATTTTGGGTCTGCGTCTGGGTATTTACCATGTGGGGCATCGCCGAAATGGGCGATTTAGTCCGCGGCGCATTGGAATCGATTGAAAAACACCAGGTCGAATCAGGCCTGGCACTCGGCCTGAGCCGCGGGCAGGTATTCCACTACATCGAGCTGCCGCAAAGCATCCGCCGCGTATTACCCGGCGCCGTCAATCTGTTTACGCGCATGATCAAAACCAGCTCGCTCGCCTCCCTTATCGGCGTCATCGAAGTCGTCAAAGTCGGCCAGCAAATCATCGAAAACTCGCTGCTGACGCAACCCAATGCTTCATTTTGGGTTTACGGCCTGATTTTTATGCTGTATTTCTTCTGTTGCTGGCCGCTGTCGCTGCTGGCGGCAAAACTTGAACAAAAATGGGAACACTGACATGGCTTTACTGAGCATCCGCAACCTGCACAAACAATACGGCAACGTAACCGCCATTCAATCCTTAGACTTGAACTTGGAAAAAGGCGAAGTCATCGTACTGCTGGGCCCGTCCGGCTGCAGCAAATCCACCCTCCTGCGCTGCGTCAACGGTTTGGAGCCGCACCAAGGCGGCAGCATCGTGATGGACGGTGTCGGCGAATTCGGCAAAGACGTTTCCTGGCAAACCGCCCGGCAAAAAGTCGGCATGGTCTTTCAAAGCTATGAACTGTTTGCCCACATGACCGTCATCGAAAACATCCTCTTAGGCCCGGTGAAAGTACAAAACCGCAACCGTGCCGAAGCAGAGGCACAAGCCGACAAACTGTTGGAGCGCGTCGGCCTACTCGACCGCAAAAACGCCTATCCGCGCGAACTCTCCGGCGGCCAGAAACAACGCATCGCCATTGTCCGCGCCCTGTGCCTGAATCCGGAAGTCATCCTGCTGGACGAAATCACCGCCGCACTCGACCCCGAAATGGTGCGCGAAGTCTTGGAAGTGGTTTTAGAACTCGCCCATGAAGGCATGAGCATGCTCATCGTAACCCATGAAATGGGGTTTGCCCGCAAAGTTGCCGACCGCATCGTCTTCATGGACAAAGGCGGCATCGTCGAATCGACCGACCCCGAAACCTTCTTCTCCGCCCCCAAAAGCGAACGCGCCCGCCAATTCTTGGCAGGCATGGACTACTGATTTTATTTTCAGGCCGTCCGAACCCTTTTTCAGACGGCCTCCACTTTCAACCAAACATTTGAAAAGGAAACACTCATGCAATTGAATGCCAAATTCAAAGCCCTCCTCGCCTCCGCCGCCATCGCCATCGGCCTGACTGCTTGCGGAGGAGGCTCCGGCGATGCCCAATCTTCACAAAGCAGCGGCGCAGCAACCGTTGCCGCCATCAAAGAAAAAGGCGTCATCCGTATCGGCGTATTCGGCGACAAGCCTCCGTTCGGCTATGTTGACGCCAACGGCAAAAACCAAGGCTTTGACGTTGAAATCGCCAAAGACCTAGCCAAAGACCTGCTCGGCAGCCCCGACAAAGTCGAATTCGTCCTGACCGAGGCCGCAAACCGCGTCGAATACGTCCGTTCCGGCAAAGTCGACCTCATCCTCGCCAACTTCACCAAAACACCCGAACGCGCCGAAGCCGTCGATTTTGCCGATCCTTACATGAAAGTGGCCTTGGGCGTGGTTTCCCCCAAAGACAAACCGATTACCGACGTTGCGCAATTGAAAGACCAAACCCTGCTGGTCAACAAAGGCACCACCGCCGACGCCTTCTTCACCAAAAGCCATCCTGAAGTCAAACTGCTGAAATTCGACCAAAATACCGAAACTTTCGACGCACTGAAAGACGGCCGCGGCGTAGCACTCGCCCACGACAACGCCCTGCTGTGGGCATGGACAAAAGAAAACCCGAATTTTGAAGTCGCCATCGGCAACCTCGGCCCTGCCGAATTCATCGCCCCGGCTGTTCAAAAAGGCAACACCGACCTCCTGAACTGGGTCAACGGCGAAATCGCCGCCATGAAAAAAGACGGCCGTCTGAAAGCCGCCTATGAAAAAACCCTCTTGCCCGTGTATGGCGAGAAAGTCAAACCGGAAGAATTGTTGGCAGAATAAACTGACTATTTTCTCGGCAAAAAGTCACTTTGCCGTATTTCAGCCATCCGATTTGTGATTAATTTAAACAAATATCATACCCAACAACAGGCCGTCTGAACGTGCTATCGATACCTTCAGACGGCCTGTTGTTTAAAAACGAATAACATGATAACCTTTTAATAACGGATGAAATAATTCGTCCGATATTTCTACAAAGCAAAAAGGACTCTATCTTATGAACCGTCGTCAATTTATCGGCAGCGCTGCTGCTGTCTCTCTCACCGCCGCCGCTTCTTTTGCTCGCGCTCACGACCATGCTGGCCATGCACATCATGCCGGTCACGCACATTCTGTACCGCGCGCCTACGAAGCCGCGCGCAAAGCAGCCGCACATTGCGTTGAAGCCGGTCAAATCTGCCTGGCACACTGCATCGCCCTGTTGAGCGAAGGCGATACCTCCATGAAAGACTGCGCAACCGGCGTCAATCAAATGCTGGCACTGTGCGGCACCTTGCAAAACCTCGCCGCTCAAAACTCACGCCTGACCCCGTCTTTGGCAAAAGTGTGCATCGAAGCCTGCAAACAATGTTCCGCCGCCTGCAAAGAACACGCCGGCCACCACGCCGAGTGCAAAGCCTGCTACGAATCTTGCTTGGCCTGCATTAAAGAATGCGAAAAAATTGCCGCTTAAGCACTATTGAAAAAAAGGCCGTCTGAAATCTTTCAGACGGCCTTTTATTTTGCTATTTTGTTCACGCTATTCAGCTGCAAGTTCTTGCTCATCCAACAGCTTTTTCTTCACAACCGCAGGATTGCCCGCAGCCACGCAATAAGGCGGTACATCTTTGGTAACCACCGAACCTGCGCCGATTACCGCGCCCTTGCCGATGGTAACGCCGCCCATGATAATCGCACGCCGGCCGATCCAAACATCGTCTTCAATCACAATCGGGCGAATGTCCGTATAGCCTTCAAAGCGGCGGGTTTCAGGGTTGAATTTGTGGTTGGTCGAATAAAACAGGCATTCCGGCCCCATCATCACGTTCTTGCCGAGGGTCAGGCCGTGGCAGATTTCGCAATTGACGCCGATACCCGAATTGTCGCCGATTACCGTATCCGGAAAAACATATCCGCCTTTTTCGATATTGACGTTTTTGCCGATGTTTGGGGAAATGCACGCAGCCAAAGCGGCGCGGAATTTTTGCGCAATCCGGCCGAAGGGTTTGCAATAAGACGGAGGCAACATTCCTCCCCAGACACGCAAAATACGCGTCAATATCCTTTTTTGCATGGATTCCGTCTCCTGTTCGTAAAAGCGTAAATATTAATCAGACTATTATTTTTCTTAAAGTTTCACATCTAGAAAAGGTTTTACATCCTCTTTTCAGTTGGATTACAGCCCGATTACACAGTATTTGGTTTGAAACTCTATTCTAAACTGTTCTCGCCTGTTGCGAAACTGCCCGCTACGCAAAATATCCGCTTGACGAAACAGCCAAAAATAGCGAAAATCCCACGCTTAACTGAAGTACAGGCAAAACCCCTGTGCCCGCTTAATCGAAAGGAAATCAAATGAAACAAGGTATTCACCCGAACTACCACGAAATCAACGTTACCTGCTCTTGCGGCAACAAATTCGTGACCAAATCCGCAATGGAAAAAGACAGCTTCAACGTTGAGGTTTGCTCCCTGTGCCACCCTTTCTACACCGGTACTCAAAAAATCGTCGACACTACCGGTCGTGTGGACAAATTCAACAACAAATTCGGCAACCTGTTCAAACGCTAATTGCCGCTTTGTCAAAAAGACTGCTTCGTGCAGTCTTTTTTGCATTCAGGCCGTCTGAAACCTTTCTTTCAGACGGCCTCGCCATATCGGATAAACATCCTTCAAATACCCGAAAAAACCAGCGGTAAACATGATTTTTACAAAGCTCTCCGGTCCGGCATATCGCGCAAACCTGTCAAACCCTGTACCATTGCCATTCAAACCAACCGTTTTTTGACCTTCCATGCTGACTTACACACCGCCCGACCCGCGCCGCCCCCAAAAAACCCATGAAAAACCGTGGCTCCTACTGCTGATGGCCTTTGCCTGGCTGTGGCCGGGCGTGTTCTCGCATGACTTGTGGAACCCTGCCGAACCCTCCCTCTTTACCGCCTCCGAATCCATGAAAAACGGTGGCAGCCTGCTGGTTGCGCAAATCTTCGGCCAACCCGACTTTACCATCTCCCCGGCTTTTTTGTGGGCGGCAACCGCATTCCAAACCCTGTTTTCGCCTTGGGCGGCCGATGCCTATGATGCCGCACGTTTTGCCGGCGTGGTATTCACCGCCGTCGGACTGACCGCCTGCGGTTTTGCCGGTTTCAACTTTCTCGGCAGACACCACGGCCGCAGCGTTGTCTTAATCCTCATCGGCAGCATCGGTTTGCTGCCCATCGCCCACTTTCTCAACCCCATGTCGGCTGCTTTTGCCGCGTTTGGATTGATTTTGTGCGGCTTTTCACTGGCACGCTGCCGCGTCATTATTGCCATTTTGCTGTTGTGCGGCGGCTGGGTTTTACTCTCCCTTTCCTCAGGCTATCTGCTGACCGCGGCCATGATGTTTTTGGCACTTGCCCTGTCGTTCCATTCCACTTGGCAGAGCAAACGCTATCTGCTGACCCTGATTGGCGCCATCGTCGTTTCCCTGCCCCTGCTGGTTCTGTATCCGCTGGTTTTATCCAGAACCCATCCCGAATGGTTTGATATTTGGTTCAACCATTATTCTTTAGGCGTATTCGGCGGCTTCCATCAAATTCAGACGGCCTTCAACCTGCCCTATTATCTGAAAAACCTGCTGTGGTTTGCCCTGCCTGCTTGGCCGCTGGCGGCATGGACGCTCAGTCGCACGCGTATCCACGATAAAAACTGGGGCATTCTGAGCCTGTCGTGGCTGGTTATCATGACAGCCCTGCTCGCCATCGACCCGCAACGCCTGCAAGACAACCTCGTTTGGCTGTTGCCGCCGCTTGCCCTGCTCGGCGCGGCACAATTGGACGGCCTGCGCCGCGGCGCGGCGGCATTTATCAACTGGTTCGGCATCATGGCATTCGGTTTGATTGCCGTGTTCCTGTGGCTAGGCTTCTTCGCCATGAACTACGGCTGGCCTGCCAAACTGGCCGAACGCGCCGCCTATTTCAGCCCGTATTATATCCCCGACATCGACCCGATTCCGATGGCCGTCGCCCTGCTGTTTACCCCGTTGTGGCTCTGGGCGATTACGCGTAAAAACATCCGCGGCCGCCAAGCCGTGACCAACTGGGCGGCCGGCGTTACCTTGGCCTGGGCTTTGCTGATGACCCTGTTTTTACCGTGGCTCAACGCCGCCAAAAGCCATGCGCCGGTAGTACACCAAATGGAAGCCGCGCTTTCTACCGAATTGAAACAGCAGCTTTCAGACGGCCTCGAATGTATCAATATCGACGGCCAAGACCAGCGCACACGCATCGCGTGGACACAATACAGCCGTATTAAAACCACGACCGACAACCCGTCCTGCCGCTACCGCCTCATCCGCCAAGCCGCCAACATCGGCGCACCTTCGGGCTGGCAAACCTTGTGGCAAGGCGCAAGACCGCGCAACAAAGCCGAAACTTTCCTATTGCTGGAAAAAACTGCAGCGCAGTAAACACCGCACCAGCCTCAAAACCGAATATCCCGGTTCAACAAAGGCCGTCTGAAAGAACTTTTATCCTTTCAGACGGCCTTTGACTCACTTTAACACCGCTTCCCGTACAATGGCCCTTTTCCCTTATCTGCCTAAAAACATGAAACCCAACCGCCTTTTGCCCCTCGTCCTCTTATTGACCGCCCTCTCCGCCCATGCCAAAGATTTCATCATCTACGACCGCATGGACTACGTCGGCAAACCCGACCTGACCGCCGACAAACTCTCCAAAGTGTTTTTGGTTTACGAAAGCGAGCTGGTCAAACCCGATCCGACAGGCAAACGCAAACACGGCGTACTCAACGAAGCGTGTATCCGCGAATTGGCCAAACAATCGCGCCGCGAAGGCTACCGCACCATTTCCACCGACATCGAAAGCTGGTTTGCCGAAAAAGGCGGACAGCTGCTGACACCCGACGAATTGAGAACCGACTTCTCCCGGATGTACCAAATCTTCAGAGAAGAAAACCCGCGCGCCATCATCAGCAACTACGGCATGCCTTCCGAACACCTGCACGGCATCCGCCACTACCGCCCCAACGTTGACAACGAAGCCATCTTGGCCAAATGGCGGCAAGTCAGCAAACGCCGTGCGCCCACCGCCGCCATCAGCGACTATGCCAATCCTGTGTTCTACATCACTTCCCCCGATTTGGTGCAATGGGAAAAAGACGTCAAAACCGCCGTTGACGACATCCATCAACGCTTTCCCAACAAAAAAATCATCGGCTACATCTGGCCGCAATATTATTCGGCCACCAACAGCCCTTATTTCAAACAGTTCATCGACCCCGTCCGCTGGCGCAAAATGCTCGAAATCAGCAAAAAATACACCGACGGCGTGATTATCTGGTCGGACAAGCGCGATGAAAACAACCAAATCGTGCGCTGGAACGATCCGCGCATCCAAGCCACGATGAAAGCTACCCAAGCCTTCATCCATGCCAATGCCAAAGAAATCAAGGTGGAAGGTTTGCAGAAATATTAAAAACAAGGCGGGCATATTTACCCGCCTTTTTATTTACCTACACAACTGTCTGTATGTTTGACACAACATACAACAAATGACCGTAGCACCAACGCTTCTGCATTCTTTCACACGTTTTTACCCGTTATTCCTAAGCGCAGGCCGTCTGAAAATTGCCCGAATATCCAATACCCTTTACAATACCCGTAATTAAAATACATTTTTCGACACTCCCCTCCTGCATGAGTTCCACACCCTTCATCGAAATGAAAGACGTTGCCTTCGCATATGGCGACCGTCCTATTCTGAACAACATCAACTTCAGCATTCCACAAGGCAATTTCGCCGCCGTAATGGGTGGTTCAGGCAGCGGTAAAACCACGCTGATGCGCCTGATTACGGGTCAAATCCGCCCGCAATCGGGCAAAGTGCTGATTGAAGGGCGTGATTTGGCCGCATTTTCGGCGCAGGAGCTGTACGAACACCGCCGCCGCATGGGCGTTTTATTCCAGCACGGCGCATTGTTCACCGACTTATCCGTCTTCGACAACATCGCCTTCCCCATGCGCGAGCTGACGGATTTGCCCGAAGCAGTCATCCGCGATTTGGTGGTGTTGAAACTGAATGCAGTCGGTTTGCGCGGTGTTGAAAACCTGATGCCTTCCGAGCTTTCCGGCGGTATGTCGCGCCGCGTCGCCCTCGCGCGTACGATTGCGCTCGACCCTGAAATCATGTTGTACGACGAGCCTTTCACCGGCCTCGACCCGATTTCGCTGGGCGTTATCGCCCACCTCATCAGCCGCGCCAACAAAGCCCTGCGCTCCACCAGCGTGATGGTAACGCATGATATTGAAAAATCGCTGGAAATCGTCGATCAAGTCATTTTCTTGGCACACGGCGAAATCATGTTCTCCGGCTCGCCCAAAGAAATGCGCGAACTCGACTCGCCTTGGGTGCGTCAGTTTGTCGGCGGCTTGGCAGACGGCCCCGTCGCCTACCGCTATCCGGCGCAAACGACTTTAAAACAAGACTTGCTGGGCTGATGTTCAGACGGCCTGAAACTTAAACAAGGCCGTCCGAAAACCATTTAACCAATCAACTGAAACCTATGAATTTTATCCGTTCCGTCGGGGCAAAAACCCTCGGCTTCATCCAATCGCTGGGCAGCATTACGCTGTTTTTCCTGCAGATCCTGGCCAAATCAGGTACGGCGTTTGCCCGCCCGCGCCTGAGCATCCGCCAGGTTTACTTTGCAGGCGTGTTGTCTGTCCTGATTGTTGCCGTCTCCGGCCTGTTTGTCGGCATGGTATTGGGCTTGCAAGGCTATACGCAACTAGCGAAATTCAAATCCGCCGATATTTTGGGCTATATGGTTGCCGCTTCCCTGTTGCGCGAATTGGGTCCCGTATTGGCGGCCATTCTGTTTGCCAGCAGCGCGGGCGGTGCCATGACCAGCGAAATCGGTTTGATGAAAACCACCGAGCAGCTTGAAGCGATGAACGTGATGGCGGTCGACCCCGTGGCGCGCGTGGTTGCACCGCGCTTTTGGGCGGGCGTGTTTTCCATGCCTTTGCTGGCGTCGATTTTCAACGTTGCCGGCATTTACGGCGCGTATTTGGTCGGCGTCGAATGGCTGGGTCTGGACGGCGGTATTTTCTGGTCGCAAATGCAAAACAACATTACCTTCCATTACGACGTCCTCAACGGCTTAATCAAATCCGCCGCTTTCGGCGTAGCCGTTACGTTAATCGCCGTACATCAGGGCTTCCACTGCGTACCGACTTCCGAAGGTATTTTGCGCGCCAGTACACGCACCGTAGTGTCTTCCGCCCTGACCATCCTCGCTGTCGATTTTATGTTGACTGCATGGATGTTTACCGACTAAAGGCCGTCTGAAACGACACTTAAAAAGAATGAAACAAGGACAATAGCACATGAAAAAAAATGCTTTGGAATTTTGGGTAGGACTGTTTGTCTTATTGGGCGCGGCCGCCATCGGCTTTCTCGCCTTCCGTGCCGCCGGCGGACAATCGTTCGGCAAATCCTCTCAAACCTACACCGTCTATGCCGATTTCAGCGACATCGGCGGCTTAAAAACCAACGCGCCGGTCAAATCCGCAGGCGTGCTGGTGGGCCGCGTTGCCTCCATTCAGCTCGACCCTAAATCCTATCAGGCAAAAGTCGCCCTCAATCTGGACAGCCAATATCAGTTCAGCAGTGACGTTTCCGCACAAATCCTGACTTCAGGCCTGTTGGGCGAACAATACATCGGCCTGCAGCAAGGCGGTGATACCGATTCTTTGGCGGCCGGCGACACCATTACCGTCACCAGCTCCGCCATGGTTTTGGAAAACCTTATCGGCAAATTCATGACCAGCTTTGCCGAGAAAAACGCAGATGGTGAATCTGCCGGTCAAAACAAACAATAAACACATATCCACTCAATATTCAGGACACTATCATGAAAAAAACTTCTTTCATCAGCGCATTGAGCATCGGCGTATTAAGCATCAGCATGGCATTTGCCGCACCTGCAGACGCAGTTAACCAAATCCGTGAAAATTCCGTTCAAGTGCTGAAAATCCTCAACAGCGGCGATGCCAATACCGCACGTAAAAAAGCCGAGGCTTACGCCATCCCTTACTTCGACTTCCAACGCATGACTGCTTTGGCCATCGGCAATCCGTGGCGTACTGCGACTGACGCACAAAAACAAGCGTTGACCAAAGAGTTTCAAACCCTGCTGATCCGCACCTACTCCGGCACCATGCTGAAATTCAAAAACGCCAAAGTCAACATCAAAGACAATCCTGTCGTAAACAAAGGCGGTAAAGAAATCATCGTCCGCGCCGAAATCAACGTTTCCGGCCAAAAACCGGTCAACATGGACTTCACCACCTACCAAAGCGGCAGCAAATACCGCGCATACAATGTTGCAGTAGAAGGCGCGAGCCTGGTTACCGTATACCGCAACCAATTCGGCGAAACCATCAAAGCCAAAGGCATCGACGGCCTGATTGCCGACTTGAAAGCCAAAAACGGCGGTAAATAATCCACCCCCGCACCATGCCGCCTGATGTTCAAACGGCATGGTGCCTTACATCATCAAGACACCATGCAAACAGAAATCCGCAACGGCACGCTCTACATCAGCGGCGACGTTACCGTCAAAACCCTGACCGCCTCCGCCTTTGCGCGCTTTGAGCAACAATGCCGTCTGAAAGACACAGACCGCATAGACTTCAGCCAAGTAGGCAAAGCAGATTCTGCCTGCGTTTCCCTGCTGCTCAACGCTCTGCGCCGGACAGACAAAAAACCGACCATTCAAAATATTCCCGATTCCGTCCGCGCACTGGCAGAACTTTACGAAATTAAAGACTGGTTGCAATCATGAAAAAAACCACCGCTTCCCTCTGCCTCATCATCAGCATAGCCTCCGCGCCCGCACTTGCCGAACGCAATCCGGCCGACCCTTACGAAGGCTACAACCGCACCGTTTCCAAGTTCAACGACAAAGCAGACAAATACGTTCTTTCCCCCGTCGCACGCGGCTATCGCAAAGTAACGCCCAAACCGGTGCGTACCGGCGTGAGCAACTTCTTCAACAACCTGCGCGATGTCGTCAGCTTCGGCAGCAACGTGCTGCGCCTTGATGTCAAACGCGCCAGCGAAGACCTCGTCCGCGTCGGCATCAACACCACCTTTGGCCTTGGCGGTTTAATCGATATAGCCGGTGCAGGCGGCGTGCCCAGCAATAAAAACACCCTCGGCGACACCTTCGCCTCATGGGGCTGGAAAAACAGCAACTACTTCGTCGTCCCCCTGCTCGGCCCGTCCACCGTACGCGATACCGTCGGCAACGCCGTTACCACCGTCTATCCGGTTAAAAACGCCGTCTTCCACACCAGTGCAGGACGCTGGGGCACAACCGGCCTGCAAGCCATCAACACCCGCGAAGAGCTCCTCGACCTGACCGACAGCCTCGAAGGCGCAGCCATCGACAAATACAGCTACACACGCGACCTTTACATGAAAGTCCGCACCCAACAAACCGGCGGCACGCTCCCTCAAAGCGAAGACGATAACATCGACATCGATGACCTGGTGGACAGCAACGCCACTTCCGAACCGGTAGCACCCCAATCCACTCCGGCAGAAATCCCCGATACAGCCAACCCCCAAACCCTGTATCAAACACCATCAGCAAACCCCTGATCGTTCCAAAAAATAAAGGCCGTCTGAAATTCAGACGGCCTTTATCCCCCAAAAGATAGCCAGTCCACCACCTTTGCTATATCATTCAACTATACAGAAACCAAGGAAAACACCATGTACGAAGTCAACCGCAGCGTCTTCCTGCTTATCCCCCTCGATCCTTTTTGGAACTGGCTGAAATCCCTGCCCGGCAATCACTTGGACGGCCTGACGCTTGAAGATATCCAAGCCGATGCCAATTCCTACCTCGTTCGCCCGTGTGAAACCGCCGACGAAGTATGGGACGAAATCGAAGCGCGTTTTGAAGACATTTTTGCTGCCGAATTGGCCGACTGGTGCGAAGACGAAAGCGAATGGCCGGATTTGGACGCCGACATTTTCAACGAATGGTTCGACATCCAACTCTCCACCGTGATTACCGACCTCGAACATGAACCAATCGCACGCGAAGAGTTCCAACCCATCAATCTCAACTGATGAAACTGACCGTCCGCAACTACCACCTCGACGGCTACGGCCACGTCAACAATGCGCGCTATCTCGAATTTCTCGAAGAAGCGCGCTGGACGTTTTTCCAAGAGCATGACCTGCTGTCCGAACTCAAAGGCATCATGCTCGTTGTTGCACGCGTTGACATCCGCTATCGCCGCCCATCGCTCGAAGGCGATGTTTTAACCTTCACAGGCCGTCTGAAAGACATCGGCACACGCCACATCATCCTCAGCCAAACCGCGACCCTGCCCAACGGCAAAGCCGCCATCGAAGCCGAAGTGACCCTTATGCCCGTCAGCAGCGAAAGCGGCCGTAGCATCAGCGTTCCCAAAACCTTAGCACATGCCATTCAAAACCTCGAATCATGAAAAAAATACTCACACTCCTTATCATTGCCACAATTGGCGCGCTTCTTACCTTCGTCCTTATCCCCAGCAACAAAGCCGCCCCTGATTTCGCCCTGCCCGACCTGCAAGGCAAAACCATTACCAATGCCGATTTGAAAGACAAAGTTACCCTCATTAACTTCTGGTTTCCCTCCTGCCCCGGCTGCGTGAGCGAAATGCCTAAAATCATCAAAACCGCCCAAGATTATCAAGGCAAAAACTTCCAAGTCCTCGGCATTGCCCAACCCATCGACCCCATTGAAAGCGTCCATCAATACGTCAAAGAATACGGCCTTCCTTTCACCGTCATGTACGATGCCGACAAAACTGCCGCAAAAGCCTTTGGCACACAGGTTTACCCGACTTCCGTTCTGATCGACAAAAACGGCAACATCCTGAAAACCTACGTTGGCGAACCCAATTTCTCCCAACTCTATCAAGAAATCGACCAGGCCCTCGCCCAATAAATCCAAGGCCGTCTGAAACCATATTTCAGACGGCCTAAAACCGAAATATCCTTTATAATAAGCAACATTTTATCCGTTCAGACACCAAGCTCCTCTATTAACAAAGGCCGTCTGAAACAACCGAATACCCATAAGAGAACATCATGAAATTTATCGACGAAGCAAAAATCGAAGTCGCCGCAGGCAAAGGCGGTAATGGCGCAACCAGTTTCCGCCGCGAAAAATTCGTACCCCGCGGCGGCCCAGACGGCGGCGACGGCGGTAAAGGCGGCAGCGTCTGGGCAGAAGCCGACGAAAACACCAACACCCTCGTCGAATACCGCTTCGTCAAACGCTACCAAGCCAAAAACGGCGAAAAAGGCCACGGTTCCGACCGCTACGGCGCAGGTGCGGACGACATCGTCCTCAAAATGCCCGTCGGCACCCTCATCCGCGACCTCGACACCGACGAAATCGTCGCCGACCTGACTTATCACGGCCAGCGCGTCTGCCTCGCCAAAGGCGGCAAAGGCGGCTTGGGCAATATCCACTTCAAATCCTCCGTCAACCGCGCGCCCAAACAATCCACGCCCGGCGAAGAAGGCGAAACCCGTTCCCTGCAACTCGAACTTAAAGTCCTCGCCGATGTCGGCTTGTTAGGCATGCCCAACGCCGGCAAATCCACCCTGATTACCGCCGTCTCCGCCGCACGCCCCAAAATCGCCAATTACCCCTTCACCACCCTGCATCCAAACTTGGGCGTTGTGCGCATTGACGAAAACCACAGCTTCGTCATGGCAGACATCCCCGGCCTGATTGAAGGCGCAGCAGAAGGCGCAGGCCTCGGCCACCGCTTCCTCAAACATCTATCGCGCACCGGCCTGCTGTTGCACGTCGTCGATTTGGCTCCCTTCGACGAAACCGTCAATCCCGCCGAAGAAGCCCTCGCCATCATCAACGAATTGCGCAAATACGACGAAGAACTCTACGACAAACCGCGCTGGCTGGTGCTGAACAAACTCGATATGCTCGATGAAGAAGAAGCCCAAACGCGTACCGCCGCCTTCCTCGAAGCCATAGGCTGGGATTACCCCAAACCAGACGACCGCTTCCAATTCGACATGGAAACCCCGCGCCTCTTCCAAATCAGCGCCCTGACCCACCAAGGCACGCAGGAATTGGTACACCAAATCAACCAATACCTGACTGAGAAAAAACGCATCGAAGCTGAAAAAGCCGAAGCGGAGCAGGCAGCCGCAAAAACCGAAATTACTGAGCAGCAGCCTAAAACAGATACCGGCGTATTTAAGCCGGAGTAAAAAATTTCAGACGGCCTTTTTAATATAATATAGGGCTGTCCGAATACAGGAATAAAAAGCAAGGAAGAGCATGATTTCTGATAAACAACGTACCGAGTTGGCGAAAAAGCAAGCCATGCTTAAAATTTTGTATCAGGCATGGCTGGCAGAAAAACGGAAATACGCCGTAATCACGGTAGTCGATAATGAAGGCAATCTGATCGAATACCATCCTTCCGGTAATCAAAGAACAGTAGGCCATGTCAAACAACCAGCCTAAAGCGATTTTTTACTGTGGTGCTAACGGTTCGGGCAAATCTACCCTGCGCCAATTCAATCAAGACCGTGTCTCATTAGTGATTGATTCTGACCATATCGCAGCGGAAATTAACCCTGAAATGCCTCGCTTAGCTGATATAGAAGCGGGAAAAACTGCATTGCGCTTATTCCGTCAAGCGTTGGATAATCGAATTTCTTTTTCCATGGAATCGACCTTATCCGGCAAATCCGCCCTTACCCGCATTCAAACGGCCCGCAATGCCGGATTCTACGTCATACTCAACTATATCGGTCTTGCGACGCCCGAATTAAATATCCGCCGTATGCAGGAGCGCGTCGCAAGCGGCGGACACTGGATAGATCCTGAGTTAATCCTCAAACGCTACCATGTGAGCCTGCAAAACCTTCATACCGCATTACCGTTTGCCGATGAAAGTTTTATTTTTGATAACTCATCGGTTTATCCACAGCTGCAAATATGGATAAATCAATATCAATATTTAAAAAACAAACATTTAGCCGATTGGGTAAATCCAATCGAGCAAACCATACTTTCAAATGGATTAATTTTTGATTCTTTTTTAGCTTATGAATAAAGAATTTGCCTGCACAAAAAATCCAAAATAATTTCCCTCTGTTTACACAAAATTTGAAAATTCCATGACCACCATCTACAACACCCTTACCCGTCAAAAAGAACCCTTCTCCCCCATCGACCCTAAAAACGTGCGTATGTATGTTTGCGGCATGACTGTTTACGACTACTGCCACTTAGGTCATGCCCGAGTGATGGTTGTATTCGACATGATTGCCCGCTGGCTGCGCGAGTGCGGTTATCCGCTCACTTATGTGCGTAACATTACCGACATCGACGACAAAATCATCGCCCGTGCGGCTGAAAACGGCGAAACCATCGGCGAACTGACCGCGCGCTTCATTCAGGCTATGCACGAAGATGCCGATGCTTTGGGCGTATTGCGTCCCGACATCGAGCCGAAGGCGACGGAAAACATTCCGCAAATGATTGCCATGATTGAGACCCTGATTCAAAACGGCAAAGCATATCCTGCCGCAAACGGCGACGTTTACTATGCTGTGCGCGAGTTTGCCGCTTACGGCCAATTATCGGGCAAATCGTTGGACGACTTGCGCGCAGGCGAGCGTGTGGAAGTGGACGGTTTCAAACGCGATCCGCTTGATTTTGTGTTGTGGAAAGCCGCCAAAGCAGGCGAACCGGCATGGGAAAGCCCGTGGGGCAATGGTCGTCCGGGTTGGCATATTGAATGCTCTGCCATGAGTGAAAACCTGTTCGGCGATACTTTCGACATCCACGGCGGCGGCGCGGATTTGCAATTCCCGCACCACGAAAACGAAATCGCCCAAAGTGTCGGCGCGACAGGGCATACCTGCGGCCATGACCACGCGCAAACCCACCACGGGCAAAGTATTGCCAGCCACGTCAAATACTGGCTGCACAACGGCTTCATCCGTGTGGACGGCGAAAAAATGTCCAAATCGCTGGGCAACTTCTTCACCATCCGCGAAGTGTTGAAGCAATACGACCCCGAAGTCGTGCGCTTCTTCATCCTGCGCGCCCACTACCGCAGCCCGCTGAATTACTCCGACGCGCATCTGGACGATGCCAAAGGCGCGCTGACACGCCTGTACACCACCTTGAAAAACACACCAGCGGCTGAGTTTGATTTATTTGAAAACGCCAATGATTACACTCGCCGTTTCTACGCCGCCATGAACGACGATTTCGGTACGGTCGAAGCGGTTGCCGTGTTGTTTGAGCTGGCAGGCGAAGTGAACAAAACCAATGATGCACACCTCGCCGGCTGCCTGAAAGCCTTGGGCGGCATCATTGGTCTGCTGCAACGCGATCCGATTGAGTTTCTGCAAGGCGGCGCGGTTTCAGACGGCCTGTCCAACGAAGAAATCGAAGACTTAATCGCCCGACGCAAACATGCTCGCGCGGATAAAAACTGGGCAGAGTCCGACCGCATCCGCGACCTTCTGAACGAACACAAAATTATTCTGGAAGACAATGCCGGCGGTACGACCTGGCGCCGCGGTTGAGTTCATGGCATAGATAAAAGGCCGTCTGAAACTATTTTCAGACGGCCTTTTTAATTTTGGTATTTCAAAAAACACCCTTTATTTAAAACATCATTTCATTTATGCGCCGAATACTTTCAGACGGCCTTCGATTGGTTGGAAGGCTTTTTCGCCGGCAGGAGCCGCGATACCGCCAATCACCATTTGCGCACGCAACAACCAGCTTTCCGGCAGGTTCCATTCTTTGGCAATGGCCGCATCAGGCAGCGGATTGTAGTGTTGCAGATTGGCACCGATACCGGCAGCCGCCAATGTTGTCCAAACAGCATATTGAACCATGGCATTTGCCTGATCCGCCCAGATCGGGAAGTTGGCCGCATAAGATGGAAACTGCTCTTGCAAGCCTTTGACAACATCTTGATCTTCAAAGAACAAAACTGTCGCCGCGCCTGCTTTAAACAAGTTCAGTTTTTGCGCAGTGGCTTCAAACTGCTCGGCAGGGACAACCGCACGCAAAGCTTCTTCGACAAAATGCCACACTTTGGCATGTTCTTCGCCAAACAATACGACCACTCGGGCAGATTGCGAATTGAAAGAAGAAGGCGTATGCAAAACGGCGTGTTCGATGATTTTGCTTACTTCCTCATTGGACAAAGGTAGGGTGTTGTTCAATGCATAAATAGAACGACGGGTTTCAGCAGCTTGTTGCAAAACAGAATAAGTCATGATCTTTTCCTTAAATTAATCTTTATCTTTGCCAAAAACGTTATCCAAAGCCCACGCTCCGCCACCGGCTACTGCCAGATACAAAAACACGAAACAGAACAAAACGGCAGATTCACCCTGGTTGGCCAATGGAAACAATACATTACCAGAAGACGCATGCGCCATAAAGTAGGCGGCTGCCATCTGGCCGGATAAAACAAACGCGGCCGGACGCGTAAACAGGCCCAATATCAATAAGATACCGCCGACAATTTCCAAAATACCGGCCACCAGCATCAAGCCTTCTGGCGCTCCGCCCATGGACATCGGAAAACTGAAAAACTTGGCCGTGCCATGCAGCAAAAACAGATACGCCGTCACAATGCGCAAGACGGACAATACAACAGGTTGGAATGATTTGAGGGCTGACATCTTCATAATCCTTATCTTAAATGGCTACCTGAAAGAGGTAGGGAGCAATTTCAATAAGTGCAGTATAGATAATTCCCAGTAAGAGATATATACTCGAATTATTGATACAACGTTTCCTAATAAGAAATCATGGACACCCTATTCAGCCTAAAAGTTTTCCGCCAAGTTGTTCAAAGCGGCAGTTTTACCCGTGCTGCCGATCAGCTCAATATCTCCACCGCCATGGCCAGCAAACACGTCAGCCATCTGGAAAACACCATACAAGCCAAGCTCTTACACCGCAACAGCCGCAACCTTCATCTGACCGAAGCAGGCGAAGAATACTACCGTCAATGCAGCTACGCGCTGGATACCTTGGACACCGCCGCTCAAAAAGCAGCAGGCGGTACCGACACGCCGCAAGGTATGTTGCGCGTCACCATGCCCCTGTGGTTTGCAGGCGGCAACATGAGCGCATGGCTGGCCGAATACCGCCAGCGTTATCCCAAAGTCACGCTCGACCTCGTCCTCGACAACCGCCATATCGACCTCATCGCCGAAGGTTTCGACCTCGCCTTGCGCGTTTCCAAAACCCCCTCCCCTTCGCTGATCGTCAAACCGCTGGCCAAAATCGAGTTCGTCCTACTTGCCGCCCCCGACTATCTCGCCCGACACGGCACACCCGATACACCCGAAGCCGTCATGCAGCACCAAGCCATCCTGCCTTCCTATACCAGTCAACAAAACTGGGAAATTACCCACCGCCACACCGGAGAAAAAGCCATTCTCCACCTCTCCCCCGTTATCCGCAGCGACAACACGCTGATGATCCGCGAGCTGATTAAAGCAGGTGCAGGCATAGGCTATCAGCCCCTTTGGGCAGTTCAGCAGGAATTGAAGGACGGCACATTGATCCAACTTCTGCCCGATTACACCATCTGGACAGACCAACTGAACGCCACCTATGTCGACAGGGCCTTTCTCAGCGCGAAAGTGCGCAGCTTTATCGACTTTTTCAATGAAAAAATATCGGAAGGATAAACATCAAGGCCGTCTGAAACACTTTTCAGACGGCCTTTAATCAAAGCAACAATCCAATCAATAATTGGTCGAGCAGAACTGTTCGCGTTTGTCCGCATCAGCGGCATAGCATGTCAAACCCATGCCTGACGCATTGCTGTTGTTTGCTTTCGCACCCGGTTTCTTGTTCACCAAAACCTTACCGTTTTTACCGATTTCCACGGTTACGCCTTTGCCGTTTTTCAGCTTCCATTTCAACACTTGCGCATCGGCACTTTGGCACTTACTGACCGTACAGCCGCCTTCTGTCGCAACATTACCGTTTTTATAAATCACGCACTGCTGCTGGCTGTCGGTACAGGCAGCATAGGCCGCAACGGAGAAACAGGAAATCAGCGCGGCAAACAAAACAGGTTTCATGGTTTGAACTCCTAAGGTTGTGATGATGGGTTTGTAATATTTGGAACTATACGCTTGTTTGCATGTACCTACTACAAAATGTATCGGTAAGATTCAATAGATGCATCACTATATCCACTCCATCAATTATCTAATCCACCCCATACGATAAAGGCCGTCTGAACATCATTTCTCAGACGACCTTCAATTGGTTTTCTGCCTTACCGCTTCAACTTCGCAAACGCATCCGCCATTGCCGAATTGGTCGGGGCGCGGTCGTTGCGTTGGGTTTTTCGGTCGCGGCGTTCTTGATGTCGGGTTTCAGACGGCCTGTTACCTTTGGCTGTGCCGCCCGGTCCGTCATCCAAACGCATGGTCAGCGCGATGCGTTTACGCACAGCATCGACTTCCAGTACTTTCACTTTCACCACGTCTCCGGCTTTCACCACTTCGCGCGGGTCTTGGACGAATTTATTGGACAGGGCTGAGATGTGCACCAGGCCGTCCTGATGGACGCCGATGTCCACGAATGCGCCGAAGTTGGCGACGTTGGAGACCACGCCTTCGAGTATCATGTCGACTTGCAAGTCGCTGATTTCGTGGATGCCTTCGGCGAATGAGGCCGTCTGAAACTCGCCGCGCGGGTCGCGGCCGGGTTTTTCCAGTTCGGACAGGATGTCCAGAATGGTCGGCAGGCCGAAGCGTTCGTCGATGAAGTCGGACGCTTTGATTTGCTTCACGCGCTCGCGGTTGCCGATGAGTTCGGCGGCGGTAATGCCTTGTTGCGCCAGCATTTTGGCGACGACGGGATAGGCTTCGGGGTGGACGGCGCTCGCGTCCAGCGGCTCTTTGCCGCCGTTAATCCGCAAAAAGCCCGCCGCCTGCTCGAAGGTTTTTTCGCCCAAACGCGGTACTTTCAGCAATTTCTTGCGGCTGTCGAATGCGCCGTTTTCATCGCGGTAGGCGACGATGTTTTGGGCAAGGGTCTGATTCAAACCGGAAATCCGTGCCAAGAGTGGGGCGGAAGCTGTATTCACGTCCACGCCGACGGCGTTCACGCAGTCTTCGACCACCGCGTCCAGCGATTTGGCGAGCTGGCTTTGGTTCACGTCGTGCTGATACTGCCCCACGCCGATGGATTTGGGGTCGATTTTGACCAGCTCGGCGAGCGGGTCTTGCAGCCTGCGGGCGATGGACACTGCGCCGCGCAGGGAAACGTCCAAGTCGGGGAACTCGCGCGCCGCCAGTTCGGACGCGGAATAAATCGACGCGCCGGCTTCGGAAACAACGATTTTGTGCAGCCCCATTTCCGGCATTCCGCGCACCAGTTCTCCCGCAATTTTGTCGGTTTCGCGGCTGGCGGTACCGTTGCCGATGGCGATGAGCTTCACGCCGTGTTGTTTAATCAGGCGCGACAGTGTTGCCAACATATTGTTTTCTTGGTGCAAATAGACGATGACCGTATCCAGCAGCTTGCCTGTGTCGTCCACCACGGCGCATTTCACGCCGTTGCGGTAGCCGGGGTCGAGACCCAAAGTGGTCAGCCGTCCGGCGGGTGCGGCGAGCAGCAAGTCTTTGAGATTGCGGGCGAACACGGTAATCGCATCGGTGTCGGCGGCTTCTTTCAAACGATTTAGGGCTTCAAGTTCCAACGACAAAAAGATTTTTGCGCGCCAAGTCAGGCGCACGGTGTCGCGCAGCCATTTGTGGCCGTCTGAAACCTTGAAGCGGCGGGCAATGATTTGCTCGTATTCGCTTTGCTGCGTAATCGGAGTGTCGTCGGGCTGGTATTTGAGCGTGATGTTCAACACGCCTTCGTTGCGGCCGCGCAAAACCGCCAGCGCGCGGTGGCTGGGCATGGTGCGAATAGGTTCGCGGTGGTCGAAATAATCGCTGAATTTTTCGCCTTCGGTTTCTTTGCCTTCAACGACTTGCGCATGGATTTCGGCTTCATTCCACAGCTTGTCGCGCAGCGTGCCGATGAGTTCCGCGTCTTCGGCAAACTGCTCCATCAGAATAGCGCGCGCGCCGTCCAATGCGGCTTTGGTGTCGGGGACGTTTTCGTTCAGGTAGCCTTGCGCGGCGGCTTCCACGTCTTGCGGCTGCTCGGCAAGCAACACGTCCGCCAGCAGCTGCAAACCGTGTTCGCGCGCGATTTGCGCCTTGGTGCGGCGTTTGGGTTTGTAAGGCAGATACAGATCTTCCAGCGCGGTTTTGTTGTCGGCGGCCTCGATTTGCGCTTTGAGGTCGTCTGAAAGTTTGCCTTGCTCTTCAATACTTTTTAAAACAACGGCTTTGCGATCTTCCAACTCGCGCAGGTATTGCAGCCGCTCGGCAAGCTGGCGCAGCTGCGTATCATCCAGCCCGCCTGTAGCTTCTTTACGGTAACGCGCGATAAACGGCACGGTCGCGCCGTCGTCTAAAAGCTCAATAGCGGCATTAATTTGCACGGCCGTAGCCGAAAGTTCTTGGGAAAGAATTTGAGTAATGTTCATCAATAGAATTCCAACGGACAGGCCGTCTGAAATTTCAGACGGCCTGATTTAAAAACAATCGCTTTAAGGCAGCGAATTATAATATTCGTAGGCTTTGTCCATGTCTTCAAACTGGTGCATATGCCCTTTTTCCAGCACCATCGCATTATCGCAATACTGCTTCATGGCGCTGTGGCTGTGCGACACCAAAATGATAGAACGGTCTTTGCGCTTTTCAAACAACTCGTACTTACATTTATCGGCAAAGCGCGAGTCGCCAACCGCAATCACTTCGTCAATCAGATAGCAGTCAAATTCTACCGCCAACGACAAAGCAAATGCCAAACGCGCCTTCATACCTGAAGAATAACGCTTAACCGGCTCGTAAAGATATTGACCCAGCTCCGAAAACTCTTCGGTAAAGTTCTTCACATAATCGATGTCGACGTTGTAAATCCGGCAGATGAAACGCAAATTATCCATACCGGTCAGACTGCCTTGAAACGCACCAGAGAATGCCAAAGGCCAAGAAATACTCATCGTCCGCTTGATTTCGCCCGTGGTCGGCGGCTCAACGCCACTAATCAAACGGATGAGCGTCGATTTACCTGCACCGTTACGGCCGAGAATACCGATTTTCTCGCCCTTCTCCATTTTGAAGTTGATATCGTGCAAGACTGTCCGCCAACCTTGGCGGGTCAGATAGCGTTTGGAAACGTGTTCAACTGAAATCATTGCGGCTCAACCCCTTTGCTGAATCTCGCCACCATCGCCAAACCAAGCAGCAGCAAAACCAAGTTACACAACAAAATATACCAAGGATTTTCGTAAGTCGTGACGCTGTTACCAAAATATCCGGCACGGAACATTTCTGTACCATGCACCATCGGAAGCATTAATACATAATGTTGCAACTGCTGAGGCAGGTTGTGTACGAAGAAAAACACGCCGGACAAAGGCATCATCACAAAACTGATGGTACTCCAAACCTTGCCAAACGGCTCAAAGTGAAACGCCACCGAACAGATGACCAGCCCCAATCCAACGGCAAACATAGCCATCAAAAGCCAAGCCAACAACATATAGAAAATATCTGCCGGTACATCAATCCAACCGATGACGACCAATGCAAACATAATCACAACCTGCGCAATCGTAGCACCGGCAATCTCCAACAACATACGCGCAAAAATGGTATCTAAAACGCGTACATTTCGGTGATACAGCAGGCTTGTGTTGGCCGCAATCGAACCAATGGCACGATTGGAGGCATTACGCCACATCATCATCATCGGATAGCCTGTCAGCGTGAATGCCACGATATTCAAAGCTGACACGTTGTGCATGCGGAAAAATTTCCACATCAACACCATAACCAAAGTCAGCAGCAAAGGTTCGACAAACAACCACAAAAAACCAATGTTATTACGACCGTAGCGAGTAATAATTTCACGCATTAAGAGTGCGCCGATTACCCTTTTTTGGATAAGCAGCGACTCCAAAAACGATGTTTTATGTAGCTCTTTCATCAGTTTTTATGCTCACGGATACTTGCAGACAGCAACACGGCAATGCCATAGACAATCAAACCGATGACAAACGTTGCCACGATGTTGTACAAACGGTTTGGCTCATGTGCCAAGTCAGGTTTGTTCGGCTGGGAAATCACTTCCAAATACAATTGCTGGCGATCTGCTTCCGCTTTTGCACTTTCCAAAGAAGTCATCGCCGCAGCCAATTGTTTTTCGGCCAATTCGTTTTCCAAATACACGCGCTGATATTCCGCCGCCTGATTGGACAACGAACCCTCGCCACCGCCGGAAATCGCTTTCATTTGTTGCGAGATTTCTTTACGCAAGCTCTTCTCGCGCGCAATCAAACCTGGAATTTGCGGGTTTTCAGGAGTAACGGCTTTTACCTGGTCCAGCTGGGTCTGAATGACAATCAACTCGTCCTGCAATTTGGATACCAAACCCATTTGCACATCGGATTGCGCCTTTAAGTCAAAAATACCGTTGGAAACACGGAATTTTGTCAATTGAGCCGAAGCTTCTTTAACTTTCTCTTCAGCCGAATTGACCACTTCCTGAGCATAACGAATCGTATCCTGACGCGCACGTTCGTTCAGCTGGTTGATCAATACCTCACCCTGTTTGAGCAAAGCATCATTGATCTTTTGAGATTCACCGGCATTGAAAGATGTAACGCTCAAATTAGAAATGCCTGAGACAGAGTCAAAATGGATGGATACCTTATCGCGGTAGTATTGATAAAACGCTTCATCCTCGCCACGCAGGCCAAAACCATTAAAACGGCTGAAAATGTCGCCTTCTTTTTCATAAAAATCACGAACGGGCATTTTCTTACGCAACGCATCCAAAGCAGAACGCGACTGCATATATTCCTGCACGGTATAAATATCGTCTTGCGCACGAGAGAAACCGGACCCCTGCAAAATAGCGCCCAAGCCGTTCAAAGACGATTGGCTCTTAGGAGAACGCACCACAAAGCTAGACTGGGATGTGAACTGATCAGAAGCAAATAGTCCGTAATACACACCGGAACACAAAGTCGGCACGATAACCGTTACCCAAAGCAACGGATTAATCTTACGCAACCAAGACTTTTTGGCCTTTTTCTTTTCGGGAGCCGGTTGTTCCGGTTTCACATCCACATTTGCAGAAACTTGCTCAGACATTATTTTCCCCATTAGTTCACTAAATTATTAATACTGTTCGCACCGCTAACCACAGGCGAGAACACAAATGACAAGAACTTGCGTACTTCAGCCATCGGCGCATTCGATACGTACACCACGTCCTTATCCTTCACAGGGAAACGCTGCATCCAAAACATAGAATTCGCATCCGCCAAGTTCAAACGGTAGACCACAGGAATCTCCGCACGATCGCCATAACCTTTTTCAGCCCATTTGGATTGCTTCTCAGGAGGCAACTCGGACAAAGGCGCATAACGGAATACAAATACTCCGCGCGCATCTGCACGATAATCCTGCAAACCGCCCATACGTCCCACAGCCTCAGCCAAAGACAAGCCCTTCACAGAGAAACCAATCTGCTGCGTATGACCGACCGCACCCATAGAAGTAAATGTGCTCGGATTAGTAATCATTGTGACCACATCACCGCGACGCAACAGAATGTTTTGACGCGGATGTGCCACCAAATCTTCCAAAGCAATCGTTCTGACAACATTGCCGCGTGTCAGCTGTACGTTCGTATCCTGAACATTCGCAGTCGAACCGCCCACCGCAGCCACCGCATCCAACACACGCTCGCCTGCAGCCGTCAAAGGCATACGTACACTGTTACCCGCGCGGATAACCGATACATTCGCCGCATTATTTTGCACCATGCGCACCATTACCTGCGGCTGGTTCGCCATTTTTTTCAGACGGCCTTTGATAATATTTTGCACCTGAACCGGTGTTTTACCGAGGACAGACACATCGCCGATAAACGGCACAGAAATCGTACCTGAAGAGCTGACCATCTGTTCAGGCAGCTTAGTTTGCTGCGCATTACCCGAACCGGTAGACGACAAAGCCCCGCCGAACAACACAGCCGGAGGAGCTTCCCAAATCGTAATATCCAGCACATCACCTATATTGATAGCCCCTATTGATGATGTACCATCGCCCAACTGAGCAAATGACTGATTAACTTGCGCTTGATATAGTGACTGAGCCACCGCGCCATTCACATCAATCAATTCCACCTCCGGCACTTCGGCTGTAGCCGGCTGTTGCCCCAAAGCAACAACATTTCGTGCACTTGGGCCGGAATTAGGAAGAGAAGAGCATGCGGCCAACAGGCTGACACACAACAATAACATGCCCCTGCGGGTAAGACATTCTGCTTTCAACATTGATTAAATCTCACTATACTTTTAATTAAGCGCAGTCATTATAACACCTGATGAAATATTAGGCCGTCTGAAAACCTGACATAAACATCAAAAACATCACATTACAGCGAATACCGTCATGAGGAAACTTAAAAAACTGATTCGACAACCAGGTGTATTCTTCCGCGACTATCTCAATAAAAGATACCCTGTCCGCAATGCCGAACAGCGTACAACAGAGTCTGACGAACCGGTCATTATCGACAACACCCTGTATTTAGCCGAACTTGAAAATAGTATCAACCTTCCCCCTATTAAAGTTGATGTCGTTTTCACATGGGTAAATAACCAAGATCCCAAATGGCAGCAACGTCGACGCCAACATAGCCCTACTGCCGAACAAAACGCACTCCACAATAATGACGAAGCCCGTTTCAGTAACCACAACGAACTTTACTATTCACTTCACAGCGTGCGTACCTTCCTGCCGTGGGTCAACCATATCTACATCATTACCGACAACCAACGCCCCGACTGGCTCAATCCTGCCGACTATCCCAACGTCAGCATAATAGATCACAGTCAAATCATTGACCCGCAATACCTGCCCACCTTCAATTCGCATGTAATCGAAGCACACCTGCACAACATTCCCAATCTAAATGAACACTTCATCTATTTTAACGATGATGTATTTGTTGCCCGACCATTACCGAAGGAACATTTTTTTCACGCCAACGGCATTGCTTCACTTTTTATTGCAGACAAAAGCCTAAAACAAATGTCCGAAAGAGGAACTGACACACCAACTCTTTCCGCCTCAAAAAACTGTATCGCACTATTACAACAACACTACGACTGCCAAATCGACCGTCCGTTGGTACACACCTATATCCCACTGCATAAAAGCAGCTTTCAATTTGCTTGGCAGCACTACCGTACTGAGATTGAAGCCTTTTTATCCAACCGTTTCCGTTCTAACCACGATCTCAACCTTGCCACCTTCCTCGTACCTTGGCTGATGTTTTTAAACAGGAAATCTACAGTAGGTAATGAAATATGTTATTATTTTAATATCCGCTCCAACAAAGCGCCTGCCCAATATATCAAGCTCTTGGAAAATAAAAAAAATAGGCGGCAGCCACACTCTTTTTGTGCCAACGATTTTCACAGCCAGCAACAGATTGAAAACTACCAGGACAAACTGATTCAAATGCTGGAAAATTACTTCAAAACCAAATAAAAATAAAAGGTTAAAAAAATGAACAATAAAAAATTTCGGAAGCTCTTACGAGACCCTAAACTCTTTTTCCGCGATATGTACGCCAAACGCATAATGAAACTCAAAAAATACCTTCCCTTAAAATACGAAGGTAATAATCAATTTACAATCGTTTCAGCCGTTTATAACGTCGAAAAATACCTTGATGAATACTTTGACAGTATCGTCAAACAAAGCTTGAATTTCAAAAAACACATTCAAATCATTCTAGTAGATGATGGATCAACTGACCATTCGGCAGAAATCATCAAACGATGGCAAACCAAGTTTCCAAAAAATATCCATTATTTTTACAAAGAAAATGGCGGCCAGGCCTCGGCACGTAATTTGGGATTGCAACATACACAAACTGAATGGGTAGTATTTACTGACCCTGACGATTATCTTCACCCTGACTACTTCAAATCAGTAGATACTCAAATTAGCCAACATCCGTCGGCAGTAACTGTAGCTACTAACATGAAGTTTTTCTTTGAAAATCAAAATATCATTAAAGACAGTCATCCTCTAAGATTCCGTTTTAACAAAACCCACGTTATTGATGTTGCTAAGCTCGATAAGTTTATCAATATGTCTGCTGCCTCAACCTTTTTCAGAGTCAGCCATATTAAAAAACAGAATTTGGTGTTTGACCACAATGTTAAGCCAAACTTTGAAGATGGCAAATTTATTGCAGACTATTTATTAGATTTGCAGGACGCAAAAGCTGTGTTTGACAGAGATGCCGTCTATTTCTATCGCAAACGTGAAAGTGGCACATCCACTTTAGATACTTCTTGGCAAAAAGTAGAAAAGTTTTCTAATGTTTTTGAGTATGGCTTCTTGCCTATGCTTCAAAACTATAAAAACCGCTTAGGGCATGTACCCTCCTCAATACAAAAAACCGCATTATATGATATGGCTTGGTATATCCAACAATTACTTAATAGACCTGAACGTCTAGATTTGTTAGATACTAAACAAAAATCACATTTTTATGATCTAATGCAGCAGGTTTTTAATTATATTGATCAAAAAAATATTATGGAATTTGGCTTAGCGGGAGTATGGCTATTCCATAAAGTTGGTATGCTTGGAATGTTCAAACAGAGCGAGCCACCATTCCAAATCGCCTATATTGAAAACATTGATCGTGAACGCAAACAGTTCCTTATCAGCTATTTTACCTATTTCGACCAGCCATATTCTGTGCAGGCCGATGGGCATGATCTTATTCCTGTCTATGCAAAAAGCGTGGTCAATAAGCTAAATGAACAATTATTTGTTTACGAAAAACGTTTGTGGGTTCCCTATGGTGATGTTGCAGACAATGCCAAAATTAATATTCTACTTAACAAAAAAGCAATGCGAATTTCAATTAAAGGTAAAACCTTTATGCACGGTATCGCATTAAATGAACTTATCGGTTTATTTACGCCGTCCGAAAAATACCTTTCAGACGGCAGCTGGCTCTTAATGGATAGGGAAACTAAAGCTGACGACAACGCTGAGCATTTTTATCGTTATATGATGCAGAATCACCCTGAACAAACTTGCTATTTCGTACTCAACAAAACTGCCCCAGACTGGAACCGCCTCGAACAAGAAGGCTTCAAACTTGTAGAATTCGGCGGTAGTGAATATGAACGACATCTACGTAAAGCTGAAAAAATCATTTCCAGTCATTTGGAAAAACACATCAACAATTATTTTGGGGATTTATACGAACACAGCAAAAAATTTGTCTTTCTTCAGCACGGAGTAACTAAAGACAATCTTTCTGCATGGACAAATAGCAAGCAAAACCTACACTGTTTTATTACCACTACTGAGCCAGAAAGTCGCTCGATTGAGGCTGACTTCAATACCTACAAGCTGACCGAAAAAGAAGTAGCACTAACTGGATTTCCACGCTACGACTCCTTACTATCAAAAAATAAGCCCGACAGTCGCAAGATCCTGATTATGCCAACTTGGCGCAATAACATTGTCGGTCAAAATATCGGTACAGGTAGCAATACTCGTACGCTCAACAGTGCTTTTATGGAAACTGACTATGCCCGTCACTGGCAGGCTCTGCTTCACGACCAGCGCCTGAAGGAAATGGCAGAAACCTACGGCTACGAAGTAATTTTTGCACCACACCCAAATATCGAGCCCTATTTGGAAGTAATGAATGTCCCTACCTATATAAAAATCTGGAGTGGACTGCGTGAAACTGAAAGTATTCAGTATCTTTTCGGACGTTGCGCCGTATTGATTACCGACTACTCATCAGTAGCATTTGACATGGCCTATCTGAATAAAGCAATTATTTACTATCAATTTGATAAAGAAGCCTTCTTTTCAGGTACGCACACCTATCAAAAAGGCTATTTCTCTTACGAAACTGACGGATTTGGCCCTATTACCATCAATCAGCATGAAACACTGGGTGAATTAGAAAGCATTTTAAAATCAGGACATGCCAAACCCGAATATCTTACTCGCATCCGCGATACTTTCCCCTTCCAAGAAGGTGGCAACTGCGAACGTGTGTATCAAGCTATTACTGCTCTTGACCATGCCGAAACCGCTGACAATATGCCGATTTTAATCAATATGATTGAGCAAGCAGAAAATCATCAGGTATGGGACTTGGCAGCAACCCGTATCCAAACTCTGCTTGATACAGGCCGTCTGAATGCGGAAGAAACAGCTGATTATCGCCATCGTTATCTGAACGCTTTATTTGAGAGCAAACAGTTTGATACTTTGCAAAACCTGTTACCTGATTATCCCGATACCGCAGGTTACTGGCATGCGAAAATGGACTTATATATCGGTAATGCTGTTAAAGGGGCGGAATTTTTTGCTGAAAACGAGCATATAGGAACGCAAAATGATTTACTTGTCGCATTACTTGCAGCCTCGTTTCACCAAGCAAAAAGGCTGTCTGAAAAACTGTTTGCCCGGATAGGTACAGACTTACCCGATTCATATCAACCTTTGTTGACCGTAGCACAAAAGCTATCGGAGCAGAATTATTTTGTAGCATTGGCTTTACTGAAAACGTATATTGATAGCTTGGACGATCGCCAAAAAGGCTATCTCAAACCCGAGCTGTTGGCTTCTTACCTCTGCATGAAACTTGGTAACTTACAAGGCGCGCATCAGTATTTGGTTGCTTTTGAAAAACATACTCAAAATGATCCAAGTTGCCGTATCGCCATTGCAAGACTGGCAAAATTACGCGGTGATTCTGAAAAACTATTTACCCAGCTTAACCGTGCCTTTGAAGAAAATCTGCTCTTAATTCCTGAAGATTTAACAGTCGATTATCTGAAAAAAATGTACGCTTCCGGTAACACTGACGGCGAAAGATATCTATTGGCTCAACTGCGCCAAAAATATCCTGAGAGTCCGTCTTTGGCCTTGTATGAAGCTGAAAAACTTGCCCAAAACCAAGATTGGGAGTCTGTCACCAAAATATTGGCTGATTTTGCACAAGCCTCACCGGAAACGATGTATCTTTATACAACTGCTTTATGCCGTCTGAAAAACCATCAGGCAGCACAACGTTATTTTGACAGTCTCTCTCTACAAGACACAGCAGCATATTGGAAACTGGCAGCTGAAATAGCCGAAGCTAAAGGTGACAAGGCATTACAGGCTGAGTGTCTGAAAAAACAATTGGCTTGTTTAGAATAATCTCTGTCTTATCTTAAAAAAGGCCGTCTGAAAACTTTTATGTTTTCAGACGGCCTTTACTATTAGATGCACTAATCAAGTTCTACTGTTGAATTGATATAGGTGACATGATTCATTTCTGCCAAATCCTTACCTTCATCTATATCTGTATATAAAACATTATTGCGTTCCCAAAATACATCTTTGCGTATGACTTTAGCCGGCACGCCTGCAATAACGCAGTTATTAGGAAAATGTTTTTTCACTACCGAAAATGCACCAACAATACTACCGCTACCAATCTTTGTACCACCCCAAATTGTTGCGCCATAGGCTACCCACACTCTGTCTCCAATAGTAACGTCTTTAGAAACATTTAAACGTTTTCCAGTATGAACATCATAAATTGGGTGTGCATCATCAGTACGGATTTGATTATTAGTGGCAAACATACAATCTTCACCAATGGACAAGGTTGTATGTTCGGCAACAGTAATATAAACCGGATTGGTACTGGTAGTTTTACTACCGATGTTAATCGTACAGCCTACTCCCAAACACCATTGGCCTTGCATAGAAACATTTTCTCCAATATAGACTTTGCTGTCCTTGCCTAAAAATTCTAAAAATACATTACGCAAGTTTGCATTAGGGTGGATAACAACTTCATTCCCACCTCCTCCTAGAAATTGGAAATGACAGTTTCGCAGATTATCAGGTGCAGTAATTTTATTTCCAGAGGTGTCGATATAATTACCTGACATCACTTCTTTTTTGCGGCTGTTAACTACTGGCCGTTCAGAAAAATATTGTTCCGCACGTTCGGCCAATTTGATAAATACCGCACAGGTTTGGGCAAAATCCAAAGTACTGACATCATAAATGTATACATTATCCCCATCCTGCTTAGATAAACTGAAGTTTGGAAACATTTCTCCGATATTATCTATCTCACTTTTATTACGATAAAACAGGAAAATCTTCTGCCAATCTAAATTTAAGCTGACAGAAAATGGTGTTTCACGGTCAGATTTGAAATTGCAGTACACATTCTGCTGATAATAAATATCAACAGACGTATTTTTTAATTTGATATTTTTAAGAATTTCTTGCTGAAATTCTTCAGTCGTTTTATTTACCATTACATTCCCCAAACATGATAAATATGGTTCAAATATTAAAAAAATAGACAGTAAATCTAAAACTTACTGTCTATTTACTTCGCATTTAGTTCAGATTAATGTCCGAATCAGTGATATGGATATCCAACAGCAAATTATTGATAATGGTATTGGACAAGAATACTGTGTTGCCTGAAAAATCTATGTGCTTTTGAATTTTTTCAAAGTCAAATTCACATAATACAACTGTAGGCAATGCTTCTTTCAACTCTTTAATATCCGGATAAAACTCTGATACTTTAGCCGATGAAATGACCACTTGATTTTCAAGGTTATGATCAATTACATCTGGTAGCTTTTTGAAAGTCTCCAAAATCGGCGTACGGATAGAGTGCAGATACAATGGATCTTTGCCACCATAGTATTTATGGTTACCCAAAAATGGGTCGATTGCAAAGGTTTTGTACCCACCAATTAAGCCGTGATATACCGCTCCTGTACCGCCTGATGATGCACCGCAAATGACTACGTTTTTCTTATCTACGCCATAAATATTCATCAGGCTCTTAATGAAACGCTGGATATTATCTTCGATATTTTCATCAAACTTTGTATTCAACCCGTGACTGCCAAACGCGTCCGATACATCAGCCATACGGATGATATAAGTATTTGGCATAATGCTGTTGCTGATAAATGGAAATGGGTGGCTATAATAACGGTCAACCATATTCTCATTGCTCTTATTGGTATAAGAGAACAACACCAATAGGTTTTTCTTGTTGGCACTCAATACTTTCGGTGCTTCAACAGTATAAATGACATTCTCCAACTCATGGAAAGAGTCTGGGAAATAAGCCAAAAGATCTTTATAACTGTGCTTGTTCACACGACGGAACACACTTACACCCATTTTGTGTTCAACAGCTAAAAAGCCTCTATTATTTAGCTCATAAACATAATCACTTAGACCATGATTCCGAGCATAGCTTAGGAAAAACTCATTACTGTCGCCTTTAACACCAATGTATTCAACTTCCGGCTTATCCAAATACTCGACTAAATTAATGCCTTTATTTTTTTCAACATTCAGGATGTAGCACAGTTCGCTGCCAAGATAAATGGAAGTAACTTCTAAAATCTCACTAAATTTATCCTCGATTTTTGCCCAATCGGCTTCAGCAAATTTAAAAGACAATACTGTCTTTTCTTGATTAACCGATTGCGGGTAACTTCCATAAACTTCTGAAATATATTTCAGAAATTTATGGAAGCCAGAAATCTTAGAAACCTTGCTCTTATTACGCTCAATAAAGTTAAAGGTTTGTCCTACTGCCGTATAGCTGACGCTGACAAAATAGTCGTTCAACAGAAAATCGAACACTATACTTTGATTGTTATAAATCCAAGCGTTAACCTTTTGAGGATCAATCTTGGCTTTTCGTAAGATGTTTTGCTGAATTTGATATAAATCCATTTTATAAACCCTGCTGATATTTTTCCAACAATGCTTTTTTGTCGGTTTTGTGGTTGGTGCTGACTGGAATTTCATCAATGTGAATAAATTCAGACGGCATCATGTAAGACGGTAAATTTTGTACTAATGCGTCTTTGATTGCCTGAGTATCTGCACTTTGCTTAGCTGTATAGAAACACACCAAACGCAATACTGCGCCTGTGTTGCGCTTCAAAGCCACTACTGCCACATTATCAAAGGCAAATTCCTTAAGGTTAAGGATTTTTTCTTCAATTTCTGAAAGTTCGATACGGTAGCCATTGAGCTTAATCTGCTCGTCTTTACGGCCTTGTACATAGAACAATCCATTTTTTTCAAAACCGTAGTCACCTGTTTTATAAGTGCGGTTATCTGCACTGTGCACTACCAAACGTTTGGCATTTTCAGTTTCGTTGTTCAGATAGCCACGCATCACATGGTTACCGCTAATCCAAATCTCTTCGTCAACAATCTCTAATTTGGAATTAAGCACGGCAACGCCTACAGGCAACTCTTCTTCTGCCGCCAGCATATCAGGTGTAATATCAACGTAAGTTGTTGCTACAGTTGCTTCAGTCGGACCATAGGTATTGATAACACGGACACCGGGAAATTTTTGAAAAATCATATTTACTACTGGTTTGCCAAGTTTTTCGCCACAGAACAAAAATTCCTTCAAACTCGGTAAAGTAGCCTGACTACATTTAGGGTTAAGCAGCTGCTGCATGGCAAAAGAAGGCGTGGAAACCCAAGTAGTAATTTGTTGTTTGGCCAAAAAATCAATCCAGGTGGCAGGATTAGAAATAGCATCACGACTGTTCATGACAATACAACCGCCGTAAGCTAAGTTGCCAAAGATTTCGTACATTGACAAATCAAACGCAAACGGAGCCTGATTCATGAATACATTAGGTGCGGCTAAATTAAGCTGCTCTTTCATCCATTTCATCAGGTTGAATACAGCTTCACGACCGATTTGCACACCCTTAGGTGCGCCGGTTGTTCCTGAAGTAAACATGATGTAAGCCAAATCTTTTTCAGCAAGCTCTACTTCTTCGTCAGTCTGCTTTTCAAAAGTTTGCGTTGCCGAACGGTACACAAAGCGTGCTTTCGACAGTTGGCAGATATTGTTCAGACGGCTTTCAGGATAAATACTATCTACCGGAATAAAAGGGATTTTGTTCAATAAGCAGGCATAAATTGCCACTGCAAAATCAATTTCTTTATGGCCGTGCAACACCAAAGGAATGTTTTTGGTAATATCTGCTATGCTTTTGTAAGCCTCGATAAATGTGGCTATTTTTACGCGCAACTCTTCCCAAGAACATTCCTGAGTATCATTAACTAACGCTTTTCCCGAAGTTTGGTTGAAACGGTATTCCAAAAAATCATCAAGATTTTGGAATTCATTTAATTGTTTCATGATTTAGCCTTTGTAATTATTTTCAACATATTGAATGATATTGGCTGAGTTTGCCAAAATATCAACCAGTTGCTCAAACGGCAAATCAACATCAAATTTTTGTTTGATGGCCATAACCAAATCCATTGCGCTCACGGAATCAATAAGTCCTGTAGACAACAATTCTTCATTTGCTGACACTTGTTTTTGTGCAACTTGTGAAATCAACGCCAAAACTTCGTTAGATACTGACATGGTAAGATCCTTTTATTAAAATTGAAATGATAACGCTTTGCACCCTGTGCATAACACTGTGATTATCCCATATTTTTTTACTTTTCAGGTAACTAAATATACAATATCCAAATAAAGCAATCCCTCTTTGACAACATTTACATCAGGTCATCTGAAAGCGTTTGTATTTTCAGCCAACCGGTCTCACGACTTCCAAACACAATTTTAATTAAGGAAAACCAATGACTATTCTTATTACCGGCGGTACCGGCTTCATCGGCTCCCATACCGTTGTTTCCCTGCTGAAATCAGGTTTTAATGCCGTGATTTTGGACAATTTGTGCAATTCGTCTGCCAACATCCTCCCGCGCTTGGAAAAGATTACCGGCAAATCTGTGCCTTTTTACCAAGGGGATATCCGTGATCGTGAAGTGTTGCGTCAAATTTTTGCCGAACACGATATTGATGCCGTCATTCATTTTGCCGGCTTGAAGGCAGTCGGCGAAAGCGTGGCCGAACCAATGAAATATTACGACAACAATGTGTCGGGCAGCTTGGTTTTGGCTGAAGAAATGGCACGTGCCGGTGTATTCAAGATTGTGTTCAGCTCATCTGCTACGGTTTACGGCGATCCGGGTAAAGTGCCTTATACGGAAGATATGCAACCGGGAGATACGACCAGCCCTTACGGTACGTCGAAGTCTATGGTGGAGCGCATTTTGACGGATATCCAAAAGGCCGATCCGCGTTGGAGCGTGATTTTGTTGCGCTATTTCAACCCTATCGGTGCGCATGAAAGCGGTTTGATCGGTGAGCAGCCAAACGGTATCCCTAACAATCTGCTGCCTTATATCTGCCAAGTGGCTTCAGGCAAGCTGCCGCAATTGTCGGTTTTCGGCGACGACTACCCTACTCCCGATGGTACGGGCATGCGCGACTATATCCATGTGATGGATTTGGCGGAAGGCCATGTGGCGGCGATGCAGGCGAAAAGCGATGTTTCGGGCATACACCTGTTTAATTTGGGTTCGGGACGTGCTTATTCGGTATTGGAAATCATCCGTGCCTTTGAGGCGGCCTCCGGCTTGACCATTCCGTTCCAAATCAAACCGCGTCGCGATGGCGATTTGGCCTGTTTCTACGCCGACCCTGCTTACACCAAAGCGCAGACCGGTTGGGAAACCAAACGCGATTTGGCGCAGATGATGGAAGACTCATGGCGTTGGGTCAGCAACAACCCAAATGGCTACGATGATTAAGTTGACCTGATACAGGCCGTCTGAAAGAGATGTTTTCAGACGGCCTCTTTATCTGAAAAACACACTTTCTGTCTGCTATAATCCGTTTATATTATTTTGACTATCCTCTGAAACTTATGAAAAAAATCCTTGTTACCGGCGGCGCGGGCTTTATCGGTTCTGCCGTTGTCCGTCATATTATCCAAAACACTCAAGACTCTGTCGTCAATGTCGATAAGCTGACTTATGCCGGCAATTTGGAATCTTTGACCGAGGTAGCCGATAATTCTCGCTACGCTTTTGAGCAAGTGGATATTTGCGATCGAGCCGAACTCAACCGCGTATTCGCACAACACCAGCCTGATGCCGTAATGCACTTGGCTGCGGAAAGCCATGTCGACCGCTCTATCGATTCGGCAGGCGAGTTTATCCAAACCAATATCGTCGGCACATTCAATCTGCTTGAAGCAGCCCGCGCCTACTGGCAACAAATGCCGTCTGAAAAGCGCGAAGCCTTCCGCTTCCACCATATTTCCACCGATGAAGTCTATGGCGATTTGCACGGCACAGACGATTTGTTTACCGAGACCACGCCATACGCGCCGTCCAGCCCCTACTCTGCTTCTAAAGCGTCCAGCGACCACCTCGTCCGCGCATGGCTGCGTACTTACGGCTTACCGACCATTGTAACCAACTGCTCCAACAACTACGGCCCTTACCATTTCCCGGAAAAACTCATTCCTTTGATGATTCTGAACGCGCTCGACGGCAAACCGCTGCCCGTTTACGGCGACGGAATGCAAATCCGCGACTGGCTGTTTGTCGAAGACCACGCACGCGCGCTGTATCAGGTTGTTACCGAAGGCGTTGTCGGCGAAACCTACAATATCGGCGGCCACAATGAAAAAGCCAATATCGAAGTCGTCAAAACCATCTGCGCCCTACTGGAAGAGCTTGTTCCTGAAAAACCTGCCGGTGTGGCACGTTATGAAAATTTGATTACTTTCGTACAAGACCGCCCCGGCCATGACGTGCGCTATGCCATCGACGCTGCCAAAATCGGCAGGGAGCTGGGCTGGAAACCTCAGGAAACATTCGAATCCGGTATCCGCAAAACAGTGCAATGGTATTTGGACAACAAAACCTGGTGGCAAAACGTATTGAACGGCAGCTACCGTTTGGAGCGTTTAGGTAGTGCGAAGCACTTAATACTGGCTTGAAATTACGTTCTTCATAACGTGTCGGCCAAATTACTTCAGGTGGGACACCTATTGCATTTGCAATGATTTTTTCTCCTTTCAAATAAGGAAATTGCAATGCTCCCTTCAATGTATTTGGCGACAAGCCGGATGCAACACTAAGAGCTCTTACTGACCACCCACGTTTTTTGAGTGCTGCAACAATATCTGCGCGGTGCCAATCTGCGTTTTTTTGTACCATTTCACTTACTCCATACGTTAAACCGTTTTTCTAACCGTTTGTACTTGGTTGATTGAATAATATATGCAACCAGATACTATGTAAAGCGGTTGCATAGAGAAAAATATAAGCTTTCGCTTAGTTTTTCTATATGTTTTTGTTTATTAAACGAATTAATTTTATGCAACCAAATACATTTAGTTGCATAGAAAGTTGCATAGATATTTTTATGTATGCAATCACATATAGAGATAGCTTATGAATACTTTTAAAGAAAGATTGACCTACTTATGGCGCGATAACCCAAAGCCTGCGGTTATTGCAAGAGATATTGGAATGAGCCCGCCCGGATTTAACCGGATTTGGTATAACGACGGCCTTCCAAACACTGAAACCCTTATAAAGATTCAAGAATCTACCGGGTGTGACTTAAACTGGCTGCTGACCGGCAAAGGCTTGCCGTATCTCGATAAAGCCAGGCCGGAAAACGCCGGAGCATTCTCTGTAAGCAGAAATTCTGATGGAATCACCGACACTATGGGCAACCCTGTCGACTTGTCGGAGTTTGTATTCGTGCCGCGCTACAACGTAGCCGCAGCAGCAGGGTATGGCGCACCGGTCTTCGGCGAAGAACCTTTGTTCTGCTTGGCTTTCCGGAAATATTGGATTGACAACTATGTGACCAAACAACCGGAAAAGCTGTCTGTAATTACCGTTAAAGGCGATTCAATGGAGGGTGTGCTCAATCATGGGGATTCCATTCTCATCAATCACGCCGAAACCGACCCGCGTGACGGCCTATATGTCTTGCGTATAGGCAATGACCTCTTTGTCAAACGTGTGCAACGTATACCGGGCAAACTGCTTGTAACGTCTGAAAATCCACGTTACGCACCGTTTGAAATAGATTTGAGTAATGCCCAAGACGACATCGCCATCATAGGCCGTGTTGAGTGGTATGGCCGGAGTATTGATTAAATCCATTTTAAAAACCTCTTAAAACAGTTTTAAAAATTCCCTAATCTCGTCAGCTTTAAACAGAAAACCGCGCATTCCGGCGCGGTTTTGTGAAAAAGCTGGCGTAACTTTTCCGGATACAAAAAAACGCCGAAATCCACGTCTTTCGAAGATTTCAGCGTTTTTTTAATCTATTTGTTCCTTGTGCAAAAACTAACAGTCCCCCACATAGGCACCGGAAAATAAGTTTTCAGACGGCCTGTTCCCATATTAGGCCGTCTGAAAATCACGCAAACACACACTACTCAGGAGAAAACCCATGAAAGGCATTATCCTCGCCGGCGGCAGCGGCACACGCCTCTACCCCATCACGCGCGGCGTATCCAAACAGCTGCTACCCGTGTACGACAAGCCCATGATTTACTATCCCCTGTCCGTATTGATGCTGGCAGGAATCCGCGATATTTTGGTGATTACCACGCCCGAAGACAACGCCTCTTTCAAACGCCTGCTTGGCGACGGCGGCGATTTCGGCATTTCCATCAGCTATGCCGTTCAACCCAGTCCGGACGGTTTGGCACAGGCATTTATCATCGGCGAAGAATTTATCGGAAACGACAATGTCTGCTTGGTTTTGGGCGACAATATTTTCTACGGCCAATCGTTTACGCAAACATTGAAACAGGCCGCCGCCAAGACCCACGGCGCAACCGTATTCGGTTATCAGGTCAAAGACCCCGAGCGTTTCGGCGTGGTTGAATTTGACGAAAACTTCAACGCTCTGTCTATCGAAGAGAAACCGCAACAGCCCAAATCCGATTGGGCGGTAACCGGCTTGTACTTCTACGACCAACGCGTCGTCGAGTTCGCCAAACAAATCAAACCGTCCGCCCGCGGCGAATTGGAAATTTCCGACCTCAACCAAATGTATTTGGAAGACGGTTCATTGTCGGTGCAACTTTTGGGACGCGGTTTCGCATGGCTGGACACCGGCACCCACGAGAGCCTGCACGAAGCCGCTTCATTCGTCCAAACCGTGCAAAACATCCAAGACCTGCAAATCGCCTGCCTGGAAGAAATCGCTTGGCGCAACGGTTGGCTTTCCGATGAAAAACTGGAAGAGCTGGCTCGCCCGATGGCGAAAAACCAATACGGCCAATATTTGCTGCGCCTGTTGAAAAAATAATGTTTGAGGCCGTCTGAAACTTTTCAGACGGCCTTTAGATGAAAGATAAAACGATGAACATCATTGATACCGCCATTCCTGACGTAAAACTGCTTGAGCCGCAAGTCTTCGGCGACGCACGTGGCTTTTTTATGGAAACCTTCCGCGACGAGTGGTTCAAAACCCAAGTCTGCGACCGCACCTTCGTGCAAGAAAACCACTCCAAATCCAGCAAAGGCGTATTGCGCGGCCTGCACTATCAAACTGAGAACACACAAGGCAAACTCGTGCGCGTGGTTGTCGGCGAAGTATTCGACGTGGCCGTCGATATGCGTAAAGACTCTCCCTCTTTCGGAAAATGGGTAGGCGAGATCTTGTCCGCAGAAAACAAACGCCAACTGTGGGTACCCGAAGGTTTCGCACACGGTTTCTATGTACTGAGCGACGAAGCCGAGTTCGTCTATAAATGCACGGATTATTACAATCCCAAAGCCGAACACTCGCTGATTTGGAATGATCCGACCGTCGGCATCGACTGGCCGTTGCAAGGTGAGCCGAACCTGTCGCCTAAAGACTTGGCAGGTAAAGTATTGGCCGAAGCCGTCACGTTTTAAAAAATTATTCAGGCCGTCTGAAAGAATGTTCCTCTTTTCAGACGGCCTACAATCCATTAATAACAATAATCGACGAAAACGCATTGTGAAAAACGCCTACATTCCCTCTCGCGGCATCCACAGAATCCCCCATCTCTCCACCCTATTGCCTGAATTTCATATCTGCAAAGACGGAAAAGGAGCGGGGGTTGTCGTCGGCTGGGGTTTGCGCCCAACGACACACAAAGCACGTGCTTTTGCCGCTGAACACCGGCTTCCCTTTATTGCGTTGGAAGACGGCTTTTTACGCTCGCTCGGACTGGGTGTCGCCGGTTATCCGCCCTACTCCATCGTCTATGACGACATCGGCATCTACTACGACACCACCCGTCCTTCGCGTTTGGAACAACTGATTCTCGCCGCCGATACCATGCCGTCTGAAACCTTGGCTCAGGCGCAACAGGCGATGGATTTCATCCTGCGACATCATCTATCCAAATACAACCACGCGCCCGAACTTTCAGACGACCATCCTTTACGTTCCCCATCCAAACCTGAAACCGTCCTCATCATTGACCAAACCTTCGGCGACATGGCCATCCAATATGGCGGCGCAGACGCCTCTACGTTTGAACTGATGTTTCAGACGGCCTTGAATGAAAACTCGCAAGCCGATATCTGGGTCAAAACCCATCCCGATGTTTTGTGCGGCAAAAAACAAGGCTATCTGACCCGGCTGGCGCAGCAACACCGCGTCCATCTTCTGGCAGAAGACATCAATCCGATTTCTTTGTTACAAAACGTCGATAAAGTTTATTGCGTTACCTCGCAAATGGGATTTGAGGCGCTTTTATGCGGCAAACCGCTGACCACCTTCGGCCTGCCATGGTATGCCGGATGGGGCGTAAGCGACGACCGCCATCCTAAAATCGACAGCCTTGTCCAAACCCAACGCCGCACCCCCCGCAACTTGCTGCAACTCTTCGCCGCAGCCTATCTGCAATACAGCCGCTACCTCAACCCCAATACCGGCGAAGCAGGCAGCCTCTTTGATGTTATCGACTATCTGGCGACGGTCAAACGCAAAAACGACAAATTGCGTGGCGAGTTGTATTGCGTCGGCATGTCTTTGTGGAAACGCGCGGTTGCCAAACCGTTCTTTAACGTACCCTCATGCCGTCTAAAATTTATTTCCTCCACCCAAAAACTGGCCGGGGTCAAACTGTCCGACGATGCACGCATCCTTGCCTGGGGCAACGGCAAAGAGGCCATCGTCCGTTTTGCCGAACAACACAACATCCCCCTGTTGCGCATGGAAGACGGCTTTATCCGTTCGGTCGGGCTTGGTTCTAATTTAGTCCCGCCGCTGTCGCTCGTTACCGACGATATGGGCATTTATTTCAACGCCGAAACCCCGTCCCGTCTTGAACACATCCTGCAAAACCAAAACTTCGACAATCAAGACTTTCAGACGGCCTTGAAGCTGCAAAAAATGCTGACCGAAAACCGCATCAGCAAATACAATGTCGGCAGCTCGGACTTTACCGCCCCTTCAACCGACAAAACCGTGATCCTCGTTCCCGGCCAGGTTGAAGATGATGCGTCGATCCGCTATGGTTCGCCCCAAATCTATCGCAATCTGGATTTGCTCCGTACCGTACGCGAACGAAACCCCGACGCCTATATCATCTACAAACCGCATCCCGATGTAGTCAGCGGTAACCGTATCGGCCATATCTCCCCTGAAGATACGGCACGATATGCCGACCAAACCGCCGAACAGGCCGACATCCTGACTTGTCTCCAACACGCAGACGAAGTTCACACCATGACTTCGCTGACTGGTTTTGAAGCCCTGTTGCGCGGCAAAAAAGTCAGCTGCTACGGCCTGCCTTTTTACGCAGGTTGGGGGCTTACCCAAGATCTGCTCCCCATTCCGCGCCGCAGCCGCAGGCTTGAACTTTGGCAGCTGATCGCCGGCACGCTCATCCACTATCCCGACTACATCCACCCCGAAACCCATCAGGCCATCAATGCGGAAACCGCAGCCCAAATCCTGATACGACAAAAAAATATGCAAAAAAACAACAACGGATTACATCGTGGGTACTTTGCCAAAAAATTAGGTAAAATCAAACAACTATATCGATCTTTTAAATAAATGCCATCAAAATTAACAATGCGTCATAAACCGGCTTCAATTGCAGCATCATTGCTTTTGCATCGTTAATACGCTTGGCGTATGCTTAAAAGTTCAACCCAAAACTATTACATAAAAAACAAAATCACATTGCGACATGAAACAGCCCGTCCTCCAAAACAACCTGCAAAACTTACTTGAAAGCGCAGAAAACATCCTGCTGCTTCAAGGCCCTGTCGGCGATTTTTTTCAGCGCCTCGCCGGCTGGCTGACCGCAAACGGCAAAACCGTACATAAATTCAACTTTAATGCAGGCGACGACTATTTTTATCTGCCCACTCAAGCGCATACCGTTACTTTTAACGACAGCTACGATGCCTTTCCTGAATTTTTGCAAGAATACATCGTTCAACATCACATCCAGGCCGTTGTCTGCTTTGGCGACACACGTCCCTACCATCTCCTGGCCAAACGAATTGCAAACGAAAACCAAGCCAGTTTCTGGGCATTTGAAGAAGGCTATTTCCGCCCCTACTACATCACCTTAGAAAAAGACGGCGTCAACGCATTCTCCCCGTTGCCGCGCCGTGCCGACTTTTTTCTGGAACAATTCCCCAAGCTGGCCCAGAAAGAATACAAAGCGCCGATACCGGTACGCGGCGGGTTTACGCCCATGGCCAAAAATGCCGTCCGTTACTATATCGAATTGTTCCGCAATCCGAACAAGTACCCGAACTACATCCACCACCGCGCATCCAATGCCGGCCATTACCTCAAACTGTGGTCAATCTCCATCCTCAAGCGTTTGAACTACTATATTGAAGACATCCAAATCGCCAAACGCGTGGAGGCGGGCAAATACGGCAAATTTTTTATTGTTCCCTTGCAGGTATTCAACGACAGCCAAGTCCGCATCCATTGCGACTTTTCCAGCGTCCGCAGCTTCCTGCTCCATGTCTTGGCCTCATTTGCCGCACACGCGCCTGCCGATACCAACCTCATCATCAAGCATCATCCGATGGACCGCGGCTTTATCGACTATTCGCGCGACATCAAACGCTTTATCAAAAAACACCCCAAACTCAAAGGCCGTATCACTTACGTCCATGATGTCCCCCTGCCTGTTTTCCTGCGTCACGGCCTCGGCATGGTTACCATCAACAGCACCAGCGGCCTGTCCGGCTTGATCCACAACATGCCAGTCAAAGTCCTCGGCCGCGCCCATTACGACATTCCCGGCATAACCGACCAAAATACCTTGGCAGAATTTTGGAATCATCCGACGCCGCCTGACAGCGACCTGTTCCATGCCTACCGTATGTACCACCTCAACGTAACCCAAATTAACGGCAACTTCTACAGTCAGGTGTTTTTCCCCAACAAAAAAACCTCCGACTCTTCCACTCCGACAACCTGACTTAGCAAAAATAATTCAGGCCGTCTGAAAAACATTTCAGACGGCCTGAAACAATCAACATCCCAGCCGCCGTCATGTAAACAAACCATAAAAAACCGCATTTATCATTAACAATAAATTACAAAAACAGTATAATGACCGAGCTGTCATGAACGCATGCCGACTCAAGCCGAAAGCTTTGTAACGCACTGAATAGAGATGTTTCCCCAGGAAAATAATACAACAAGCCAAACATCTTTAAAGGCAGGCCGGTAAGGCAACTGCAAAACTGTGCCGAACCCTATTTTTCACAAAGCCATCGACCGGCATCGCCGCCTATATGCCGCAGCACCCGTCTTCCACTTTATCCGCCCGCAAACCATGACCGCCGCTCCTGAAATCCTCTACCGGCAAGCTGCCGCCCTTTTGGAACAATCCCATACCGCCCAAGCCCTGTCCCTGTTGCAACAGGCGGCAGAGCAAGGTTATGCGGAAGCTGCTTTCGTATTGGGCAACCATCTGCTGCAAAACGGCCAACCGGAGCAGGCACTTTCATGGTTGGAAGCCGCCGCGGCCCAACGCCACCCCAAAGCGCTCTTCTCCCTGCTGCAACAGCGCGAACACAACGGCACCCCGACCGGACAGCTCCTCAACGAATATGCCTGGCTGGGTGAGCAGGGACACCCTGAAGCCCAATTAATCCTCATGCGTTACCACGCGCAACGCAACGATCCACAATCGCTCTACTGGGCAGAGCTTGCCGCCGCCCGATATGCCGCGCCTGCGTATTACCATCTGGCACGCCATCATCAACGCCAAGGCGACTTTGCGACAGCCGTCGAACAATACGAAAAAGCGGCCGCACTCGGCGTGACTGCCGCCTGTTGGCAACTCGGTCAAATCTACTTCTACGGCACAGGCATCAGCCCCGACCACGCACAAGCCGAACAATACCTCGAACAAGCCGCGCAAGCCGGCCACATCGCCGCACAAACCCTGCTGGCCGACCTTCTTGCCGCCCAACGCCGACCCGAAGCCTTGGAATGGTATCGTCGTGCTGCCGACAAGGAACAAGCGGAAGCTCAAGCCAAGCTGGCCCAATACGCCCTGACCGGCGAACTTTCCGAACGAGACCCGTTCCAAGCGGCACGCTACGCCAAAGCCGCCGCCGAGAAAAACCATCCCGAAGCCTTGAAAATCATGGGCGACCTCTACCGCTACGGCCTCGGCATCAAAGCCGACAACCATGTCGCGCACGATTACTACCACCGTGCCGCCGCGCTGGGTTCTGCCGCCGCCGCACAAAAACTCGTCAGCGATGCCGCGCTGTACCATCCGCAACAATACGAACAAATCAAAACAGCCGCCCTGCAACAGCAACAAACCGAGACCGCATACCGCTTGGCGGAAGCACAGGCCCGCGCCATCGGCCGTCCTGCCGACTACAATGCCGCGCGCAAAAATTACATGGAAGCGGCCGAATTCCACCACAAAAACGCGGCGGCAGCCTTGGGCCGCATCTACCATTACGGCCTCGGCACGGCGCAAGACCCTTGGGCGGCCGCCCACTGGTACGCCATTGCTGCCGAACAAAACCACCCTTCCGCCCAATACCACCTCGCCTGTTTTTACTATCACGGGCAAGGTGTAAGCTGCCATGTTCCGACTGCCTGCTACTGGCTGCAGGCCGCCATCGGCAACGGGCATACCTCGGCCGGGTTATTAACATCCCTATTGGAACAATGGCGCCGCGAAGCGCATCATGCCATCGGACAAAAGGCCGTCTGAAAAGATTTACACACGCATTTTTTGACAATCTTTAACTATTCCCCTAATATTTGCCAGTTATTTTTCACGGACAAGCCATCGTTTTCATTTCTTTCCGGAAACACCTTGTCCGCGCATCAATACCATGACTCTCGGCGGATAACGCCAAGCGTTGAAACACACTGCATCCGGAAAGAAACGGATACTCGGAAAAACATTTCTAGGAGGTGAAACAACATGGAATGGGAATTCAACAGTTATTACACACTGATTGCCGCCACGCTCGTGTTGCTGGTTGGTAAATTTCTGGTTCAAAAAATCAAATTCTTACGAGACTTCAATATTCCCGAGCCGGTCGCCGGCGGTCTAGTTGCCGCTATCGTCCTGTTCGCCCTGCACGAAGCCTACGGCGTCAGCTTCAAATTTGAAAAACCGCTGCAAGATGCGTTCATGCTTATCTTCTTTACATCCATCGGTTTGAGCGCCGACTTCTCCCGTTTGAAAGCGGGCGGCCTGCCTTTGGTTATCTTTACCGCCGTGGTGGGTGCATTCATCATCGTCCAAAACTTCGTCGGTGTCGGCTTGGCAAGCGCATTGGGTCTGGATCCGCTGATCGGCCTGATTACCGGTTCGATTACCCTGACCGGCGGTCACGGTACAGCCGGCGCATGGGGTCCTGACTTTGAAAGCAAATTCGGCCTGACCGGCGCAACCGGCTTGGGTATGGCTTCCGCCACCTTCGGCCTCGTATTCGGCGGCCTGATCGGCGGTCCCGTTGCCCGTCGCCTGATCAACAAAATGGGTCGCAAACCTCTGGAAACAAACAAAAAACCAGTTGACAACGACCAAACCGACGACGTCTTCGAAAAAGCGCAACGTACCCGTCTGATTACGGCTGACTCCGCTGTCGAAACACTCGCGATGTTTGCCGCATGTTTGGCTTTTGCCGAAATTGTCGACGGCTACGACAAAGCCTTCTTCGACCTGCCTAAATTCGTATGGTGTCTGTTTGCCGGCGTGGTCATCCGCAACGTCCTGACTGCAACCTTCAAAGTCAATATGTTCGACCGCGCCATCGACGTATTCGGTAACGCCTCCCTGTCGCTTTTCCTCGCCATGGCCCTTCTGAACCTGAAACTGTGGGAATTGACCGGTCTGGCAGGCCCGGTAACCATCATCCTGGCCGTACAAACCGTCGTCATGATTCTGTACGCAACCTTCGTTACCTACGTCTTCATGGGCCGCGACTACGACGCCGCCGTCTTGGCAGCCGGCCACTGCGGTTTCGGTTTGGGTGCCACCCCGACTGCCGTTGCCAATATGCAGTCCATTACCCAAACTTTCGGCCCTTCGCACAAAGCCTTCCTGATTGTGCCTATGGTGGGTGCATTCTTCGTTGACCTGCTCAACGCCGCCATCCTCTCCGGCTTCGTCAGCGTCATCAAAGGCTGATACGTCCGACATAGAAAAGCACTTGCCGCATTTACTTGCAGCAAGTGCTTTTGCTATGATAGGCACGTCAGGCCGTCTGAAAGGCCGTCACCTTCAGGAGTACACATGTACAAAAAAACCGCTTCCGTATTGATTTTAAGCACGATTCTGCTTGCCGCATGCAGCAAAGAAGAGCCCAAAGCCGCACTTGATTGCGCCCAACCGGCCACACTGCAAAACATCCGTACCACCATCGAAGACACCCTCAAACAACAAGCGCGCTCCTTCGCCCGCAATGACAACCGCCAATTCGTCGATGCCGACAAAATCATCGCCGCCGGCCTCGAATTAGAAACCCTGCTTGAAGACCCCAAAGAAACCGAAGACGACGGCAAAGCCATCTGCCGCGCCAACCTCAAAATCCGTATTCCCGACACCATCCTCAAAACGGCCATAGACAACAGCCCGCTGATTTACGGCAGCACCCCGTTGGCCGACATGCTCGAACAAAAACTGATGGGCAGCAACCTGACCTTTGAAAACAACACGTTCAGCACCACCCTGCTCTACACCCCCGACAAAGACGGCAAACCGGTTTTCGAAGACAATACCCTGAGTTCCACCGCCCAAACCCTTTCCGCCACCCTACTGCCCTACGGCGTGAAAAGCATCGTCATGATAGACGGCAAACCCGTGTCCAAAGAGCAGGCCATCAAACTGCTGCAAAACCAAAACACGGAAGAACCGCCCACCCTCAATCCGCAAGACATCCTGGAAAACAACGCCGCCAGCCAGACTGCCGGCCTGACCGATGACGGCGACGATTCAGATTACGAAGTCCTGCGCCCCGACCATGAAACCCAACGCAACGGGCCGCCCGGCCTCAGCCAAAGCGAACTCGACAACGCACGCGCGCAAAACCGTCAGGCGGACGGCGAGATCAATGACCTCTGGGGCGGCTTGGACAGCGACGTCAAACAACAAATCCTTGGCGAGCAACGCGCCTGGATTCAAAGCAAAAAACTCAACTGCCAACAAGCCGCCGCGTCCGCAGACAACGCCGCACAAGCAGAATACCTGCGTCTGCAGTGTGAAACCCGCATGACCCGCGAGCGCACGCAATACCTGCGCGGCTATTCCATCAACTAAAACCGATAAGGCCGTCTGAACATTCAGACGGCCTGCACGAAAGCACATCACATCATGCAATACCGAATCCACCGTGAAGGCGATGCCCAAAACACACCCTCTTCCGCCTCCACCCCCGTCGACAACTGGGAGCGCAACACCCTGCGCGAAGTCCTCCTCGCCGCCTACCAAGAACAACGCCGCGCCCGCATTTGGCGCAATATCTGGCGCGGCGTCGCCGTCCTCATCTTCCTCAGCCTGATTTTCGGCCTTGCAGAAGAAGAAGGAAAAACCACGTCGGTCCAAGCCCGCAGCGAACACACCGCCGTTATCGACCTGACCGGCGAAATCGGCAACGACATCGACGACCAAGTCCAAATCCTGCGCGACAGCATGGAAGCCGCCTACGAAAACGCCAACGCCAAAGCCATCATCATCCGCGCCAACAGCCCCGGCGGTTCGCCTGTCGTGTCCAACACGGCCTTTAACGAAGTCCGCCGCCTCAAAGCCGAACACAAAGACATCCCTGTTTACCTCGTTGCCGAAGACATGTGCGCTTCCGGCTGCTACTACATTGCCGCCGCTGCCGACAAAATTTACGCCGACCCGTCCAGCATTGTCGGCAGCATCGGCGTGATCGGCGGTGGTTTTGACTTTACCGGCTTGATGGACAAAGCCGGTGTCAAACGCCGTCTGAAAACCGCCGGCAGCAACAAAGGCATGGGCGACCCTTTCACGCCTGAAACGCCGGCGCAAACCCAAATTTGGGAAACCATGTTGGGCGATATCCACCAAGAATTTATCAAAGCCGTCAAACTCGGCCGCGGCGCAAGGTTGAAAGACAAACAGTATCCCGATGTTTTCAGCGGCCGCATCTATACCGGCAAAGAAGCCAAACAGGTCGGCCTGATTGACGACTTCGGCAGCATTTACAGCGTTGCCCGCAATGTCGTCAAAGCCCCCGAGCTGGTCAACTACACGCCGCAAGACGATTTCAGCAAAATGCTCAGCCGCCGCTTCGGTGCGGAAGTGAAGGCCAAAGTCAAAGAAACTTTATCTGAAATTTGGTAAGCCAAAAAACTGAAAGGCCGTCTGAAACCCTAAACATCTGGGTTTCAGACGGCCTTTTGATATGGCTTTTCCAATAAAGTGCAGATTATTGTCCAAATATTTATCGGCCTCATCAAATCGGCAGGCAAATATTTCCTGATGATGCTCTTACAGGAACACTTTACGCCGACAAACGATCAAACCTCCACGCTTCAGACGGCCTGCTGCATATTGTGCGCCATATCAAGCGCGGCGCGGACGGCGGTCATCAGGCTGCCGGAATCGGCTTTGCCCGTACCGGCCAAGCTCAAGGCCGTGCCATGATCGACGGAGGTGCGGATAAAGGGCAGGCCGAGGGTAATGTTCACGCCTTCGCCGAAACCGGCGTATTTGAGTACAGGCAGCCCTTGGTCGTGATACATGGCGAGGACGGCATCGGCATCTTTAAGCAGGAAGGGTTGGAACACGGTATCGGCCGGATAAGGGCCGCGTGCGTCTATGCCTTCAGCCTGCAGTGCATGAAGTGCCGGAATAATGGTGTCGATTTCTTCGTGTCCCAAATGGCCGCCTTCGCCGGCGTGGGGATTGAGGCCGGTAACGAGGATGACCGGATTGGCTATGCCGAACTTATGGCGCAGGTCGTGTTCAAGAATGCGGACAACCGACTCGATTAAAGGCTTCGTGATGGCGGCGGAAATATCTTTCAGCGGCAGATGGGTGGTAACCAATGCCACACGCAGGCCGCCACCGGTCAACATCATGACGACTTGTTCGGTATGGCTTTTTTCGGCGAGGTATTCGGTATGGCCGCTGAAAAAGCCGTTGCCTGCGTGGGCATCGTTGATGATGCCTTTATGCAGCGGCGCAGTCACCATACCGGCAAACAGGCCGTCTGAAATGCCCTGATACGCCGTATCCAGCAGCCGGAGCACATACGCGGCATTGGCAGGATTGAGTTCGCCTGCCTGACACTCGGCATCTAAAGGAATATGCAGGACTTCGAGTTCGCCCTTGGGAAACGGATCGGCCGCTTGGGCTTGAAAATCGCGCAGGATGACGGATTTGCCGAGCTGTTCGGCCCTTTGCGCCAACAGGTTTTTATCGCACAAAACAACGGGGCGGCAAGGAAGGTCGGCGAAAGCCAAATCAAGGCAGATGTCGGGGCCGATGCCGGCCGGTTCGCCGGAAGTGATGGCGAGAATGGGAGCAGTCATGGTGTTTCTCGGTACGGTTACAGTATTTAGACAACAGTCAGGCAAAACGCCTGCCCTACTTTTGCAGATTAACACAAATACAAAAAGGCCGTCTGAAAACAGTTTTGCTTGGGCAACTGTTTTCAGACGGCCTTGGCTGTTTACCGTTTCAAATTAAGAACGGCGGCCGATCATGCGGTACAAAACGTCGTGGCCTTGAATACGGTGGACGACGACCATGGCGATGTGGCCGGCGACCAGCGCGAAGAGCAGCCAGCCGAGTTTGCCGTGCGCCATATTGCCGAGGTTGGCCATCCATTCGATTTTCTCAGGCGAACCCTGCATCACTTGGACACCGAATACTTTCAACGGGCCGCGGCCGCTACCGTATTGGCGGATCATGCCGATAACGGGAACGGCAAGCATGAGGACGTAAAGGGCAAGGTGGCCGGCTTTGGCGGCAAAGCTGTCGGCGGCAGGACGTTTGGACGCATTGAGTAAAGCCCAAACAATGCGCACGATAATCACCAGCAGCGTGATGAAACCGATGGATTTGTGCACGCCGAAGAGTGCGCCGACCCATTCTTCGCCGTCATAAATGGTCCAGATGGCGATGGTGGTCAGGATGCCGATGAAGCCGAGTACGGTCAGCCAGTGCAATGCGCGCGAGACGGTATCGTAGGTTTGGGGACGTGTAGTGGTCATAATGTTTCCTTGTTTTTGATTTATTTGATTTTTTGAAGCGGCGGATTGTATCAAAAATGCCCAACCAATTATGTTGCCTTTTTGAAGACATTTCGTAAATGTTTGAAAATTTTGAATAAACATCAGTTTTATCCGTCAGGCTGCCCAGGCCGTCTGAAAACAAGGGCAGGAATACCACCTTCTACGCCGAACTCGGGCTAAAATAGGCGTTTTTATTCTCGGGTACGCATCGATGCAGGTTTGGATTCGGCGGTGTGCGCTGTTGCTGCTGCCTTTGGGTTTCTTGGCGGTCATGGTGGCCGCGCCTTTGCTGTCGCTGGCGTTTTACGACGGCGAGGGTGCTTGGGCGGAAGTGGTGGCTGATGACTATATGCGCCTGCGCTTGGGCTGGACGGTGGCGCAGGCGGTTTTGACCTGCGTCTTGGTTACAGCTTTGGGCGTACCTTCGGCGTGGGTGCTGGCGCGGATGGATTTTGCCGGACGGCGTATGGTTTTGCGTCTGCTGATGCTGCCTTTCGTGATGCCGACTTTGGTGGCGGGCATGGGTGTGCTAGCCTTGTTCGGCGCACACGGCATACTGGCGGCAGGTTGGCAGGACACGCCGTGGCTGCTGATTTACGGCAATGTGTTTTTCAACCTGCCGGTTTTGGTGCGCTCGGCGTATCAGGGATTTGTGCGCGTGCCGCAGGCGCGGTTGCTGTCGGCGCAATCGTTGGGCGCGGACGCGTGGCGGCGGTTTGTCTGGGTCGAATGGCCGGTGGTGCGTGCATGGGTCGTCGGCGGCGCGTGCCTGGTGTTTTTATATTGTTTTTCAGGCTTCGGGCTGGCCTTGCTGCTCGGCGGCGAACGTTTTGCAACGGTGGAAGTGGAAATCTACCGGCTGGTGGCTTACGAGTTGGACATGGCGCGTGCGTCGGTGTTGGTGTGGCTGGTGCTGGCGGCTACGGCGGCGGCCGGCGGTTTGTATGCGTATTGGAGTAAGCGCGTGGCGGTGGATAAGTCGGTCTCGCCCTTGCCTCCGCGCTCGCCGGTACGGGCTTGGGAAAAATGGCTGACGGCAACGGTATTGGCCATGTTGGTGCTGTGCTGCCTGCTGCCTTTGGCGGCGGTGTGGCTCAAGGCGGCAGCGGCAGGCTCTTCGTGGGCAGTTTTGCTGGAAGCGCAAACGTGGGCGGCTGCGTGGAACACGATCCGTTTCTCTGCGGCAGCCGTGGCGGCGGCAACGGTTTTGGGCGTGCTGTATGCGGCGGCGGCACGGCAAATGGCGTGGTTGCGCGCGCTGATGTTTTTGCCGTTTATGGTGTCGCCCGTGTGCATCGCGTTTGGTGTATTGCTGCTCTATCCGCAGTGGACGGCTTCGCTGTGGCTGCTGACGGCGACTTATGCGTTGTTGGCGTATCCGTTTGTGGCCAAAGACGTATTGGCCGCGTGGGACGGTTTACCCAAAGATTACGCGGCGGCGGCGCGCACCATGGGCGCAAACGGTTTTCAGACGGCCTGTTATGTAACTGCGCCTTTATTGAAACCGGCTTTGCGGCGCGGCCTGACTTTGGCTTCGGCAACGTGTATCGGCGAATTTGCAGCCACATTGTTCCTGTCGCGCCCCGAATGGCAGACGCTGACCACTTTGATTTACGATTATCTCGGGCGCGCCGGTGCGGACAATTACGGACGGGCGATGGTGTTGACGGCGGTATTGACCGCTTTGGCTTTGGCGGCATTTTTGCTGGTGGACGAAGCGGAAGGACAAAAGGCCGTCTGAACACGTTCGGTTTCAATTTCCTCCCTTTCCATACGCCATTGCGGCCTGTATCGAAAATTGATTGAATCCGCTATATAATTTGTTTTTAACCGTACCCAACACGACCTATCATGACCGACTTAGAAACCAAACGCCTTGAAACCCAAGCCATGCTGGACAACGCCGACTTGCTGTTTGACCAAGAACAATGCCGCGCGGCCTTGCAAAAAGTTGCCGACGACATCACTCGCGACTTGGCCGACAAATACCCCCTGTTGCTGCCTGTCATGGGTGGCGCGGTGGTGTTTACAGGACAGCTGCTGCCACTGTTGCGCTTCCCTCTGGACTTTGACTACGTCCACGTTTCCCGCTACGGCGACAAACTCGCAGGCGGCGCGTTCAACTGGAAACGCATGCCCGACCCCGAGCAAATCAAAGGCCGTCATGTCGTCGTTTTGGACGACATCTTGGACGAAGGCCACACCATGGCCGCCATTCAGGAAAAACTGTTGGAAATGGGCGCGGCGAGCTGCCGTGCGGCCGTATTTGCCAACAAGCTGATCGACAAAGAAAAACCGACCCAAGCCGATTATGTCGGTTTGGACGTGCCCAACCGCTACGTCTTCGGCTACGGCATGGATGCCGCCGGCTGCTGGCGCAACCTCGGCGAAATCTACGCCTTAAACAACAAATAAAACCAAGGCCGTCTGAAAGGTTTTCAGACGGCCTCAAACCAACACTAGGAACACATCATGATCGGCCTGCTTATCATCACGCACGAAACCATAGGCGAAGCCTACCAAGGGCTGACCCACCATTTCTTCCCCAACGGCTTTCCCGAAAACGTCCGTATTCTCGGCGTTCAGCCCAATGAAGACCAAAACGACATCATCAATAACGCCATCGCCGCCTTGCAGGAATTTCCCGACAACCGCGGCGTACTGATCATGACCGACATCTTCGGCGCCACCCCGTGCAACGCCGCACGCCGGCTGGTGCGCGAAAACAAATCCGCCATCCTGACCGGCCTCAACGCCCCGATGATGATTAAAGCCATCCAATACTCATCACAAGCCGAAAACCTCTCCGACTTCACCGAAACCGTCAAAGAAGCCGCCATCCGGGGCATTTTCGCCATTACATCCGCACCCGAAGACCTGGTGTGCAAAGAAAACGGCTAAGGCCGTCTGAAACCATTCACTTTACAACCATTAGGGGAAATCCATGCTCAAACAAGAAATCGAAATCATCAACAAACTCGGCCTGCACGCACGCGCCTCCAGCAAATTCACCCAAACCGCCTCCCAATTCCAAAGCGAAGTCTGGGTCACCAAAAACGGCAACCGCGTCAACGGCAAAAGCATTATGGGCCTGATGATGCTGGCCGCCGCCAAAGGCACCGTGATTGAGCTGGAAACAGACGGCGCAGACGAAGCCGCCGCCATGCAGGCATTGACCGACCTCATCAACGACTACTTCGGCGAGGGCGAATAATGAGCATCGTCCTACACGGTGTGGCCGCAGGCAAAGGCATCGCCATCGGCCACGCCCACCTCATCACGCGCGGCGCGGCGGAAGTTCCCCAATACGACATCGATCCCGACAAGCTCGATGCCGAAGTTGCCCGTTTCGACAACGCCATCAAAGCCACGCGCAAAGAATTGGAACAACTGCGCGGCGCGATTCCCGAAAACGCCCCGACCGAATTGGGCGCGTTCATTTCCCTACACCTCATGCTGCTGACCGACGTTACCCTCTCGCGCGAACCCATCGACATTTTGCGCGAGCAGAAAATCAACGCCGAATGGGCATTGAAACAACAAAGCGACAAGCTCGCCGCCCAGTTCGACAGCATCGACGACGACTACCTGCGCGAACGCAAACAGGACATGCTCCAAGTCGTCCGCCGCATCCACAACAACCTTGTCGGTCAAAGCAACGAAATCAACCTCGCCGGCAACCTGTTTGACGACACCGTCCTCATCGCGCACGACCTCTCGCCTGCCGATACCGTACTATTCAAAGAGCAGCACATTACCGCCTTCGTAACCGATGCCGGCGGCCCGACCAGCCACACCGCCATCTTAGGCCGCAGCCTCGACATCCCGTCCGTCATCGGCCTGCACAACGCCCGCAAACTCATCACCGAAAACGAAATCGTCATCGTCGACGGCATCAACGGCGTCCTCATCATCGATCCCGACGAAGTCGTCCTCAACGAATACCGCCGCCTCGCCCGCGAATACCGCAGCCACAAGCGCGAACTCAACAAAATCAAAAAAACCGCCGCCACCACGGCCGACGGCATCAACATTGAGTTGCTCGCCAACATCGAATCCGCCGAAGACATCAAAGCCCTGCACAACTTCGGCGCAGACGGCGTCGGCCTGTTCCGCAGCGAATTCCTCTACCTCAACCGCGACAACATGCCGACCGAAGACGAACAATACGAAGTCTATGCCGGCATCGTCAAAAAACTCAAAGGCAAAAACATCACCATCCGCACCGTCGACTTGGGCGTCGATAAAAATCCGCGCTGGTTCGGCCAAAACAGTACGCCCAACGGCAGCCTCAACCCCGCGCTCGGCCTGACCGGCATCCGTTTGTGCCTCGCCGAGCCGGTCATGTTCCGCACCCAAATGCGCGCCATCCTCCGCGCCGCCGCCCACGGCCCCGTGCGCATGATGTGGCCGATGATTACATCCATTTCAGAAGTGCGCCAATGCCTTATCCATCTGGACACGGCCCAACGCCAACTGACCGAACGCGGCGAAACCTTCGGCCCGGTCAGCATCGGCTGCATGATCGAAATCCCGTCCGCCGCCATGACCGTCGGCAGCATCCTCAAGCTCGTCGACTTCGTTTCCATCGGCACCAACGACCTGATTCAATACCTCCTGTCGGTCGACCGCGGCGACGACAGCGTCAGCCACCTCTACCAACCCGGCCACCCTGCCGTCCTCAAAACGCTGCAACACATCATCCGCACGGCAAACCGTATGGAAAAAGGCGTCTCCATCTGCGGCGAAATGGCCGGCGATACCGTCTTTACCCGCCTGCTGCTCGGCATGGGCTTACGCCGATTCTCCATGAACCCTAACAACCTGCTTTCGGTTAAAAACATCATCCTGCACAGCCACACCGGCCATCTTGAAAACGATGCCGCCAAAATCCTGCGCTGCGAAGACCCGGAAAAAGCCGAAAAACTGATTAAAATCCTCAACCAAAGCGAACAGAACGAAGACAAGGCCGTCTGAAATTCGCAAAATATCCGAAACCGACACAAGGGCGTATTGAACACGCCCTTTTTATTTTTCCCATTTTGGGTTGACACCCGATTTCCCCCAAGCCTTTCCTATTTCGCCATTTCAAAAACCAACCTTTTTCACTTTTCCCAAACACCGCTTAGGCCGTCTAAAAAAATATACGGAACAAGTGAAACAACAGCCTTTATGTTCGCATCAAAGGCCGTCTGAACCCCGAATCGCAAGGTTTCAGACGGCCTTGTATCTTGGCCATCAATAACCCTTCGCCTATCCCTTCCAGCTACTGCCCACTTATGGCTTTAGGTTTACAAATACCCTTCCTTTTCACTAGGGCTTCATCATACTCAATCCCTATATCAACACTCTTCCTTCGTTTAATGATGCAACTTTTTATTCCGAAACATGTCTATCCTTTCGTTTAACTTGAAAAAATACCCAATACCTTGTAAATTTACTAAAAGATAGTAATTATCATCATATTCTAAAGGAATGATTTATGAGATTTACGCAACTTTCTGCCTTGATTGCCACCGCCGCTTTATCCGTCGGCTCCGTATCGGCTTTTGCCAAACCCGTTCAGCTGACCGATACCGTAGGCCGTAAGGTAACCGTCGACCTGCCTGCCAAACGCGTGGTTTTGGGCTTCTATTACCAAGACTACATGGCCATCGGCGGTAAAACCGCGCTGGACAACGTTGTCGGTTTTTCCAAAGCAGTTTGGGCCGACTGGGCGCCGCCAAGCTGGGCGGCATTCAGCAAAGCCGTGCCTAAACTGAATCAGCTGACCGACGTGGGCGAAGTGGAAGTTGGCACTTTCTCGATTGAGAAAGTATTGGCGTTGAAACCCGATTTGCTGATTTTGGCCGAATGGCAATACAAAGCTTTGGGTTCCGATCTCGACCGCATCAACAAAGCCGGCATCCCCATCGTCGTGTTGGACTACAACGCGCAAACAGTGGCCAAACACGTTCAATCGACCAAACTCATCGGCACGCTGACCGGCCAGCAGCAAAAAGCCGACAAACTGGCGGCAGACTACAAACGCGTTGCCGACACCATCCAGGCGCGCGTGCAAAAAGCCAACCTGCCCAAGCCTAAAGTCTATGTCGAGTTCGGCAACAAAGGCCCTGCCGAACACAGCGTTACCTTCGGCAAGAGCATGTGGGGTTCGATGGCAACGCTGGTCGGCGGTAACAATATCGCCGCTTCTTCGGTCGAATTCTACGGCCCGATCAATCCTGAAAAAGTCCTCGCCGCCAAACCTGACGTCATCGTGATTACCGGCCGCGAAACCGAATTGAAGAAAAATCCTGCTGCCATGGTGATGGGCTGGGGCATTCCGATAGCCGAAGCGGAAAAACGCTTGGCCGGTTTTGCCAAACGCGCCGGCTGGGCCAACCTGCCTGCGATTAAAAACAACCGCCTCTACGCCGCCTACCACGCCAACTCGCGCACGCTGTCCGACAGCGCGTCGATTCAGTTTATGGCCAAAGCGATTTATCCGCAGTTGTTTAAGGATTTCAACCCTGAGAAAACCTATCTGGACTTCTACCGCCAAAACCTGCCGGTTGTACCGAACGGTACGTTCTACCTGTATCCGAAAGGACAATAAGGTAGTTTAGATTTTCAGACGGCCTTTTAAATCGGAAGGCCGTCTGAAATTTTTGCGGAAGAAAAAGGCAAACCCGTTCTCCCCTTTATCAACATTCTTTTTTAAAGGTTTGAAACATGAATGATTCGGTTATCGCCGAGATTGTGAAAAACCAGCGCAAGTTGGAAGGCAAGCGTTGGTTGATTATTTTGATGTTTTTAATCATCGCGGCGGTCAGTTTCCTATTCGACATCGCCACCGGCCCGGCGATGACGGACACGCTGCCGGTCGGCGAAGTGGTCAATGTTTTGCTGGACAAACCCGAAGTCGATGAAATGAACCGCCTAATTGTGATGGATTTGCGCCTGCCGATTGCGGTGATGGCGCTGGTGGTCGGTGCGGCTTTGGGTGTCGGCGGTGCGGAAATTCAAACGCTCTTGAACAACCCGATGGCCAGCCCTTATACGCTGGGTTTGGCTGCGGCGGCAGGTTTGGGCGCGTCGGTGGTGATTGCGTTCGGCGGTTTCGGACTGCCTGAAACGGTCGCCGTCCCCATTGGTGCGTTTGTGATGACCATGCTGGCTTCGGGCATCTTGTTTCTGTTTGCTTCGGCGCGCCGCTTCAACTCGGCGATGCTGGTGCTGGTGGGGATTGCACTGTTGTTTCTGTTTCAGTCGATTTTGTCGCTGATTCAGTTTATCGCCGCGCCTGAGATTTCGCAGCAGATTCTGTTTTGGCTGTTCGGCAGCTTGACCAAGGCGACTTGGGAGACGGTCATCGTTACGGCGGCGGTTACGGCGGTATGCGTGTTTCTGCTTTCGCGCGACGTGTGGAAGCTGACCGCGTTGCGCTTGGGCGAAGAACGCGCCGTCGGGCTGGGCATCAATCTGCAACTTTTGCGCCTGAAAACGCTGGTATTGGTGGCGGTGATGACGGCAACGGCAATCAGTTTTGTCGGCGTGATCGGCTTTATCGGCTTGGTCGCGCCGCATGTGGCGCGGATTCTTTTGGGCGAAGACCAGCGTTTCTTCCTGCCCGGCGCGATGCTGGCAGGGGCGGCGTTTTTATCGGTCGCCAGCGTGTTGTCCAAGGTGATTATCCCCGGCGCGCTGTTTCCGGTGGGGATTGTTACGTCGTTTGTCGGCGTGCCGTTCTTCTTCTGGATTGTATTAACGAAACGATAGGCCGTCTGAAATGTTGAAACTTGAAAACGTACACATCCGGCGCGGCGATTATGTGGTCGCCGACAATATCGATTTGACGCTGGAACAAGGCAAAGTCTATTCCGTGCTTGGCCCGAACGGCACGGGCAAATCCTCGCTGATGAAAACGATTTTCGGCGAAGTGGCGCACAAAGGCGCTATCTGCTACGGCGACGAAGTGTTGAGCAAAATCCACCTGCAAAGCTGGCGCAAACGCATAGGCTATATGCCGCAGGACACCGCCGCCGAAGCCTCGCTGACCGCGCTGGAAGTCGTGCTGCTCGGCCGCATGGACGCGCTGCACATGCACGTCGGCGACGAACTGCTGCACGAAGCCGCAAGTATCATGGCGGAGCTGGGCATCGGCCACTTGGCGCACCGCGACGTCATGCGGCTTTCCGGCGGACAGCGGCAGCTTGTGATGTTTGCCCAAGTCATGCTGCGCCGCCCCGAAATCCTGATGCTGGACGAACCGGTCAGCGCGCTGGATATGCACCACCAGTTGAACCTCTTGGAGCGCGTGGTGCAATACACGCACGAACACAATCTGGTTACGCTGATGGTCTTGCATGATTTGAGCCTCGCCGCGCAGTTTTCAGACGGCGTGATTCTGCTCGGCGAAGGCAAAGTACAGGCGCAGGGCGCGCCGCAGGACGTGTTGCAGGCGGACATGATCGGCAGGCTGTACAAAGTGGACATCGAACTTTTGTACGACAGCAAAGGCCTGCCCGTTATCCGCCCGATGCGGCAATCCTAGCTGAGAAATCTGCCACCAAGAAACCAGCCCCGCAACCATTTTATACTCTTCACAAAAAGGACTCCCCCATGAAAAAATCCCTCTTCCTCCTGATGCTGACCGCGTCCCTCAGCGCATACGCCGCCAACCACGAAGTCAAAATGCTCGACAACGGCAAAGACGGCAGCATGGTGTTCGAACCCGGCTACGTCAACGCCAAAGTCGGCGACACCGTAACCTTCAAAGCCACCAACAGCGGCCACTGGGTGCAAAGCAAAGCCCTGCCCGAGGGCGTTGCCGACTTCCTCTCCGAAGACGGCAAAGACTTCACCCTCAAACTCGACAAGGAAGGCGTGTATGTCTATACCTGCCCGCCGCACCGCATGATGAACATGAGCGGCGTGATCCAGGTCGGCAAACCGGTGAACAAAGCCAAAGCGCAAGCCGTTGTCGATGAAATGGAAAACCGCGCCATGCAAAGCAAAGGCCGTCTGAAAAAATACATGGCGCAAGTGAAGTAAAAGCGTTTACGCCTGAACCAAAGGCCGTCTGAAACCTTTCAGACGGCCTGTTTCCTTTGCGTAAAACACGCATCAAAGCTATATCTTCCGTTTCAGTTTCCGATAAAATAGGCCTATTCCGACACAAGACCCGTAAGCATGATACGCCGCCTTTACGCCACGCTGTGGCACCTCGCCCCCTTCCTGATCCGCCGCCACCTGCGCCGCCGCGCCCTCAAATCCCCAGCCTATCTCGAGCATTGGGACGAGCGTTTCGGGCAGGCGTATCCCAATCCCGTGCAACATCCGATTTGGATACACGCCGTATCCGTCGGCGAAACGCGTGCGGCCGAACCTTTGGTGCAGGCATTGCGCCGCCATTTTCCCGATTCGCCGTTTCTGATTACCCAAATGACGCCGACCGGACGCGCCACCGCGCAATCCCTGTTCCCCGATGCGCAATGCCGTTACCTGCCCTACGACAAATCCGAATGGGTCGCCCGATTTTTAGCCGAACACCGCCCCATCTGCGGCATTTTGATGGAAACCGAAATCTGGCCCAACCTGATGCACGGCTGCCAAAAAGCAGGCATTCCCCTCTTTTTGGCCAACGCGCGCCTCTCCGAAAAATCCCAACGCGGCTATCTTAAAATCCGCAAGTTGGTCGAGCCTGCCATGCAGACCCTCTCCGGCTGCTTTGCCCAAACCGCCGCCGATGCCGAACGCCTGCACCTCATCGGCGCGTCCAACGTCCACGTCTGCGGCAACACCAAATACGACATCGCGCCCCCCGACGACCTGCGTCCGCTTGCCGTCGCCTTTAAAGAACGCATCGGCGCACGCCCTGTCGTCGTCTGTGCCAGCACGCGCGTATACAAAGGCACAGACGAAGCCGAGCTGCTCCTCAAAGCATGGCAGGGCTACCGCGGCAATGCCTTGCTGGTCATCGTCCCGCGCCACCCTGAAAATTTTCAGACGGCCTACGATACCGCCAAATCGCTTGGTTATACCGTCCAAAAACGCAGCGACGGACAACCCGTTTCCCCCGACACACAGGTTTGGATAGGCGACAGTATGGGCGAGCTTGCCGCCTACTACCTCAGCGCAGACATTGCCTTCGTCGGCGGCAGCCTCGTAGATGCCGGCTGTCAAAACATCATCGAACCCATCTCCTGCCGCGTCCCCACCCTCTTCGGCTACTCCAACTACAACTTTGCCCAAGCCTGCAAAGGCGCCGTCGAAGCCAAAGCCGCCGTCCGCGTCGAAACCGCCGAAGCCTGGTACAGAACCACGCGCCAATACCTCGACGACGAAACGCTGCGCCAACAGCTGATCAGCCACACCGAGCAATTCATTTCGCAACACCAAGGCGCCAGTGCCAAAATTGCCAAAGCGATTGCAGATTGTTTGAATCAGCGTTAAACAATAAAAAACCGCCCGTTCATGACAAACAGGCGGAAACTGAAAAACAGTTTTTTGTTTTCAGCCGTTTAATTGACTAAGAGCAGGAACAGGGTTAAGATAATCCTAACGACTGTCCGCAGTCTCAGCCATGAACGACCCGTGCGAGTGGTATGTTTCATGATTGAAACCATCCTTTCTAGGGCGGTTTCAGCACAAAGCCCCACTGCAATGGGGCTTTTTTGCTACCAGCCCCGCGATAATTATACCCAAACTTCCTAAAATCATTCCAAACAAACTTCCACTAAAAAAGGCCGTCTGAAACCCCATTTTTTTGGGTTTCAGACGGCCTTTTCTCAACCTACAAACTTAACGTCCTGCTTTCAACACGCGGCGTGCAAACACGAACATACCGAAGACAAAAAACGCCAAGCCCAGCCATTTGGCGGCCGTATCCCAGTTTTCCAAGTTCAGGGCCAAAGGCGCATCCGAACCGCCGTTGGTAACGGAGAAGGCGATGATAAACGCCATAATCACACCGATCAGGCTCTCGCCGACAATCAAACCGGCGGAGAACAGCGTACCGATACGTTCCGCATTTTTCAGACGGCCTTCACGGTTTTCCTGACGGCGGGCGATGACGGATTTCAACACCGCCGCCAATACCGCTCCGATTACAATCGGCATATTCACAGACGGCGGCAGGTAAATGCCCATGCCCACGGCCAATACCGGCAAAGCGCGCTTGCCGCCGGAAGATTTGCGCAATGTGAAATCGACCGCAATCAACGCCACACCGATGCCCACGCCGGTGAAAATATAATCCCATTGCAGATTGTGCGAGAAAATACCTTGGGCGATGGTGGTCATCAAAGTTGCCTGAGGCGCGGCAAGGGCTTGGGCAGCATCCATGCCTTCACGCGGCATCGCGCCGGTAAAGCCGTAGGCTTCATACAAAAGCTCCAACACAGGCGAAATCACCAATGCGCCGACAACGCAGCCGACAATCAACGCAACCTGCTGTTTCCAAGGCGTTGCCTTTACCAGATAACCCGTTTTCAAATCCTGCAGGTTGTCATTGGAAATCGAAGCCACACAAATTACAGACGCGCCGCAAAACAGCGTCAACGCCAGCAGGAATTTGCGGTTTGCCTCGTCCGCCATCAAGCCGCCGGATTCGCCGACCAGCAGTAACACCAGCGAAATAATGACGATAGAGACGATGCCCACACCCGAAATCGGGCTGGAAGATGAACCGACCAACCCAGCCATATAACCGCAAGCCGCGGCCACCAAAAAGCCGATAATCGAAGCCAGCAGCGTACATACGACCACCAACAGCCAAGCCAAACCGCCGGAAATATGCGAGTCGCCGATAAAGTGGAAGAAGGACACGCCCAACACCAGCATCATCGCCAACACCCAGGCAATCATCGCCTTAGGCGACAAATCCTGTTCCGTGCGCTCGGCCATCTGCGCGCCGCCGAAATTGCGGAAAGACAGGCGCATGCCCTCGACCATCGGTTTCATCAAAGTCAACAGCGTCCAAATAGCCGCGATACCGATCGTACCCGCGCCGATAAAACGGACTTTTTCCTTCCACAAAGACATCGCAAAAGGAATCATCTCCATATCGGCAGGTTGCGGAATATGCGCCGACAGATAAGGCACGGCCACGCCCCAGGCAATCGAAATACCCAGCAAAATCGCGATACCGCCGGTCAGGCCGACCAAATAGCCCGCGCCCAGCAAAGCCAGCGAAAAGCCCATCGGCACTTGAAACACCGCCGCGCCGCCTTTAAACCAAAAGCTCGCGCTGTCTGCCACCACGCGCAAACCGCTTGCGCAGAAGCTCATCAAACCGGCCAGAGCGCCGCCCGACATCAACTCCTTGATACCGCTGCCACCTTCCTGTTTGTCCGCATCATGGTCGCCGACCTTCAAAATCTCGGCCGCCGCCACGCCTTCCGGATAAGGCAAATCGCTCTTCACCACCATCGCATAACGCAAAGGCACAGTGAAAATCACGCCCAAAATACCGCCGGACATACACAGCAGCGTAGTCTGCCAAAACGGAAAGCCCGCCCAATAACCGGCCATCAGCAAACCCGGCAGAATAAAAATAATACTGGAGAGCGTACCCGCGGCCGAAGCCTGAGTCTGCACCATATTATTTTCCAGAATATTGCTGCCTTTAAAAAACTTCAAAACCGCCATCGAAATTACCGCAGCCGGAATCGAAGACGCAAAAGTCAAGCCCACCTTCAAGCCCAAATACACATTGGATGCCGTAAAAATCACCGTAATCAACGCGCCGAGAATTATCCCCCGCAATGTCAGCTCACGGAAACTCGCATAAGGATCAACCGCCTGTTTCATAAAAATATTCCTGTATCAGGTAAACAATCAAATCAAAACTTTTCAGACGGCCTTTTGATACATCCATCAGGCCGTCTGAAAAACCTCTCTTTTGCCATTTTAATAAACTATCCGAATACACGCAAAAGCCCTATTTATTTTCATTTGCCGCCAAACCATAAAATCATATCGATGCAGACGTTTGGGGCAGTTTGACGGTTTCAGGTAAAATAACGCCAAATTCATCAACCGTTCAGAAAGTCGCCGCCATGTATTCACTCGTCCGCCCCATCCTGTTCCGTTTCGATGCTGAAAAGGCCCATCATTTCACGCTCAACAGTTTGCGTACCGCCGAAAAACTCGGCCTGCTGCCCAAGGTGGACAGCCACACCCGGCCAACCGAGCTGATGGGTTTGCAGCTGCCCAATCCGGTCGGCTTGGCGGCAGGTTTGGACAAAAACGGCGAGTGTATCGATGCGTTTGCCGCACTGGGCTTCGGCTTTGTCGAAATCGGCACGGTAACGCCCAAGCCGCAGCCGGGTAATCCGCAGCCGCGCCTTTTCCGCGTTCCCGAACACCAAGGCATCATCAACCGCATGGGTTTCAATAACCACGGCATCGATGCGATGATCCGCAACATTGAAAACAGCCGCTTTAAAGGCATTTTGGGCATCAACATCGGTAAAAATGCCGTTACGCCGATTGAAAACGCGGCCGACGATTATCTGATTTGCCTGGAAAAAGCCTACGCCCACGCGAGTTACATCACGGTCAATATTTCCTCCCCCAATACGAAAAACCTGCGCGCCTTGCAGGGCGGCGACGAATTGAGCGCATTGTTGGAAGCCTTGAAAAACAAACAGGCGCAACTGGCGGCCGCGCATGGTAAATATGTACCGCTGGCGGTTAAAATCGCGCCGGATTTGGACGAGGCGCAAATCGACGACATCGCCCATGTGGTCAAATCCGTAGAAATGGACGGCATCATCGCCACCAACACGACCATCGACAAATCAAGCTTGGGCAGCCATCCGCTCGCAGGCGAACAAGGCGGCTTGAGTGGCTTGCCCGTACGCGAGAAAAGCAATCAGGTGTTGAAACTTTTGGCGGAACGCATTGACGGCAAGCTGCCGATTATCGGCGTCGGCGGCATCATGAACGGCGCGGACGCGGCAGAAAAAATCCGCTTGGGTGCCAGTGCGGTTCAGGTGTACAGCGGTTTGATTTATCGCGGCCCTGAGTTGATTAAAGAGTGTTTGGCTGCGTTGAAATAATACTTTTCCAAAAACAAGGCCGTCTGAAATCTTTCAGACGGCCTTTTGATGTGCTTTCATTCTTCAAACAGATTGCCTTGTGCCAATAAGGTTTTGACCGGTGCGAAATCGCGGCGGTGTTCCGGCAAGACGCCGTATTGTTTTAAGGCGGCCAAATGTTGCGCCGTGCCGTAGCCTTTGTGGCGGTCAAACCCGTATTGCGGATAGCGTTTCGCCAATTCATACATTTCCGCATCACGTGCGGTTTTGGCCAAAACCGAAGCGGCGGAGATTTCGATGATTTTGCTGTCGCCTTTGACCACGGCTTCGGCAGGAACATTCAAATCTTTCGGCACGCGGTTGCCGTCTATCCACACTTTGTCGGGCGCGACCGACAGCCCCTCGATGGCGCGCTTCATCGCAGCCATGGTTGCGTGCAAGATGTTCAGTCTCAAGATTTCGTCGGGGTCGGCAAAGGCAATACTCCACGCGACCGCCTGTTCCTTAATCATCTGCGCCAACATATCGCGCTTTTTTTCGCTCAGTTTTTTTGAGTCGGTCAAACCCGGCAGGTCAAAATGTTCCGGCAAAATCACTGCCGCCGCAAATACGCTGCCGACCAAAGGGCCGCGTCCCGCCTCATCCACGCCTGCGCTTAAAACCGTCGCCATTTCTTCACCGCCTGTCTGATTCAAAGCCGCCATTATATCCGCTTGCAGCAGAGAAATTCTGCAATAGGACAAGCTGTTGGAGAGCAGTTCAAATTTCATCTGCTTTACCAATCAGTTATAATTTACATCCCCACATACCCATACGTCTTACAACATGCCTGCCCAATCCGAACGCCTCCATTTTTCCGAACGCTGGCTCAACGCCTACGAACGCTACCGCTATCGCCGCCATATCCACGCCTTCCGCCTCGGCTTGGCAATCGTGTTTTCCACCCTGTTGGCCAAAGTCTTCCACCTGCAACACGGCGAGTGGATCGGCATGACCGTCTTTGTCGTCCTCGGCATGCTGCAATTCCAAGGCGCGATTTACTCCAAAGCGGTCGAACGCATGCTCGGCACAGCCATCGGTTTGGGCGTCGGTTTGGCCGTTTTATGGTTGAACCAGCTTTATTTGCAAGACGGCGTTTTCTTCTATCTGATTATCGGCGCTGCCAGCGCAGTGGCCGGTTGGTCTGCGGTCGGCAAAAACGGCTATGTTGCCATGCTTGCCGGTTTGACCATGTGCATGCTCATCGGCGACAGCAGCCACCATTGGCTCGACAGCGGCCTGATGCGCGCCATGAACGTTTTGATTGGTGCCGCCATCGCCATTGCCGCCGCCAAACTCCTGCCCCTGCGCTCCACGCTCATGTGGCGCTTCATGCTTGCCGACAACCTCACCGACTGCGCCAAAATGATTGCCGAAATCAGCAACGGCAAACGCATGACGCGCGAGCGTTTGGAACAAAACATGATTAAAATGCGCCAAATCAACGCCCGCATGGTCAAAAGCCGCAGCCATCTGGCCGCCACATCCGGCGAAAGCCATATCAGCAACAATATGATGGAAGCCATGCAGCATGCCCACCGCAAAATCGTCAACACTACCGAGCTGCTCCTGACCACCGCCGCCAAACTGCGCGCGCCCACGCTCAACGAAAGCGAAATCCGCCTGCTCGACCGCCATTTCAACCAGCTCCAACGCGAACTGCGCCTGACCGTCCGCCTCATCAAAGGCCACTACGCCCGCCGCATCCGCATCGATACTTCGCTCAATGCCGAACTAAGCAAACCGGCCGCCCGCCTGCATTACGACTGGCAAGGCTTCCTCTGGCTCAGCACCAATATGCGTAACGAAATCGCCGCATTGGTGATCCTGTTGCAACGTTCGCGAAATAAATGGTTGGACAAAAAAGAATTGCAGCGCCTGAAAGAACACCTACGCAACGACAACAAGCCCAAATCGGAAGAGGCCGTCTGAAAAAAGTCTGTCGCATTTTTACCCAAACCCCGCCGCAAGACAGCAAAAGGCCGTCTGAAACCCAATGGTTCAGACGGCCTTTCCATCAATTCATCCGCAATTCGCAATAAATGCCGCATAAAGTAAAATCCCCTGCGACTGCAGGGGATCTTTATATTTGGTTGCGGGAGCAGGATTCGAACCTACGACCTTCGGGTTATGAGCCCGACGAGCTACCATGCTGCTCCATCCCGCGTCAGAAGTTGTAACTATACAGAAAGGCGGAATTGCTGTCAAGCGTTTTTGACAGAAAATATCCAAACGTTGCTTTACAAAAAACCGGCCGCATGGTTTAATTTTCGTTAATAAAGAAACAGGGGTGCTGCTTTCAAACCGAGCGGCTGAGAAATACCCTTTACACCCGAACAGGATAATACCTGCGTGGGGAGTTTCGGCAAATGTGATTTTAAACGGTCGATTGAAGATATCCGCAAGGCCGTCTGAAAAAAAGCAATGCTCCTGTTTCCATTTCATAACCGAGAAACAGGAGCAATTTTTATGACTACCGCTAAAAAAACCGGCGATGAGGCGAGCCGTCTTTCCGACTTGAGCGAAGACATCGGCATCCGCTTCCAATATCCCAACTCCGACCGCGTCTATATCCCAGGCAGCCGCGCCGACATCCGCGTGCCTTTGCGCGAAATCCGTCAGGACGACACCTACACGGCGCAAGGTACGGAAGCCAATCCGCCGATTCCGGTGTATGACACCAGCGGCGCATATGGCGATCCGGCGGCGCACATCGATCTGAAACAGGGTTTGCCGCACGTCCGCACTGCATGGCTGGATGAACGCGGCGACACCGAAATCCTGCCCAAGCTTTCCAGCGAATACGGCACCGAACGCGCACACGATCCGAAAACCGCTCATCTGCGTTTCAACCAAATCACCCGCCCGCGCCACGCCAAAAGCGGCAGCAACGTAACCCAGCTTCACTATGCGCGCCGCGGCATCATCACGCCGGAGATGGAGTTTGCCGCCATACGTGAACGCATGAAGCTGGACGAGCTTTTCAGACGGCCTGAATACGCCAAGCTCTTGAAACAACACGCAGGGCAAAGTTTCGGCGCGAATATCCCAACCCATCCCGACCAAATCACGCCCGAATTTGTGCGCCAAGAAATCGCCACCGGACGCGCGATTATCCCTGCCAACATCAACCATCCCGAACTCGAACCGATGATTATCGGCCGCAACTTCCGCGTCAAAATCAACGGCAACTTGGGCAACTCCGCCGTCACTTCCAGCCTGACCGAAGAAGTCGAAAAAATGGTGTGGTCGCTGCGTTGGGGCGCAGACACGATTATGGATTTGTCCACAGGCGCGCACATCCACGAAACGCGCGAATGGATTATCCGCAACGCGCCCGTCCCCATCGGCACCGTGCCCATCTATCAGGCTTTGGAAAAAACCGGCGGCATCGCCGAAGATTTGACTTGGGATTTGGTGCGCGACACCTTAATCGAGCAGGCAGAACAAGGCGTGGACTATTTCACCCTGCACGCAGGCGTATTGCTGCGCTATGTGCCGATGACGGCCAACCGCCTCACCGGCATCGTATCGCGCGGCGGCTCCATCATGGCGAAATGGTGTCTTGCCCACCATCAGGAAAACTTCCTCTACACACATTTCGACGAAATCTGCGAAATCATGAAAGCCTACGACGTATCGTTCAGCCTCGGCGACGGCCTGCGCCCCGGCTGCATTGCCGATGCCAACGACGAATCCCAATTCGCCGAATTGCACACCTTGGGCGAATTGACCGCCAAAGCGTGGGAACACGACGTCCAAGTCATGATCGAAGGCCCCGGCCATGTGCCGTTGCAACGCGTCAAAGAAAACATGACCGAAGAGTTGCAACACTGCTTTGAAGCGCCTTTCTACACCCTCGGCCCGCTCGTTACCGACATCGCCCCCGGCTACGACCACATCACCTCGGGCATAGGCGCGACCAACATCGGCTGGTACGGCACAGCCATGCTCTGCTACGTGACCCCGAAAGAGCATCTCGGCCTGCCCGACAAAGAAGACGTGCGCACCGGCATCATCACCTACAAACTCGCCGCCCACGCCGCCGACCTCGCCAAAGGCTGGCCGGGCGCGCAGTTGCGCGACAACGCCCTGAGTAAGGCGCGTTTCGAGTTCCGTTGGCGCGACCAATTCCGCTTAAGCCTCGACCCCGAACGCGCCGAGAGCTTCCACGACGAAACTCTGCCCGCCGAAGGCGCGAAAATCGCCCACTTCTGCTCGATGTGCGGTCCCAAATTCTGCTCGATGAAAATCACGCAGGAAGTGCGCGACTACGCTGACAAGCAAAAAGCGAAGCAGCAAGGCATGGAAGAAAAAGCGATTGAGTTCGTCAAAAGAGGGGCGAAGCTTTACAGTTAAAACGTAAAACAAGAAAAGGCCGTCTGAAAATGTTTCAGACGGCCTTTTTAGCAAATAGCCTTTAAGCCAAGCTATACGCACTACGGCTGCTTATTTTTCCACCCTGCGGAAATGGTGCGGACGGAAGCCGAGCGCGGCGAGGGAAACGAAGTAGAGGCCGCCGCCCAAGGCAATCAGAATGCAGAGTTGGCCTGCTTTTTTAAAGCCGCCGACGTGCACCCATTCAAACGGCAGATAATATTGCGCCAGCCACAAACCGCCGCCCATGACGACCAAAGAGATGGCCATTTTAACCAAAAACGCTGCCCAACCTTTGCCGGGGCGGTAGATGCCGTGTTTGCGCAAAAGGAAAAACAGCAAACCTGCATTCAGACACGCTCCCAAACCGATAGCGAGGGACAGGCCGACGTGTTTGAGCGGAGAAATGAAGGCAAGGTTCATCAACTGCGTGCAAATCAGCGTGAAAATAGCGACTTTAACGGGGGTTTTGATGTTTTGGCGGGCATAGAAACCGGGTGCTAACACTTTAATCATAATCAGGCCGATCAAGCCGAAGGAATAGGCAATCAGTGCGTGTTGGGTCATTTGCGCATCGTGCAGCGTAAATTCGCGGTACATGAACAAGGTCGTAACCAGAGGGAAAGACAACACGGCAAGGCCGACGGCGGCAGGCAAGGTCAGCAGCATACACAGGCGCAAACCCCAGTCGAGCAGGCCGGAAAACTGCTCGGTATCCTGACTGGCTGCGTGTTTGGACAAGGTAGGCAACAAAATCGTACCGAGTGCCACGCCCAAAACGCCGGTCGGCAATTCCATCAGTCGGTCGGCGTAATACATCCATGACACGCTGCCGGACTGCAAAAACGAGGCAAAAATGGTGTTGATAACCAAGGAAATCTGCGCCACGCTCACGCCCAAAATAGCCGGCCCCATCTGTTTCATCACACGGTTGACCGCTGCGTCTTTAAAGCTGAGTTTGGGCATTTTCAAGAAGCCCAGTTTCGCCAACCAAGGCAGTTGGAACACCAGCTGCAACACGCCGCCGACAAACACCGCCCACGCCAACGCCATAACAGGCGGATCGAAATACGGTATGAAAAACAGGGAAAAGACGATAAAGGAGATGTTTAAAAATGTCGGCGTAAAGGCGGGAATGCCGAATTTATGATAGGAATTGAGTATCGAACCGACAAAAGAGGATAGTGAAATCAATAAAATATAAGGAAACGTTACCCGCAGCAGGTCGATAGAGAGCTGAAACTTATCGGCGTCTTTGGCAAAACCGGGCGCGGAAACATAAATCACCCACGGCGCAGCAAGTATGCCCAGCGCGGTAACGATGACCAACACAAACGATAACATACCGGCCACATGACGCACAAACGCCTGCGTGGCTTCGGGCGAGCGGGTTTCTTTGTATTCCGCCAAAATCGGTACGAAGGCTTGGGCAAACGCACCCTCTGCGAACACGCGCCGCAACAGGTTGGGCAGTTTGAACGCGACAAAAAACGCATCCGTCGCCATGCCTGCACCAAACGCACGGGCAATAATCGTATCGCGCACAAAGCCCAAAATGCGCGACACCATTGTCAGGCTGCCAACCTTGGCCAAGGCTCCCAATAAATTCATGTGTTTTCCTTAATTGTCTTTCAGGCCGTCTGAAAATCCGGCTTCTTCCAATACTGCCGCCGCCGCCAATGCCGCCGTATCTTTTTTCAACAGCAGATGCAAGGCGTGGAAATCCTGTTCCAACGCGGCCACGGCTTCAGGGCGGTCATACCAGTCTGCCACGGCCTGCGCCAGTTTGTCAGGGACGGCATCGTGTTGCAGCAGCTCGGGAACGGCGGCTTTACCCAACAGAATATTAGGCAAACCGACATGCGGCACTTTGATTTTGTTTTTCACATACGCATAAGTCAGCGGCGAAATCTTGTAGCTGATGACCATAGGCCGTTTGCACAAGGCCACTTCCAAAGTCGCCGTACCGCTGGTGACCAATACCACGTCGGCAGCGGTGCAAACCGTATCCGACTGCTTGTCGGTCAGCGTAATGGGAAGGGCAGCGAACTCAGGCTGCGCCAAAATTTCGGTAATGCGTTTGCGCGTTGCGGCCGTCGCCACAGGCAGCAAAAACTGTGCCTGCGGATAACGTTTCAGCAGCAATAAGGCCGTCTGAAAAAACACCGCCGCCATGTAATCGATTTCGCTCACGCGGCTGCCGGGCAATATCGCAAACACGGGCACATCCGCAGGCACGCCCAGCTTCTGCCGCGCCGCCGCCCTATCCGCTTCCACGGGCATGGTTTGCGCCATCGGATGGCCGACAAATTCGGCCTTGCCGCCGGCATCAATATAAAGCCGGGGCTCCATCGGAAACAGGCACAACACGCGGTTGACCTGATGCACGATTTTATTGACCCGCTCGCGCCGCCACGCCCAAACCGACGGGCTGACGTAATGAATGGTATGAATGCCTGCCTGCTTGAGTTTTTCCGCCACGCCGAGATTAAAGTCCGGCGCATCGATGCCGATAAACACATCCGGCTTGAGGCGAATTAAATCGTTTACCAGCCCTTTGCGGATTTTCAAAATCTGCGGCAGGCGTTTGATGACCTCAACAAAACCGCGCACCGCCAGCTTTTCCTGATCGTACAAACTCTCGAAACCCTCCGCCTTCATGCGCTCGCCGCCGATGCCGGTAAATCGCGCATTCGGACAGCGCGCCTTAATGGCACGGATTAAGTGTGCGCCAAGCAAGTCGCCAGAAGCTTCGCCGACGCTGATGGCAATAAGGGGGGAAGGATTGGAATTCATGTGTTGAGGTTTAAAAGCTAAAAGATTTTGGGCAGACATTTGCCCACCCGTTTTCAGACGGCATCGGCGGCAAACGGACAGGAAACCTGCCCTACTGCGCGGATTTTTGCAATCCAAAGGCCGTCTGAAAAAGTTTCAGACGGCCTTCAATCCATCCATCAACGGATAATGCCCCGTGTGGATTGTGCAAAAAAGTCTTTAAATACCGCCAATTCGCTTTGGGTTTCGGCGCGTTTCAGAATCTCTGCCTTGGCTTCTTCAAACGGAATGCCGCGATGGTAAATGGTTTTATACGCATCTTTGACGGAGGCAATCTGTTCGGCAGTGAAACCGTTGCGGCGCATACCTTCGCTGTTGAGGCCGGCCGGTTCGGCGCGGTAGCCTGCGGCCATGAAGTACGGCGGTACGTCTTTGTGTACGCCTGCGGCAAACGCGGTCATGGCGTAGTCGCCGATTTGGCAGAATTGGAACACCAGCGTGTAGCCGCCCAAGACGACGTAGTCGCCGATGGTAACGTGGCCTGCGAGTGAGGCGTTATTGGCGAAGATAGTATGGTTGCCGACCACGCAGTCATGGGCGAGGTGGCAGTAGGCCATAATCCAGTTGTCGTCGCCGATACGGGTTTCGCCGATGCCGGTGACTGTGCCGAGGTTGAACGTCGTAAATTCGCGGATGGTGTTGCCGTTGCCGATAATCAGCTTGGTCGGCTCGTCGCGGTATTTTTTGTCCTGAGGAATTTCGCCGAGGCTGGCAAATTGGAAAATGCGGTTGTTTTCACCGATGGTCGTATGGCCGTTGATGACGGCATGCGGGCCGATTTCGGTATTCGCACCGATTTGCACATTGGGGCCGATGATGCTGTACGGGCCGACTTTGACGCTGGAGTCGAGTTCGGCTTTGGGGTCGATGACGGCGGTCGGATGGATAAGGGTCATGCTGTTTCCTTGCTGTCTGATACAGGTATTGCCTGCAAGATGCCGTCTGAAGCTTTCAGACGGCCTGTCCCATTCTTACACCACGCGTTTGGCGCACATAATCACGGCTTCAACGGCAACTTGGCCGTCAACTTTGGCAACGGCATTGAATTTGCCGATACCGCGTTTGTTGGTCAACAGCTCGACTTCAAAAACCAGTTGGTCGCCGGGGATGACTTGGCGTTTGAAACGGGCATCATCGATACCGGCGAAGAAGAAGAATTCGTTTTCTTTGCGGCCGCCTTCGCTGAGGATGGCGAGTGTGCCGCACGCTTGCGCCATGGCTTCGATAATCAGCACGCCGGGCATCACGGGCAGGTCGGGAAAGTGGCCTTGGAACTGCGGCTCGTTCATGGTCACGTTTTTAATCGCAGTCAGGGTTTTCATCGGTTCGAACGCGGTAATGCGGTCGAGTTGCAAAAACGGATAACGGTGTGGGATAAGTTTTTGAATGTCTTTGGCTTCGATCGGGAGTTGTACGTCCATGATGTTCGTCTTTCCTTGTTTGTATTGGGTTTAAACGTATTCTGATGCGGGGCGCGGACTGTTTGCGCCGCCTTTAGGCTTCGTCGCTGTCGGCAAGCTGTTTTTCCAGCGTTTTGAGGCGTTTGTTCATTTCGCTCAAACGGTGGATATAAACGGCATTGCGCGCCCAGTCTTTGTAGCCCGACATCGGGAAAATACCGGCCAAATGCTGGCCGCTTTCGGTAATGCTGTGAGTAACGGATGTGCCGCCGCCGATGGTGGTTTTATCGGCGATTTCGATGTGTCCGACCGTGCCGACGCCGCCGCCGATAATGCAATAATTGCCGATGGTGACGCTGCCGGAAATGCCGGTTTTGGCGGCGATAACGGTGTGCGAACCGATTTTGCAGTTGTGGCCGATTTGGACTTGGTTGTCGATTTTAGTACCGTTGCCGACGGTTGTGTCACTCATCGCGCCGCGGTCGATGTTGGTATTTGAACCGATTTCCACATCATCGCCCAGCGTGACTGCGCCGGTTTGCGGAATTTTAAACCATGAATCGCCGGCAAAGGCTAAGCCGAAACCGTCCGCGCCGATGACTGCGCCGCTGTGGATTTCGACACGGTTGCCCAAAGTGCAGCCGTAATAGATGACGGAGTTGGGATGCAGCACGACTTCATCGCCCAACGTGCAATCGTGTTGGACAACGGCATTGGCCAAAATACGGCAGCCTTCGCCCAATACGGCATTCGCGCCGATATAGGCATTCGCGCCGATTTCGCAGCTTGCCGGTACTTTGGCGCTTGCCTCGACAACGGCAGTCGGATGTACGCCGCCCTGAGCTTTGACAATCGGCGAAAACAATCGTGCCACTTTGGCAAAATAAAGATAAGGGTCGGCAGCCACAATCAGGTTGCGGCCTGCAAATTCGTCTGCGGCTTTCGGCGACACAATCACTGCGCCTGCCCGGCTGTCGTGTACTTCGGCTTTGTATTTCAGGTTGGCCAAAAAGCTGATGTGTTCCGCCTGCGCCTGATCCAACGGACGGACGGCGGCAATGGCGATGTCTTCGCCTTTCCATTCGCCGCCGAGTTGGGAAACAATTTGGGACAGGGTGTATGCTTGTGAAGTCATGATAATCTGCCGTCAAGATGTCAGGCCGTCTGAAAGCTGCCGGTTTGGGTTTCAGACGGCCTTAGGTTTGTCTGTATAGTTACATTCGCTGCCGAGCAGGGTCAGTGTGCGTTTAGGGCTTTGATAACGCTGTCGGTAATGTCGTAGCGGCCGTTGACGTAAATCACGTCCTGCAAGATGAAGTCGTAACCTTCGCGTTTGGCCAAATCGACGATGACGCGGTTGGCATTTTGCTGGAGCGCGGCGAATTCTTCATTGCGGCGCAGGTTGTAGTCTTCTGCCAACTCGGCCTGCTGCTTGCGGAATTTTTGTACCAGATTGCGCCATTTTTGGGTTTCCGCTTCCCTTTGGCTGTCGCTGAGCTTGTCGCTGCTCAGTTTTCGCTCCAAAGCCTCGCCTTCCTGCTGCAGCTTTTGCAAGGCGGTTTGACGGCTTTTGAACTCTTTTTCCAAAGTCGTCTGAATACTTTGCGCCTGCTTGGATTCCTGATAAACGCGCTCGGTATTGATAAAACCGATTTTCTGTACGCCATCCGCCGCCGCTTGCGGCAACAGCACGAAACCCGGCAGGGCTACGGCGAGGACACGGAGGGTGCCGGCTATTTTACTCATGATAAAAATCCTTGCTTGAAAACAAACGGGCGGTTTGCAATAAGCTTGCCGCCAATCTGCCATGAGGCCGTCTGAAACGGACAAACCCGGTTTCAGACGGCCTAAACATCATCAGAATGTCGTACCGAGTTGGAATTGGAAGCGTTGGATTTCGTCGCCTTCTTTTTTCTTAATCGGATAAGCATAACTGAACTTCATCGGACCCAGCGGAGAGAGCCAGGTCACGGCAGCACCGGCAGAGTAACGCAATTCGTTTTTGAATGTCGATTTGTGCGCACTTTCAAGGTAAACCGATTTGTTATTACCGCTCTCTGCCGCGGTATAGGTTTTGTCGTCCCACACGCTGCCTGCATCGGCAAACAAGCTCAGACGGACGGTACGCGAGTCTTTAATGCCCGGCATCGGGAAGAGCAACTCTGCGGAAACGTTGGCTTTTTTGTTACCGCCGTAGCTGATTTTCTCGCCGTATTCGTCATAGACTTTCGGGCCCAGCGTACCGCTTTCGAAGCCGCGGACGGAGCCTAAGCCGCCGCCGTAGAAGTTTTCAAAGAACGGCATGGTTTTGGTTTTGCCGTAGCCGTTGCCATAACCGACTTCGCCACCCAGCATCAGCGTGAAATCTTTGCTCAACGGGAAGAACCAAGTTTGGTTGTGGGTCAGGGTATAGTATTGCAGGTCGCTACCCGGCAGTGCGATTTCACCGTTTACGCCGGTCAGGTAACCGCGGGTCGGCCACAAGGCATTGTCGGTTTTGTTGCGGCCCCAGCCGATGGTGCCTTTGTACAACCAGCCTTTGAAGTTGCCCACGCCGTTGCCGTCGCCTTTGCCGTATTGGTTGATAAAGTCGGCATAGCGTTTAGGCGCGCCTTTGTAGGTATTCACAGTCAAGCGTTCCGCGGCCAGGCCGAAGTTCACACGGTCATATTCGGTAACCGGAATACCGATACGCAAACCGCCGCCGAAAGTCGTGGTTTTATATTGTTTCGCGCTGGAAGAAGCTTTACGCGGGTCGTAAGTCTTGCCGTAAATATCGTAACCCAAGCTTACGCCGTCCGGTGTGAAGTATGGGTCGGTAAACGACAACGAGCCGTTTACTGTGGTTTTACTGCGGGACGCGCGCAGGGCAACGGATTTACCCGTACCGAACAGGTTGTCCTGAGCCACGCCGGCAGACATTACCAAACCGGTATCCTGAACCCAACCTGCGCTCAAGTCGAGCGAGCCGGTCGAACGTTCGGTCAGGCTCATGTTCAGGTCAACTTGGTCGGGGGTATTGGCCACAGGAACGGCATCAAATTGAACGTTGTCGAAGTAGCCCAACAATTCAACGCGCTCTTTGGAACGTTGCAGTTTGGCAGAATCGTAAGGCGCCGATTCCATTTGGCGCAACTCGCGGCGGATGACTTCGTCACGGGTTTTGTTGTTGCCGGTAATGTTGATTTCGTTTACATAGATTTTGCGGCCCGGTTGGACGGTCAACACAAAATCAACGGTATGCGTTTCAGCATTGGGAATCGGTTGGACATTGATTTCGCTGAATGCGTAACCTGCCTGACCCATGCGGTTTTGGATGGCTTCGAGCGAATTGGACATTTGCGCGCGCTCGTACCATTTGCCCGGCTTCATGGTCAGCAGTTTTTCCAAATCTTCTTTCGGCACTTCCAGCGTATCGCCTTCGATGCGTACATTGCCCCAGCGGAAGCGGTCGCCTTCGCTGACGGTTACTTTAATGGTTTGCTTGGTTTTGTCTTCGTTGGTTTGAATGTCGGTATCCAAAATGCGGAAGTTGAAGTAGCCGTTGTTTTGGTAGTAATTGGTGATTTTTTCCATGTCCTGAGCAAATTTTTGCTCATTGAACTGGTTGCTCTTGGTCACCCAAGTCCACATGCCGCCTTCGCTCAGGGACATTTGTTTCAGCAGGCGGCGGTCGGAATAAACTTCGTTGCCTTCAAAGGAAATATCGGTAATCTTGGTAGATTTGCCCTCTTCGATGGCAATGTCGATAGACACGCGGTTGCGGGCGAGTTTGGTTACAGTCGGCGTGATTTTGACCGACTGTTTGCCGCGGCTCAAATACTCTTCTTTCAAACCGGCGACGGCTTGGTTCAGCGTTGCTTGGTTGAAGTATTGGGATTGCGCCAAACCAAAGGCTTCAAGGTTTTTCTTGATGGCATCGTTTTGCAGCATTTTCGCGCCGGTAATATTGAGCGAGCTGATGGTCGGACGCTCAATCACGGTCAGCAGGACTTGATTGTCCATGGTTTCGACGCGTACGTCGTCAAAGAAACCGGTTGCGTAGAGTTTTTTGATGATTTCTTCACTGCGCGCATCATTGAAATTATCACCGACTTTAACGGGCAGGTAGTTGAAGACGGTACTCGGCTCGGTGCGTTGCAGGCCTTCGACGCGGATGTCCTGAATGGTAAAGTCAGCCAATGCCAAGGGAGACAGGCTCAATACCATTAAAGCGGAAGCAATCTGGTTCAGTTTCATAAATTATCCAAACAAACGGTTGATGTCATTAAAGAAAGCCACAGCCATCATCAAAAGCATGGCTGCCAGTCCGAAGCGCAGGCCGACTGCCTGTATGCGCTCGCTCAAAGGCTTTCCGCGTATCCATTCGGCGATATAGAAAACCAAATGTCCGCCGTCTAAAACGGGTACGGGCAAAAGGTTCAACACGCCTAAGCTGATGCTGACCAAGGCCAGAAATTCGAGGTAGCTCTGCAATCCGAGTTTAGCGGACTGTCCGGCGACATCGGCAATGGTCAGGGGGCCGGAAATATGGTTCAAAGAGGCATTACCTGTAACCAGTTTTCCGAAAAATTTGAGGGTCGTCCACGAATAGTTGACGGTTTTGTTCCAACCCAATTCAAAGGCTTGGGCAACGGAAGGCGTATAACGGTAGCGGATGGTTTTATCCCACTCTTTATCCGCTTGGGCGGCAAGCCCTGCCCTACCCACCAGCACGCCTGCCGACTGCTCGACGCTGTCCGGCCGGATAGCGGTTGCCAGCACTTTGCCGTCGCGCTCGTAAGTCAGTTCGATTCGTTGGCCGGGGCTGGCGCGGAAGAGTTCCGTCCATGCCTGCCAGCTTTCGATGGGTTTCCCATCGGCGGTCAGCAGTTTGTCGTTTTCCTTCAAACCTGCTTTTTCGGCCGGACTGTCAGCCAAGACTTTGCCAATGCGGTTAGTAATTCTAAAAGGCAAAAGGCCGATGTTGCCTTGGTTTTTCGCAACTTTACCTGCTTCAGGCGTACCGGCGGCATCAATTATGCGGACGGCTTGGGCATTTGAGGCCGTCTGAACGGCGACTTTTACAGGACCGGCTTCAAGGTTCAACACCATCTCGGTTTGCGCATCGCTCCAGTCTTTTACGGCGATTCCGTTGACCGATACAATCTTGTCGCCTGCCTGAAAACCTGCTTTGGCGGCAATACTGCTAGGCTCGACCATGCCGACATAGGGGCGCAACTCGGTTACGCCGAAGGAAAAGCTCAAACCGTAAAGCAAAACGGCCAAAATCAAATTGGTCAAAGGGCCGGCGGCGACAATGGCGATGCGCTTGGCCGGATGCTGCTTGTCAAAGGCGTAGGGCAAATCTGCCTCTGCCACCTCGCCTTCGCGCGTATCGACCATTTTAACGTAACCGCCCAGCGGAATCGGGGCAAGACACCACTCGGTATCGCCGCGTTTTCGGGTGAAAAAGGGCTTACCGAAGCCGACAGAAAAGCGCACGACTTTAACGCCGCACCAGCGGGCAACAATATAGTGTCCGAACTCATGCAGGCTGACCAAAATCAGAATGGCGACGATAAAGGCTAAAAAGGTTTGCAAAAAAATCCCCTGGGTGGAATGTGATAATCAACGGATAAGGCCGTCTGAAAACCGATTATAAAGGCAGTTGTTCCATTTTGTCTGCCTAAATGCCAAGCGGTTGACGTTTCAGACGGCCTGTCATTGAAGCTTTATTGTTTGCCGATAAAGGCTTCTGCCTGCCTGCGTGTTTGCGCGTCTTGCGCCAGCAGACCTTCAATATCATGATGGCCGTCTGAAAAATCTTGGGCAAGGCAGTGGGCAACGACTTTGGCAATATCGGTAAACTTGATGCGTTTATCTAAGAAAGCGGCCACGGCCACTTCGTTGGCGGCGTTCAACACGCAAGGCGCGGCGCCGCCTGCATTCATGGCCTGATAGGCAAGTTTCAGACAGGGGAAACGGTCAAAGTCAGGCTTTTGGAAGGTCAACGCGGACAATGTACCGAAATCCAGTTCGCCCACGCCGGAATCGATGCGTTCGGGCAGGCCCAAACAATAAGCAATCGGCGTACGCATATCGGGATTACCCAGCTGCGCCAATACCGAACCATCGCGATAACGCACCATGCTGTGTATCACGGATTGCGGATGGATGACGACTTCCAGTTTTTCCGGCGGACAGTTAAACAGCCAATGCGCCTCAATCAACTCCAAGCCCTTATTCATCATTGACGCGGAATCGACAGAAATTTTGCGCCCCATGCTCCAATTCGGATGCTTGACCGCCTGCTCGGGCGTAATGCTGTCAAATGTACTTAAATCGGTGTTAAGGAACGGGCCACCCGATGCAGTCAGGATAATCGAATTGATGCCGTGCTCATTCAGACGGCCTGTGTAATCCCTTGGCAATACTTGGAAGATGGCGTTATGTTCGCTGTCAATCGGCAAGACGGCGGCGCCGTTTTGACGGGCGGTTTCCATGAACAATGCGCCGGAAACCACCAGCGTTTCTTTGTTGGCCAGATAAATGGTTTTGCCTTTTTGAGCGGCGGCCAAAGCCGAGGGCAAACCGGCCGCGCCGACAATGGCACACATCACGCCGCTGACTTCCTCGGCCGAAGCCACATTAATCAGGGCTTGAGCACCATATAAAACCTGCGTATCGATGCCTTCTTGTTTGAGTTTCTTTTCCAGCTCGGCCGCATGGCCGGCATCGCCGACAACGGCATATTCCGGGCGGAACTGTTTGCATTGTGCCGCCAGCTTGTCCACCTGCCTATGCCCTGCCAGCGCGAACACGCGGAATTTTTCGGGATGGCGGGAAACAACGTCCAAAGTGCTTTCGCCTATACTGCCGGTACTGCCTAATATGGTCAGAACTTGTTGTGTCATGGTGTGTTCTTTGTGTGCTGTGCAAACGGTATTCATTGTGTTTGAAATAGATTTCTTTGCCGTTTCCAATTTTCAGACGGCCTTTTGCCTCCCGGCTAAACAGGCCGTCTGAAAGAATTACTCAATGCCGTATTCGATGGTAACAACCAGTCGGACTTGTTTGCCGACGGTGCTTTTATCGTAAGAGCCGCCGTATTCGTCGTCCTCGTTGCTGCCGGTGTCGGCATAGATATTGAACGAGCCTTGCGAAGCAGAACGCATGGCGCCCACTTTGCCGCCGCCGGTTTTGGCAAATTCGGCCGCGCGTTTCTGCGCATCCTCAGTCGCCTGCGTAATCAAATCGCGTTTGATGGTTTCCAAATTGCCCAGCAAATATTGCGGATTGTCGAAGCGGATAAATTCGTTTTGCGCACGGAAATTCAAAATGGCGCGCTGGGCGGTTTGAATTTTGTCCAATTTTTTGGTGTTGACCACAATATTGAGGTCGCCATCGTAGCCGTTGGGCGTGCGGGTTACGTTGCCGAGTTCGTCACGGGTTTCATTGAAAACGCGCGATACTTCAGGCAGGCCTACTTTCATTTCAGCCGCCGCAAAGCCTTGCTCGCCTAAAAATTTAGACAGCTTCTTGCGTCTTGCCGTCAGCAAATCCAAAACTTCCTGATAGCTTTCGCCGTGCGCATTTACGCCTGTATTCCACGTCGCGCTGTCGGATTGGAAGTTTTTCTCCGCCAAACCTTTTACGGTAATCGTCCCCGGTTGACGCAGATTCTTAAACTGCACGCCCAAAATAAACGCCGCAGCCATCAATCCCAGTGCCAACAATACGCCCAAGATCGATAAAGATGAAATCTGTTTTTGTTCGGACATAATCAGCTCCCCTCAACAACGTGAGACAGGCGGTTTAAAACAAATATACAAAGGCGGCATAAATGCTGATAACGGCAATCAGGCTGTCCACACGGTCGAACACGCCGCCGTGCCCCGGCAGCAGATTGCTGCTGTCTTTGATACCGGCCGCACGTTTGAGCCAGCTTTCCAGCAAATCGCCGCACACGCTGACCACGGTCAGAATCAAGCCGATCAAAATCGTTTTGAACCAACCGGCTTCAAAAGCCAGCCAACCGGCTTTCCATACGATGGTCATGTACACGGCAACGCACAATGCGCCGCCGATCGCACCTTCCCAGCTTTTACCCGGACTGATAGTCGGCGCAATTTTACGCTTGCCAAACGACTTGCCGCAGAAATACGCGCCAATATCGGCCACCCACACCAAGCCCATAATCGCCAATAAAGACAGCGCGTCTTCAGGCTGAGGGCGCAAATAAACCAGTGCAAACCAAAACGGCATCACCAACAACCAACCAACCGTGTAAGCCTGCCAGCCGCCGTTTAGCTTCCATTTCGCTTTCAGCCACCAAGGCATGACAATCAGCCAAAACGCTAATACGACACACCAAACCAAATTGGGCAGCTGCCAACCGCCGGCATAGGCAATCACACCAAACACCAGCGTTGAAGCCAAATAATGATTGATTTTCAGCTTATCCAAGCCGCTCATGCGGGCATATTCCCACAAAACCAACATGGCAATCAGGCCGCAAAACGCCGCCCACAGCCACATAGGTGCATAAAACAGCATACCCAGCATCAGCGGCAAGAGCCACAGCACCGTTAAAATCCGTTGTCTCAACATAATTCTCAACCCCGTTGCTGCTCAACCGGCAGCTGCTCGGAAGTCCGCCCGAAGCGGCGCTCCCGTTTTTGGAACGAAGCAATCGCCTCGTTCAGCGATTTCTCATTAAAATCAGGCCACAGCGTATCCGTAAAATACAATTCCGCATACGCCATCTGCCACAGCAGGAAATTACTGATGCGCGTCTCGCCGCCGGTGCGGATAAACAAATCCGGCTCGGGTGCATCGCCCAACATCAAATAGCGCGACAACGCCTCTTCCGTAATCTCAGTTTCACCCTCGGCAATCAACTGATTTGCCGCCTGCAAAATATCCCAGCGGCCGCCATAATCGGCGGCAATGCTCAAAGTCAAGCCGGTATTGTTTGCCGTCAACGCTTCTGCCGCCTCGATCCCCTTCAGGATTTCAGCATTAAACCGCTCACGGCTGCCGATGACTCTCAAGCGCATATTGTTGTCGTGCAAACGGCGCACCTGCTTTTGCAAAGCCTGCAAAAACAGCCCCATCAGAAAAGAAACCTCTTCCTCGGGGCGTCGCCAGTTTTCAGTCGAAAAAGCAAACACGGTCAAATACTGCACACCCAGCTCAGCACAATGCTTCACCATGTTCTCCAGCGCATCCAAACCGCGCTTATGCCCCATCACACGGGGAAGAAAACGCTTCTTTGCCCAACGTCCGTTGCCGTCCATAATCACGGCAATATGTCGGGGGATGGCAGAGTGTTCCAAAATCGTCTGCGTACTGCTTTTCATGTCTGCCTTTCAGGGAACAAACCGTCCAAAGGCCGTCTGAACGGTTTGCACACAGGATTAAATCGCCATCAAATCTTCTTCTTTGGCAGCCAAGAGCTTGTCTGCCTCAGCAATGTATTTGTCGGTCAACTTCTGAACCGCTTCCTCGCCGCGGCGGGCTTCATCTTCAGAAATCTCTTTGTCTTTCAACAATTTTTTGATGTGGTCGTTTGCATCACGGCGCACATTGCGGATAGACACACGGCCCTCTTCCGCCTCACCGCGTACCACTTTGATCAAATCTTTACGGCGTTCCTCAGTCAGCATAGGCATAGGGACACGGATCAAATCGCCAACAGAAGCAGGGTTCAGGCCCAAATTAGAATCACGGATCGCTTTCTCGACTTTTGCAGCCATATTGCTTTCAAAAGGTTTCACACCAATCGTACGCGCATCCAAAAGCGTTACGTTTGCCACTTGGCTCACAGGCACCATGCTGCCCCAGTATTCCACTTCCACTTGGTCAAGCAGGCCGGTATGCGCACGGCCGGTACGCACCTTAGCCAAGTTTTCTTTCAATACTTCCAGAGAACGCTGCATTTTGCCTTCAGCTGTCTTTTGAATATCATTAATCATCTTATACTTTCAATTTCATAGGAATAAAACAGGATTAACCGAGAATAGTACCGTTAAACCGCCCTCACGACAAGGCTTTACGCCCCAACAGCCTTGTTTTCTAACCGATATTTAACATCAAACAAAATAAAGGCCGTCTGAAAATCTTTCAGACGGCCTTTATTGTTTCAAGCAACTACATCAACTCAGCCTTTTGGCTTGATTTATTTGCCGACTGACCCAAGCTGAAATCTCCCTATCATTTTCAATCGGCATCTAATCTTAATAACTCAAAAGCTAACAGCTTGTACTCTTGGGAATTAAAGTTAACTCTCCCTCAATATCTATCTACCATCACTATCGGAAACCTTCTCTCTAAAGTAATGAAGTTCGCAAGGTAGATCCAATATAATAACCTGTTTTCCTATGCAAATTTTCACATTGATTTGCAAAATTTGTATAAAAACTGTATTACGTTATAATTGGTTTTATTCGAATCCGTTATTTAATTCACCTGAAAACAAACAGATAAATGCAAATTAACTGGAGAATATCTATGAACAAACTACTCATTCTATGCTCAACATTAGCGCTTTCTGCCTGTGTTGTACCACATCCTTATACTTCAACCGAATATCAAAAATATAAACAAAGTGATTTGAAAGTACCAAACCAACCTTATCCTATACGTTTAGAGGGAGAGTTCGAGCGTAATGGTAAGCCTTTCCCTAAAGTAAATCCGGCTCTAACAAAAGCTGCCAAAATTGCACTAAACGGAACAAAGATTGTAACAGTAGACCCGCAAGCCCAAAACAGCCTGAAAATCCATGCCAACAATATCGCCGATATTGGTGGTGCAGTAGGTAACGGTATAAAAACAGGTCTGACTTTCGGATTAGCAGGCAGTACAGTTCAGGATTACTATCAATTCTACTGTAGCTACTCAGATGGCAAAAAAGAATTAAACCGTTCCGAATTTAATCACGCTATTGTGACTACTATTGGTTTAACCTCCACACCAAAAGAGCTGACTCCCCATAGCAATCTGGATCAGGCATTTATCTCTGTAACTAAAGATATTGTTGTTAATTGCTTAGGCGACTTGCAAAACAAAGGTTTCTTGTTACCTGAAGCGGCCAATACCAATGCCGGCAGCAACTGAAATTTCTGAAGATGTTGCCAAAGCTGCCATTATGAAACTGAATATGGCAACTCCAGGTCAATGTTCCAAAGCTCATCCCTAAAACAATCCTTACTTGATATAAAAAGGCCGTCTGAAAATCTTTCAGACGGCC
>NZ_KV835582.1:0-125398 GCF_001838065.1 Neisseria sp. HMSC078C12 | reverse complement strand
AAAAGGCCGTCTGAAAATCTTTCAGACGGCCTGAGACCTTTGCAAAAAAGTCCTTCCCCAGACAGCCGAAACCTAAACACAGGTTTTCGGCGGTTTTTGTTTCAAATATCCAGAGACCTTTGCAAAATTCCCCCAAATCCCCTAAATTCCCACCAAGACATTTAGGGGATTTTGCAAAGGTCTCGGCCTTTTCCTTATTCAAATCCTACTCTCTATTCCGCTCATTCCAAAAGTAACGCCATACGAAGCATGGGAAGGCAAAAATCAAGTAGAGGCAGACAACGGTCGCATAAAACTCCCAATCTTGGGCATGTACGGCTCCGGCGCGTGATTCGAGGATATAGGCGAGAATCGCAGTAAGAAGGAAGCCTGCCAGCAATTCAATCAAGTGATGGCCGATGTGTTTGCGTTTCAGGGCGATGATGCCGAAAAATTTGGTGGTAATAAATGGTGCGTTGGCAAAGATAAGTGCCAACAGCAAAAGAATGTACATGGATGCGGTCATGGTGGTCTTTCTGTTTTCAGACGGCCTGTGTGTGATTTTAACATGTTAAATGGGCATGCTTGCCCATCATTATCCGTGGAATATTCAATCTTTTGATGACATCCACCTAATATTTGTCCGAAGGCTTGAGGCCGTCTGAACTTTGGGTATATTTCACCCGGATGCGAATCCTAACAAAAACGGCGGCTTTGGAACAGCCGCCGTTGATTTTGTTTAAAGCTTACAGGGTATTTTCCAATGCTTTGGCGCACCAGTCGATAACGGTTTGCGGCATGATACCCCACAGGAGCAGCAGGAAGGCATTGACCGTCAGGACAAATTTGGCGGCATAGTTGCTGCCGACCGGCTGGTCATGGTCAGGTGCATCGAAGTAGATGACTTTGACCACGCGCAGGTAGTAGAACGCGCCAATCAGCGACATGATGACGGCAAATACGGACAACCAAACATGGCCTTGTTTCAAGAGCGCCATAATCACACCGAATTTGGCGTAGAAGCCCATCAGCGGCGGAATACCCGCCATGGAGAACATGGACAGCAGCATCAGGAAGGCAAACCATGCATGGCGTTGGTTAAGGCCTGCGAGGTCTTTGATGTTTTCACATTCAATGTCTTTGGTGGACAATACCATCAAAACGCCGAAGCTGACTGCCGCCATCAAAGCATAGGTAATGGCGTAATACAGGCCTGCGGTAAAACCGACTGCGCCTGCCATAAACGCCAACAGGATAAAGCCCATGTGCGATACGGTGGAGTAGGCGAGCATACGTTTGATATTGGTTTGCATGATGGCGGCAAGGTTACCGACCACCAAAGAAGCAACGGCAAGGATGGCCAACATCGGCGCCCAGTCTGAATGTACTGTACCCATGCCGGTCACAAGGATACGGAACGCAAAGACAACGGCGGCAATTTTCGGAGCCGTACCCACAAAGGCGGCAACGGATGTCGGTGCGCCATCGTACACATCGGGTACCCACATATGGAATGGAACCGCACCCAATTTAAATGCAATGGCAACTACAATAAACACCATACCCAATTTCAACAACCATTCATTGGCCTGCTCATTGAAAGCAGAAGCCAAGACGGAAGCAAAATCAAGGGAACCGGTGGCGCCGTAAACCATGGAAATACCATAGAGCAGCAAACCGGAGGCCAACGCGCCCAATACGAAATATTTTAGCGCAGCCTCGGCAGAGCGGCCGGAATCGCGGCGCAGGGCAATCATGGCGTACAGCGACAAAGACAACAATTCCAAACCGATATACGCAGTCAGGAAATGTGCCGAGCTGACCATGACGCTCATACCCAACAGGGCAAACAGCGACAGGGTGTAAAACTCGCCTTTAAAAATTTGGCGGTCTTGGTTGTACGGTTTACTGTAAATAAACAGACCGAAAGTCAGCGCATACAGCACCAGTTTTGCCAAACGGGACATGCCGTCTGCAATATACATACCGTGAAAGGCATCGACACTGCCCTGTTCCCATACTGCCAATTGGGTAACGGCCACGATGATGACTGTTCCCAAACTCATCAGATGGGTCAGATAGCGGTTTTTATCGCAAATCCACAAGTCTGCCAGCAATACGACACCCAATAGCGCAAGCAGCACGATTTCGGGCATGGCAGGCATTAAATTCAAATCAGACCAGTTCATTTACACACCTCAAATCTTGCTTTGTGCCACATGGGCAATCAAATCGTTTGCCGCTTGATGCACCACTTCGATAAACGCTTGCGGATACAGACCCATGCCCAAAACAGCAACCGCCAAAATCGCCAAAATCGCAAATTCGCGGCAATTGATGTCTTTCATTTCGGCAACGTGCGGATTGTGGATTGCACCAAAAATAACGCGTTTGTACATCCACAGGGTATAAGACGCACCGTAAATCAAGGTCATGGCAGCCAACGCGCCTACCCAGAAATTCACTTTAACCGCGCCCATAATCACCATAAACTCGCCCACGAAGCCGGAAGTCGCAGGCAGACCGGCATTGGCCATACCGAACAACATCATAAACGCCGCAAACTTAGGCATTACATTGACCACGCCGCCATAGTCGGCAATATTGCGGGTATGCAGGCGGTCGTACATCACGCCGATACACATAAACATCGCGGCAGACACAAAACCGTGGGAAATCATTTGAACGATTGCGCCTTTCAATGCCCAGTCATTCAGTTGGCCGTTCACGAACAGGAACATGCCCAAAGTGACAAAACCCATGTGGCTGATGGAAGAGTATGCCACCAGTTTTTTCATATCGGTTTGCACCAAAGCCACCATACCGATGTAAATCACGGCAATCAGGCTCAATACGATGATCACAGGAGCAAAATAGCGTGCCGCATCCGGCATAATCGGCAGGATAAAGCGCAAGAAACCATACGCACCCAGCTTCAGCGTAATGGCCGCCAACACCATCGAACCGCCGGTCGGCGCTTCAACGTGGGCATCCGGCAACCAAGTGTGCACAGGGAACATCGGCACTTTTACGGCAAATGACAGGAAGAATGCCGCAAACAAAAGCTGTTGCACGCCCAACGGAATCTGTTTGATGTTTTGGAAATCGACAATAGAGAAGCTGCCTGTCTGATAGTACAGGTAAACCATGGCAACCAGCATCAAAAGCGAACCCATCAGCGTATAGAGGAAGAGCTTGACCGACGCATAGACGCGGCGCGGACCGCCCCATACACCGATAATCAGGTACAGCGGAATCAGCATACCCTCGAAGAACACATAAAACAGAATCGCATCCTGCGCGGCAAACGCACCGTTAATCAAACCCGACATAATCAGGAAAGCGGCCATATACTGCGCCGGACGTTTCTGAATGACTTCCCAACCGGCCAATACCACCAATAGCGTAATAAACGCATTCAAGATGATAAAGAGCACTGAAATACCGTCCACGCCCAATGCGTAGTTGATTTTCAGCAACGGAATCCACTCGTGGAACTCGGTAAACTGATAGCCGCCGCTCAAACGGTCGAAACCGGTAAACAGGGGCAGCGTTACCAAGAAACCGGCAAGCGCACCCATGAAGGCAAGCACACGCGCCAGCGGCGCACGGCTGTCCTTACCGGTCGCCAAAACCAGCACACCTGCGGCGATGGGTATCCATATTGCCAAGCTGAGTAGGTAGTTGGAAAACATAGTGGTTAACCTGTGGTTAAAATAAAAAATATAGTTGTATGGGTTGGTTTCCAGACGACATTTCAGGAGGCCGTCTGAAAAAGATTGTGTATTTTGTGTACGGCAAAATCAAGAAAAATGTATATCTGCCGTCATTCTCTTATTCTGTATTGCTGTCTCAAACCTTCTTTTCAGACGGCCTCAAACGCTGTCCTCTTTCTCAATCACCAGAATCCGCGCCTCGCCGCACGGATGGGCGACGTGTTCCGTGCCGATTCCTGCATAGAAGATATCTCCGCTTTTTAAACGAACGATGTGTTCTTCGCCGTTTTCTCGGTAGTGCATCTCAACTTCGCCATCCATCACAGCAAACACTTCCTCGCCGTCGTTGATGTGCCATGTGTAGGGCTGGTTCGTCCAGTGCAGGCGCACGGTGATGCCGTTCATATTGGCGATGTCAAGCGCGCCCCATGCGCGGGAAGCGGTAAATTCGGCGGAACAGATGGTTCGTGTGTCCGACATAGTTTTTTCTCGCCTCTATATTTCAGACGGCCTCTTCCCTATTTTTCTTGTCAAAACCGTTATCCGAAGATTTTGACTACGCTCCGTCGGTACGGTTGGTGTCCATCTCAAGTTTAATGAACGCATCAATCATGCTGCGCCAAACTGCTTCTGCTACTTCGGGCGACAAACCGGCCTTTTCGGCGTAAGCGCGGCGAGAGGCAATCACTTGAGCCACCCGTTCGGGCGCGGAAACCGCCTGCACATCGTTTTTAGGTTTCAGACGACCAGCCTGCCGTACCAATTTCTGCCGGCGGGCGAGTAATTCGATTAATCCCTTATCCAAACCGTCGATGGCTTCGCGGACTTCGTCCAGGGTTTGCGGTAATTTGTCTTCAATCATTGTTGCTCAAATTTTCTTTTTCAGACGGCCCTATACACAAACTATAGACAGGCCGTCTGAAATCCCGCTTTTATCGGAACAATCCCCAGAAGGTCATGCCGAGCAGTACCAATACGCCGAATACCATAGCGGCGGCATAGGTATAGATGAAGCCGGTTTGGACTTTGCGTACCTGCGCGGCAATCGCGCCGACCAGTTTGGCGGAGCCATTGACGATACCGTTGTCGATAATAGCGGTATCGCCGACTTTCCAGAAGAAAGTACCCAATGCGCGCGTGCCTTTGGCGAAAACATTGAAATACAGGGCGTCGAGGTAGTATTTGTTTTCAAACAAAACGTAAACCGGACGGAACGCCTGTGCAATTTTGGCTGGCAGGTGCGGCAGTTTGACGTACAAGAGCCATGCACTCAATACGCCTGCGATAGCGAGGTAGAGTACAGGCGAATGCAGGCTGTGAGACACCATTGCCAATGCGCCGTGGAACTCTTCCTTCATGATGTGCATGGTCGGATGTACATCGGTATTGACAAAAATCACGTCTTTGAAGAAGTCGCCGTAAAGCATAGGCTCGATGGCAACATAGCCGATGATGACGGACGGAATGGCCAGCAAAATCAAAGGCAGGGTAACAACCAACGGGCTTTCGTGCGGATTGTCGTTTTTGCCCAAGCCGTGATGCTCTTCACCATGATGATCGTCATGATGCTCAGGCAGGCTGCGCCATTTTTCTTCACCGTGGAATACCATAAAGTATTGGCGGAACGCGTAGAATGCAGTAACAAACACGCTGGCGAGGACGGCAAAATAAGCAAAGCCACTGCCCGGCAGGGTGCTGTATTTCGCTGCTTCGATAATCGAATCTTTGGAATAGAAGCCGGAGAAGAACGGCGTACCAATCAGCGACAAGTTACCAATCAACATAGTCAGCCAAGTAATCGGCATGTATTTTTTCAGGTTACCCATATGGCGCATGTCTTGGTCATGGTGCATACCGATAATCGCGCTACCTGCAGCCAAGAACAACAAGGCTTTAAAGAAAGCGTGGGTCATCACATGGAACATCGCCACGGAATAGGCAGACGCGCCCAGAGCCACGGTCATATAGCCCAGTTGCGACAGGGTAGAATACGCAACCACACGTTTGATGTCGTTTTGAATCACGCCCAAGAAGCCCATAAACAGGGCGGTAATCGCACCAATCACCATGATTACTGACAGCGCAGTGCTGCTCATCTCATAAATCGGCGACATACGCGATACCATGAACAGACCGGCGGTAACCATGGTTGCGGCGTGAATCAATGCAGAAATCGGGGTCGGGCCTTCCATCGAATCAGGCAGCCAGACATGTAGCGGGAATTGTGCCGATTTACCCATCGCACCGACAAACAGAAGCAAACAGGTTACGGTAATCAAAGACCATTCCACACCGGGGAACAATTGAATGGTGGCCGTCTGAACATTAGGCAGATAAGCGAATACATCTTGATAGCGCAAGCTGCCGCCGAAATAGGCAAGCACCAAGCCGATACCGAGCAAAAAGCCGAAGTCGCCGACACGGTTGATCAAAAAGGCTTTCAGGTTGGCAAATGTTGCGCTTGGACGTTTGAAATAGAAACCGATCAAGAGATACGATACCAAGCCCACAGCTTCCCAGCCGAAGAAGAGCTGGATGAAGTTGTTACTCATAATCAGCATCAACATGCTGAAAGTAAACAAAGAAATATAGCTGAAGAAGCGTTGGTAGCCGACTTTTTCATCGTGCATATAGCCGATGGTATAGATATGTACCATCAGCGACACGCCCGTTACCACGACCATCATCATCGCCGTCATCGTATCGACCAAGAAGCCGACGGAAAAATCCAAGCCGCCCATTGTCAGCCAAGTATAGACGTTCTCGTCAAACTTGGCGCGGCTTCCGTCGATAAAGCCCGACAACACATAAGCCGACAGCACGGCGGACACCGCCACGCCGAGTATCGTAACCGTATGCGCGCCGGCACGTCCGATTTTGTTGCCGAACAAACCCGCAATCAGCGAGCCTGCCAACGGAACAAGGGCAATTATCAAATATAAAGTCATATCGTTCATGATTACCCTTTCAACTCATCCAAATCGGCAACGTTGATTGTTTGTCGGTTGCGGTACACCAGCACCATAATCGCCAAACCGATGGCAGATTCGGCAGCGGCAACGGTCAGTACGAAGAATACGAAAATCTGTCCGGCGGTATCGCCCAAATATTGCGAGAAGGCGATAAAGTTGAAGTTCACCGCCAAAAGCATCAACTCGATGGACATCAGCAATACCAGCACGTTTTTGCGGTTCATAAAGATACCCATTGCGCTGATACCGAACAGGAGCGCACCCAATACCAGATAATGCGTCAAAGTAATCATGCTTTGCCCTCCCCTTCCGGCTTGAGGCCGTCTGAAACTTCGCTTTCTTCTGCAGATTCGACTTGCGGTTTGACCGCTTCCATTTTCACCAGACGCATACGGCCTTGGTCGGCGCGTACTTTAACTTGGTCGGCTGGATCCATACGTTTCGGATTGGTGGTTTTACGGTGAACCAGCGCAATCGCGGCCACCATGCCCAACAGCAGCAATACCGCCGCCAATTCAAACGGCAACAGGTAGTCGGTATAAATACGGCTGCCCAAGTCGCGGATATTGTTGTAATCGGCCGGAATGTCTTTCATCAGACCAAATGCGGCCAGGTCGGTTTTCGGGTTGACCAGAATCAGGATCAGGGCAACCGCCAACAATGTGCCGACCACACCGGCAACAGGCGCATGACGCCAGAAACCGGCGCGCATTTCTTCAATGTCGATGTTCAACATCATCACAACGAACAAGAACAACACCATCACGGCGCCGACATACACGACCACCAGCGTAACGCCCAAAAACTCTGCCTGCATCAGCATCCAAATCATCGCGCTCACGCAGAAGGTCAGCACCAGATGCAAAGCAGCATGGACAGGGTTTTTCGCAGTAACGGTACGCAGCGCGCCGTATAGGACGATGGCGGCCAACAAGTAAAACAGAATAAGTTGAAAGCTCATAATTTACACTTTCCGTTTTAGAATATTTCAATAATTTTTGCGTTTTGGCTTTATCGGACGTGGTTTATTGGTTGCACCAAATAACTTAAAAATTCATTCGTGTATCAAGTTATTTGTAGGTTAACAAATTACTCTACGCCAAGTCTCTCTTTAGCATATTTTTTAATCTTGTTGACTTCGCTAAAATACCATCTACCTTCATAAACTTTATCATCCTTATATAATTTTTTTGCCAATTCAAAAAAACCCTCACCCGGAATTTTATGCTCCTTCGATACAACTAACGCACTTAACATAAACCCATGAGACAAATATGTTTTTTCACTAATCTGTGCCAAAAGATGACTCATCGCTACACTATGTGCATCTATTTGTATTGTTTTAATTACCGATGCTAATGTGCTATAAAAAATATATTCTCTTTGACCTAATATCGCTGCTTGTTTGATTAAATACTGTTCTGCCTCTAACTTAGCCTTTTCCCAGTCACTCAAATCATAACCAAAATCTTCTTCCATAAAATTCAACCTTTAAATTTTTAGCTTGTTGTACGGACTACTTCTAGCGATTTCAGGATACTTGAATTTTGCTAACACAAGCGTTCCCGTTCTTCACCGGTACGGCGCGTCAGCGGCTTTGCGTTTGGCGATTTCAGCTTCGTATTTGTCGCCAATGGCCAAAAGAATCGGCTTGGTCATGTGCAAGTCGCCTTTTTTCTCGCCGTGGTATTCGAAAATATGGGTTTCCACAATCGCATCGGTCGGGCAGGCCTCTTCGCAGAAACCGCAGAAGATGCACTTGGTCAGGTCGATGTCGTAACGCTTGGTGCGGCGGGTGCCGTCTTCGCGTTCTTCCGATTCGATGTTAATCGCCATTGCCGGACAAACTGCCTCGCACAATTTACACGCGATACAGCGCTCTTCGCCGTTCGGATAACGGCGTTGCGCGTGCAGACCGCGGAAACGCACGGATTGCGGCGTTTTCTCTTCGGGGAAATAAATTGTGTCTTTGCGGGCAAAAAAGTTTTTGAGCGTTACGCCCAAGCCTTTTACCAATTCGCCAAGCAGAAAGGTTTTTACTAAGTTAGCCATATTTATGTTCCCTCAAAACAGGGATTTCGTTAGGTATTCAAAATCGCTTTGTTCAGACGGCCTTAAGATGCCGTCTGAAACTTATTTCCACAAATTCAGCGGTGAAATCATCCACACGCCCAAAACCACGATGTAGGCGAAGCCGATCGGAATCAGCACTTTCCATCCCAAACGCATGATTTGGTCGTAACGGTAGCGTGGGAAAGTTGCACGGATCCACAGATACCAGTACAGAACCGCCGCCATTTTCACAAACATCCAGAATGCGGAAGGCGTACCGATAAAGCCCCAGCTTTGTGGAAACGGAGACAACCAGCCGCCGAGGAACATCAGAGATGTCAGCGCGGCAATCAGAATCATGAAAATGTATTCAGCGAGGAAGAACAGCGCGAATGCGAAGCCGGAATATTCAACGTGGTGACCGGCAACGATTTCAGATTCACCCTCTGCCACGTCAAACGGCGCGCGGTTGGTTTCGGCAACGGCGGAAATCAGATAGACGATGAAGATTGGGAAGAGCGGCAGCCAGTTCCAAGAGAATACCGAACCGCCGGCAATACCTTTGGCTTGTGCGGCAACGATGTCGGAGAAGTTCATGCTGCCCGACACCATCACGACGCACACCAGCGCGGCACTCATGGCAATCTCGTAGGAAATGCTTTGTGCGGAAGCACGCATTGCGCCCAAGAACGAATATTTGGAGTTGGAAGCCCAGCCCGCGATGATCACGCCGTAAACCGACAGCGAGGTAATCATCAGGATGTACAAAAGGCCGATATTGATATTGGTCAGCACCCATTCTTCGTTGAACGGAATCACCGCCCACGCCGCAAAAGACGGTGCAAGCGACATAATCGGGCCGATATAGAACAGGGCTTTGTTTGACAGCTTCGGACGGGTTACCTCTTTAAACAAGAGTTTGAACACGTCGGCAAACGGCTGAATCAGGCCCCACGGGCCGGTTACGTTCGGGCCGACGCGAAGCTGCATAAAGCCGATGACTTTACGTTCGAAATATGTCAGGTAGGCAACGGTCAGAATCAGCGGAATCAGGATAATCACGATTTTGACGATGACGGATACCACCAAGCCTACGGTAATACCCAAATCGCCCAGACCGAGCGTTGCGGCAAAGAGGTTTTGGAACCATTCTTGCATGATCAAGCTCCCGCCAGTTCAATAGTGTCCATCAACGCACCCAGCGCGGCATTTTCGGTATGCAGCGGCAGATGCACCACGTTTTCAGGCAAACCGGCATCGGCTTTGACGGCAACCGATACGCTTGCGCCGTTTTGTTTGGCGACAGCGGTTTGTCCGTCTTGCAGCCCCAAGCGTGCCAATGTGTTCGGATTTACACGAGCGGCAGGCACGGCGGCATGGCTGGTTTCTTGCAACGGCGCGGAACGGCGCACGATAGGATCAGTGTGATAAATACCGACGCCGCCGACACGGACGAGGCGGTCTGAGGCCGTCTGAACGCCCTCCCCTACCCATGTGCTGCGGTTGTCCAGTTTGGACGGCAGGCTTTCTGCATCCAGCGCATCTTTCAGAATCGAAGCGGTATCGTGGTATTCAAAACCTTTCAGGTCAAACAAATTGCCCAATACGCGTAACACTTTCCACAACGGACGTGAATCGCCGAAGCCTTGTACCACGCCGTGGAAAGATTGCAGACGGCCTTCCATATTGATGAAGCTGCCTGAGGTTTCGGTAAACGGCGCAATCGGCAGCAATACGTCGCACACGTCCAGCAGCGTTTCGCTAACAAACGGTGTAAACGCCATCACGCTTTTTGCCTGTTTCAACGCGGCTACGGCTTTTGCACCGTCAACCGTATCGATTTCAGGCTCGACGTTGAGCAGCAAGACTGCCTGTTTCGGCGCGTTTGCCATTTCGGCAACGCTCTCGCCGGAGTTTACATTCAAAACATCCGCACCAACGCTGTTGGCGGCTTGCGGCAAAATGCCCAGCACTGCGCCGGTCGTGTCTGCCAACTCTTGCGCAGCGGCATAAATGGCGGCGTAATCAGGATGGTTTTGCACTTCCGCGCCCAAAATCACCGCTGCTTTTTCAGCGTTTTTCAGGCTGGCGGTAACGGCGTGTTCCGCATTCGCAGACAGGTTTTTCAGACGGCCTGCCCATTCGTCGGGATGTGCGGCTTCTTGAGACAGAAGCGGCATAAACAATTCTTCTTTACTGCTGGCCAATACGCTCAAGGCCATACGGTCTTTGGCGGCGCGGCGCAGGCGGGCAGTCAGGAGCGGCTGCTCTTTGCGCAAGTTCGCGCCGACTACCAATACGGCATCGTTGTCAGCCAAAGATTCAATGCTTTGTCCCAACCATTGCGCACCTTTAATGCCGTCTGAAAGACGTTTGTCTTGTTGGCGCAAACGGGTGGCAAAGTTTTTAACGCCCAAGCCGTCGGCAAGTTTTTTGGCCAGATACAGCTCTTCAACCGTATTCATCGGATTGGCCCAAATGCCGACTTGGTTTTGGTTGCCGTCTTTGGCGATACATTCGATCGCGCTGCGGACATATTCCAACGCGGTTTTCCAATCCACGTCCATCCACTCACCGCCCTGTTTGATTTTCGGGTTTTTCAGACGGCTTTCGTGATACAGGCCTTCGTAGGCGAAACGGTCGCGGTCGGACAGCCAGCATTCGTTGATGGCTTCGTTTTCCAATGGCAACACGCGGCGGACAGTATGATCTTTGGTTTGTACAATCAGGTTGCTGCCCAAAGCGTCATGGGCGGAAACGGATTTGCGGCGGTTCAATTCCCAAGTACGCGCGTTAAAGCGGAACGGTTTGCTGGTCAATGCACCGACAGGACACAAATCGATGACGTTGCCTGATAATTCGGTTTCCACTGCTTTGCCGATAAAAGGCATGATTTCGGAATGTTCGCCGCGGTTGGCCATAGCGATTTCTTGCACGCCGGCGATTTCTTCAGTGAAACGAACGCAACGGGTACAGTGGATACAACGGCTCATTTCCTCGGCGGAAATCAAAGGACCCATGTCTTTGCCGACGACAGAACGTTTTTCTTCGGTATAACGGCTGGTGGTTTTGCCGTAGCCCATCGCCAAATCCTGTAACTGGCATTCGCCGCCTTGGTCGCAGGTCGGGCAATCAAGCGGATGGTTGATGAGCAGGAACTCCATCACGCCTTCTTGCGCCTCTCGGGCTTTTGCCGAATGCGTACGCACGATCATGCCGTCTGTAACCGGCGTGGCACAGGCGGGCAGAGGTTTGGGGGCTTTTTCCACGTCCACCAAACACATACGGCAGTTGGCAGCGATGGAAAGTTTTTTGTGGTAACAGAAATGCGGGATATAAGTACCGAGCTTGTGCGCGGCTTCAATCACCGTCGCGCCCTGCTCCACAGATACCTGTTTGCCGTCGATTTCGATTTGTAACATGGTTCGTTCCTAGTTACGGGTATTTAATAAATAATTCTTTTAGAGGCCGTCTGAAAACTTAGCACCACTTATTCGGTTTCATCGGTCCGCCGTGTTCGATGTAATGCACAAACTCATCACGGAAATGCTTGGTAAAGCTGCGGACGGGGAAGACGGCGGCATCGGCGAGGGCGCAGATGGTACGACCTGCCATTTGGTTGCCGACAGAATCCAACAAATCCAAGTCTTCCATGCGGCCTTTGCCTTCTACGATGCGGTGGACGATGCGATAGAGCCAGCCTGTACCTTCTCGGCAAGGCGTACATTGACCGCAAGACTCGTCATAGTAGAAGTAGCTCAGGCGCTCGAGGGCTTTGACCATGCACACGTCTTCGTCCATCACGATAATCGCGCCGGAACCCAGCATCGAGCCTGCTTTGGAAATCGAGTCATAGTCCATATTGGTCTGCATCATGATGTCGGCAGGCAAAACCGGCGCGGACGAACCGCCGGGAATAACGGCTTTGAGTTTTTTGCCGCCACGCATACCGCCCGCCATTTTCAGGACTTCGGCAAACGGCGTACCCAATGGCACTTCATAGTTGCCCGGACGCTCGACGTGGCCGGAAATGCAGAACAATTTGGTACCGCCTGCATTCGGAATACCTTTGTCGGCAAACGCCTGTCCGCCGTCACGGATAATGAATGGGACAGAGGAGAACGTTTCGGTATTGTTGATGGTGGTCGGTTTGCCGTACAGGCCGAACGAGGCGGGGAATGGCGGTTTAAAGCGCGGCTGGCCCTTTTTGCCTTCCAGAGATTCGAGCAATGCGGTTTCTTCACCGCAAATATATGCGCCGTAGCCGTGATGGGCGAAGAGTTTAAATTCAAAATCCGAACCCAAAATATTTTTACCCAAAAAGCCTGCGGCGCGCGCTTGGTCGAGTGCGGCTTCAAAACGTTGGTAGCCTTCGAAAATTTCGCCGTGGATGTAGTTGTAGCCCGCTTTTGCGCCCATCGCGTAACCGGCAATAATCATGCCTTCAATCAGGGCATGGGGATTGAACATGATGATGTCGCGGTCTTTAAATGTACCCGGCTCACCTTCGTCGGTGTTGCAGACGACGTATTTTTCGCCCGGGAAGGAACGGGGCATAAAGCTCCATTTCAAACCGGTCGGGAAGCCCGCACCGCCACGACCGCGCAAGCCGGAGGCTTTGACCTCGTCAATCACATCGCTTTGCGAGATGTTTTCGGACAGGATTTTACGCAGGGCGGTATAACCGCCACGTTTGACGTATTCGTCCAATGTCCAGCAATCGGGATTGGCGGTATCCACTTGGTCAAAAATCACGCCTGATTGGTAAATAGCCATTTTTGGTGTGCCTGTTCGTTTTCGTATCGGTTGCAGCCGTTGTTTTCAGACGGCCTTTTATTTCAGTTCGGCAAGTTTCTTGTCAATCGCTTCTTCGGTCATAAAGCTGCACATGCTGTGGTTGTTGACCAGCATGACCGGTGCGTCGCCACATGCGCCCATGCATTCACCTTCGACAAGGGTAAATTTGCCGTCGGGCGTGGTTTCGCCGTAGCCGATACCGAGTTTTTTCTTCAGGTATTCGCCGGTATCCATACCGCCGCGCAGGGCGCAAGGAAGGTTGGTGCAGACGGTCAGTTTGTATTTGCCGACAGGCTCAAGGTCGTACATATTGTAGAAAGTAGCGACTTCGTAGGCTTGCGCAGGCGAGATGCCGATATAGTCTGCGACAAAAGCGATGGTCTCGGGAGCGAGCCAGCCTTTTTCGGTCTGGGCAATACGCAATGCGCCCATAATGGCGGAACGGCGTTGGTCGGCAGGATATTTTGCCAACTCAATATCAATTTGTTTTAAGGATTCTGCGGATAACATTATCGGTCAACCTCCCCGAATACGATGTCCTGCGTACCAATGATGGCAACGACGTCGGCCAGCATGTGGCCTTTTGCCATTTCGTCCATGCCTTGCAGGTGGGCGAAGCCGGGTGCGCGGATTTTCAGGCGGTAGGGTTTGTTTGCGCCGTCTGAAATGATGTAAACGCCGAACTCGCCTTTCGGATGTTCGACAGCGGTGTAGGTCTCGCCCTCGGGAACATGCATACCCTCGGTGAAGAGTTTGAAATGGTGAATCAGGTCTTCCATACCTGTTTTCATTTCGGTACGTTTGGGCGGAGCGAATTTGTGGTTTGTGGTAATGACCGGACCCGGATTGACACGCAACCACTCGGAGCATTGTTTGATGATGCGCACGGATTGGCGCATTTCTTCCATACGGCAGAGGTAACGGTCATAGCAGTCGCCGTTGACGCCGACAGGGATGTCGAAATCCATTTTGTCGTACACTTCGTACGGCTGTTTCTTACGCACATCCCATTCCACGCCCGAACCGCGCAACATGACACCGGTAAAGCCTTTTTGCATGGCGCGCTCAGGAGTGACAACGCCGATGCCGACGGTACGCTGTTTCCAAATACGGTTGTCGGTCAGAAGGGTTTCGAGTGTATCGATGTTTTTCGGGAAACGTTCGCAGAAGGCGTCGATGAAGTCGAGCATTGTGCCTTCGCGGGATTCGTTGAGCTGCTTCAATACTTTGGCATTGCGGAATTTGCTGCTCTCGTATTTGGGCATGAAGTCGGGCAGGTCGCGGTAAACGCCGCCGGGACGGAAGTAGGCGGCATGCATACGCGCGCCGGACACGGCTTCGTACAAGTCCATCAGCTCTTCACGGTCGCGGAAGGCGTAAAGGATGGCGGTCATCGCGCCGATGTCGAAAGCGTGCGAACCGATGCCCATCAAGTGATTGAGGATGCGCGTTACTTCGGCGAACATCACGCGGATGTATTGGGCGCGGATAGGCACGTCGATACCGGCAAGTTTTTCTACTGCCAAACAATACGCCTGCTCGTTGACCATCATGGAAACGTAGTCCAAGCGGTCCATATAGGGCAGGGCTTGCAGATAGGTTTTGGTTTCAGCCAGTTTTTCAGTACCACGGTGCAGGAGGCCGATATGCGGGTCGGCACGGACGATTTGTTCGCCGTCCAACTCCAAAATCATACGCAATACGCCGTGCGCCGCAGGGTGTTGCGGGCCGAAGTTGATGGTGTAGTTTCTTAATTTATTGGCCACCGTAGTTCTCCTCACGGACGATACGCGGCGTGATCTCGCGCGGCTCAATGGTAACGGGTTGGTAAATCACGCGTTTTTGCTCTTCGTCGTAACGCATTTCGACATAGCCGGAAATCGGGAAGTCTTTGCGGAACGGATGTCCGACAAAGCCGTAATCGGTCAGGATGCGGCGCAGGTCGGGATGGTTGTTGAACATGATGCCGTACATATCGAAGGCTTCGCGTTCGTACCAATCCGCGCTGTTGTAAATATCGACTACGGATTCGACTACGGGGAAGTCGTCGTCTGAAACCCAGACGCGTACGCGGATGCGTTGATTGTTTTTAATGGAAAGCAGCTGGCTGACGACGGCAAAGCGTTTGCCCTGCCATACTTCGTTTTTGTAAGTGCTGTAATCGACGCCGCACAAGTCAACCAGAAGCTCGAAATGCAAATCTTCATGGTCGCGCAATGCGGTCATGACTGAAATATAGTGTTCGGGCAGACACTCGACGGTAATCTCACCCAAAGCGGAAATGACTTTGCTTGCCTGCTCACCGAGCACGCCGACGACGGTCTCGTATAAGTTTTGAATGCTTGCCATATCGTCCTCTCCTTACTCGTCACGCGCGATGGTGGAAGTGCGCTTGATTTTTTGCTGGAGCTGAATCAGGCCGTAAATCAGGGCTTCCGCAGTCGGCGGACAACCCGGCACATAAACGTCTACCGGCACGACGCGGTCGGCACCGCGCACGACGGAATAAGAATAGTGGTAATAGCCGCCGCCGTTGGCACACGAGCCCATAGACAATACCCAGCGCGGCTCGGCAAGCTGGTCGTACACGCGGCGCAGTGCGGGCGCCATTTTGTTGGTGAGCGTACCCGCCACAATCATCAGGTCGGCCTGACGGGGGGACGGACGGAAAATGATACCGAAACGGTCAAGGTCATAACGCGCCATACCCGCGTGCATCATTTCCACGGCGCAACAGGCCAAACCGAAAGTAACCGGCCACAGCGAACCGGTACGCATATAGTTCAGCACCGTATCCGCGCTGGTGGTGATGAAACCTTTTTTCAAAACGCCTTCTATTCCCATTCCAGCGCACCTTTTTTCCATTCGTAAACAAAGCCTACCGTCAAAACGACGATAAACACCAGCATAGACCAGAAGCCGTATGTACCCAATTCTTTAAATACCACTGCCCACGGCAGCATAAACGCGACCTCCAAATCGAAAAGGATAAAGAGGATGGCGACGAGGTAATAACGTACGTCGAATTTCATCCTTGCGTTTTCAAAGGCTTCGAAACCGCATTCGTAAGGCGCATCTTTCTCGGCGTAGTGGTGTTTCGGACCCAAAATCGTGCCGAGCAGGATAAACAGCACACCGGCCGCAAGGCCGACGAGGATGAATACGAGGACGGGAAAATAACTGGCCAACATGGTCGTACCTAACTGGTTGACAGACAAATCTTAAAAATAGATTACCATTTTATCGAATTTCAAAAGCCATTTAAAGGTAAATATCAGCAAATCAGCAAAAAAATCTCAATAAATTCAATAAAGTTATGAGAACAATTCTTATTTGTATTTAATATTTCTAAATTTTAATTTCGGTTTAATCATGTATCATTTCATTCGGATTCTCCGCCTATCCGATTTATGCCCCGAATTCGGCCCTTTTCCGATTTCCAATCAAACATGAGGCCGTCTGAAATAGATTATTTTCAGACGGCCTGTATACATCACATCCATTTAAATGGAAAAATCAATCGACACCTTTGAGCATGCGGTTCAATACCGGGGCGAGTACCAACAGGATACCGCAGGTTACCGCGCCGATGGTGGCCAGCATCCAGTAGAAATCCAATGGCGACTGAGCATTGTAGTAGTCTTTAAACAACACTCCGCCCAAGGTAAAGCCGATGGACAATGCCAAGAAATTCAAAGCAACCATTTGTGTTTTAAACATGCTCGGTGCAATTTTGGTGGAGAACGACAGCGAAATCGGCGACAGCATCAGCTCGCCTATCGTAATCGCCAGCAATACCAGCATAAACACGATAATCGGCATCGGGGTTCCGGATGAAATATACGGAATAAAACTCAAATAAGAGACGCCGGTTACCAACATGGCCAGTGCAAACTTCAACGGCGTTTTAGGTTGGCGTTTGCCCATTTTCGTCCACACCGCCGCCATCACGCCGGAAAAGAGGACCACCCACATGGCCTGTATCGAATCTTTCCATGAAACAGGCACAGTAAAGCCGAAGAAAGTACGGTCCACTGTTTCGTCAAAATAGACCGTCGCAACGGTATACACCTGAAACCAAACCGCCCAGAACATACAAATGGTCAAAAACAGCGGAATATAGGCCAAAATATAGCGTTTATTGGCCGCGTCAACGTGGCTGCTGCCCAACAGGCGCGCGAAATAAGCGACGACGGTAACGATAACCACGCCCAAGAGCCAGCGGGAGAAGTTTTCAAGGGTGAGCGCGCCGGAAGCAATCACGCTGCCCAACACCAAAACCAGCAACACGCCGACAGCCATGGCGGTCTGCACCTTTTCAGGGCGCAACGGATTGGGAACCGGCGTATGCGGCAGGTTTTTACGGCCGCGCGAATACCACAGCAGGCCGAATGCCATGCCGACGGCCGCCGCGCCGAAACCGTAATGGAAACCCATCCTGTCTTGCAAAATACCGGTCAACAACGGGCCTAAGAAGCCGCCGATATTGATAGAAATATAGAAAATAGAGAAACCGGCATCGCGCAATTCGCGCAGGTCTTCCCGTTCATACAAAGAACCGACCATCGAACCGGCAGACGATTTCACGCCGCCGCTACCCAGCGCGATAAACACCAAGCCCAGCAGCAATCCCATCAAACCCGGTACGATCGCCAATAAAATATGGCCGGTCATCACGACGATGCCGGCGATAAACAGGGTACGCTCCGCACCCCAAATGCGGTCGGCCAACCACGCACCGAGAATGGTGGACAGGTAAACGCTGCCGCCGTACGCGCCGACAATGCCACCGGCCAAGGCTTTATCCATACCCAAACCGCCTTGACTCGCGGTGTAATACAGATAAATCAGCAGGATGCCCTGCATACCGTAGAAGGAAAAACGCTCCCACAGCTCAATATGGAATAGGGTGGATAATTGCAAAGGATGGCCGAAGAAAGTTTTCTCGGCAGAAGACAGCTTTTGACCGGACATTTAATAAGTTCTCCTAATTATATTGGACAGGATCAGGCTTCAGACGGCCTATTGCACCTACCAATCATTTTTATAGAAACTATATATTACCGCCAATCTTTGCATTTGCAAAACATGTTTTAATATTTGCAAAATATTGTTTCTTTCAAACTGAAAAATGCCGTCTGAAATCTTTCAGACGGCATTTTATGTTTTACGGTTTATACGCCTTGTTTCAGGCTGGCTTCGATGAAGCCGTCCAAGTCGCCGTCCAAAACGGCTTTGGTGTTGCCGACTTCGTAGCCTGTGCGCAAGTCTTTAATGCGTGAGGAGTCCAAGACGTACGAACGGATTTGGCTGCCCCAACCCACATCGGATTTGCCGTCTTCCAATGCCTGTTTCTCTTCGTTGCGTTTGCGCATTTCCAATTCGTACAGTTTGGATTTCAACATTTCCATCGCGGCGGCTTTGTTGGCGTGTTGCGAGCGGTCGTTTTGACATTGCACCACAATTCCGGTCGGCTCGTGGGTAATACGCACGGCGGAGTCGGTTTTGTTGATGTGCTGACCGCCGGCACCGGATGCGCGGTAAGTGTCGATACGCAAATCGGCCGGGTTGATTTCGATTTCGATGGAATCGTCGATTTCAGGGTACACGAACACGGATGAAAAAGACGTGTGGCGTTTGTTGTTGGAGTCAAACGGCGAGTAGCGCACCAAGCGGTGAACGCCGGTTTAGGTGCGCAGCAGGCCGTAGGCGTACTCGCCTTCCACGCGGATGGTGGCGCGGTTGATGCCCGCGATTTCGCCGTCGTCTTCTTCAAGGATTTCGATTTTGAAGCCTTTGCGCTCGGCGTAGCGGCTGTACATGCGGAACAGCATGCCCGCCCAGTCTTCGGCTTCGGTACCGCCCGCGCCTGCGGTAATGTCGATAAAGCAGTTGTTCGGGTCGGCAGGCTGGTTGAACATTCGTTTGAATTCGAGGTCGGCCATTTGTTTTTCCAAACCGGCCACATCTTCCTGCACGGCGGCGAAACCTTCTTCGTCGTTTTCTTCAACGGCCATTTCGATCAGCATGCGGTTGTCTTCGATGCCTGAGGCGATGTTGTCGAGGGTTACCACGATGCCTTCAAGGATTTTGCGCTCTTTGCCGATTTCTTGGGCGCGTTTAGGGTCGTTCCAGAGTTCCGGATCTTCGGAAAGGCCGATGACTTCTTCCAATCGGTCTTTTTTACCTTGATAGTCCATATAGACGCGGATGTCTTCGCTGCGCTTCTCCAGGTCGTTTAGGGTGTTGTTAAGCTGGTTGATTAATTCGGCTTCCATGATTCTTGTGTTCTTTCAAAATTTTAGGGGCGTATTGTAAGGGATTTGCCTGTTTTTTTCCATGACCGGGCCGTCTGAAAATGTGCGGTTTCAGTTTTCAGACGGCCTCGGTTTTGAATTTTTCCAACCAAAGCTGCCAGTCATTGTCTATCGGCGCTTGCACGGTCATCCGGCTGCTGTCTTCTATGCTTTGAAAACTGAGGCTTCGCGCGTGCAACATCAGGCGTTGCGTGCCGATATGTTCGGCAACGGCATGGTTTTGGCGCAAATCGCCGTAGTTGGTGTCGCCGACGATGGGGTGGAAAATGTGTTTCATATGGCGGCGGAGTTGGTGTTTGCGGCCGGTGTGCGGCGTAAGTTCGGCCCACGAATAACGCGAGGTCGGATAACGCAGCGCGGATTGGAACGGCAACTCGGTTTGCGCCAGACAACGGTAGGCGGTTTGTGCTTCCTGCAAAGTGGCTTCGGTCTGCGCTTCGGCGATTTTGTCGGGCATATATTTAAGGGCGTAATCAATCAGGCCGTCTGAAGGCAGATGGCCGCGAACAATCGCCCAATAAATTTTTTCGATGGTTTTGTTTTCAAACTGCTGCGTCAATAATCGTGCGGCTTCCGTATCAAGGGCAAACAGCAAGACGCCGGAAGTCGGGCGGTCGAGGCGGTGGACGGGATAGACGTGCTGCCCGATTTGGTCGCGCAGGGTTTGCACGGCAAAACGGGTTTCATGTTTGTCTAACCAGCTTCGGTGCACCAGCATTCCGGCAGGTTTGTTGACGGCGATGGTGCGGCTGTCGCGGTGGATAATATCGAGCATGGCGGAGCAGTCGGAATAAAAGCAGATATTGTAACGGGCTTTTGAAAATGTGGCAGGCACACTTGCCGCCGAAACCCGACTTTCAGACGGCCCGCCTCTTTCAGGTTACAATACGGCACACAAAACACGAAGGAAAAGCCGTGAGCCTGCTCAAAAAACTGCCCAAACCCATGCTGCCCGACGAAACCCGCCGCGATATTCAGGCGCGCGAGTCGTATCATGTATTGAAGATTATTTCCGAATTTGTCGAAGCCGGCGAAGAATTGCGCGCCATTCAGCCCGCCGTCAGCATTTACGGCAGCGCGCGCACGCCCGAAAACCATCCCGACTACGCGTTCACATTGCGCTTGGCGCGCAAACTGTCGGATGCCGGATTTTCCGTGATTTCCGGCGGCGGGCCGGGCATTATGGAAGCGGCCAACAAAGGCGCGTTTGCAGGCACAAGTCCGGCAGTGGGGCTGAATATCGTGTTGCCGCACGAGCAAAAAGCCAATCCGTATCAAGATTTGTCGATTAAATTCCAACACTTCTTCCCGCGCAAAGTCATGTTCGTCAAACACGCCGTGGCATATGTCGTCATGCCCGGCGGTTTCGGCACGTTGGACGAATTGTTTGAAAGCCTGACCTTGGTGCAAACCGGCAAAACGCCCGACCGCCCGATTATCTTAGTGGGCAAAGCATTTTGGGCGGGACTGTTGGACTGGATACGCGAGCAGTTGCTGGGCAGAAACCTGATTTTGGAAGAGGACTTGAACCTGATCCGCGTCATCGACGACGAAGACGAAATCATCGAAGAAATCTTCGCCCATTACGAAAACCGCTTGGAAGATTTGTCCGAACACCAAAATGCTTGGTCGCTGGGGCTGTAAAACTAAGGTTTCAACTGAAAAAGCAGTTATCCCGCCTGCCCTTTGCTTCATGAATAAAGGCCGTCTGAAAATGTTTTCAGACGGCCTGTTATCTTCTTTCAAAGCGTTTAATTGTTTTCCCACTCGACATGCTCACTCAAGAAACCGCCGCTTTGGTGCGCCCAAAGTTTGGCGTACAGGCCTTGTTTCTCGAGGAGCTCGGCATGGCTGCCTTCTTCGATGATGCGGCCTTTGTCCAAGACGATGAGGCGGTCCATCGCGGCGATGGTGGAGAGGCGGTGGGCGATGGCAATCACAGTTTTGCCTTCCATCATTTTGTCGAGGCTTTCTTGGATGGCGGCTTCGACTTCGGAGTCGAGCGCGCTGGTGGCTTCGTCAAGCAACAGAATCGGCGCATCTTTGAGCATAACGCGGGCGATGGCGATGCGTTGGCGCTGGCCGCCGGAAAGTTTCACGCCGCGTTCGCCGACGTGTGCGTCATAACCGCGCCGGCCTTTGGCATCGGAAAGGTTAGGGATGAAGTCGGCAGCTTCGGCGCGTTCGGCGGCGGAAATCATTTCGGCGTCTGTGGCATCGGGGCGGCCGTAGATAATGTTGTCGCGCACGGAGCGGTGCAGTAGCGAGGTATCTTGCGTTACCAGACCGATTTGGGCGCGCAGACTTTCTTGGGTCACGCTGTCCACGTTTTGGCCGTCGATCGAAATCGTGCCGCTTTGCGGTTCGTAAAAGCGCAGGAGTAGGTTGACGATGGTGGATTTGCCTGCGCCGCTGCGGCCGATCAAGCCGACTTTTTCGCCGGGTTTGATGTTCAGATTAAAGCCGTTGAGGAGCGGTTTGCCTGCTTCGTAGGAGAAATCGACGTGTTCAAACTTGATTTCGCCTCGGGTAACTTTCAGCGGCAGGGCTTGCGGCTTATCGAGGATGGTGTGGGGTTTGGACAGGGTGGCCATGCCGTCGTTGACGGTACCGATGTTTTCAAACAATCGGGCGGATTCCCACATGATGTATTGCGACAAACCGTTCACACGCAATGCCATGGCCGTGGCGGTGGCTACCGCGCCCACGCCGACTTGACCGTGATACCAAAGCCAAATGCCCAAAGCGGTTGTGCCGACGGTCAGCGAGCTGTTGACGATAAAGCTGCAGGTATGCAGCAGCGTTGCCAAACGCATTTGGGCATGGACGGTTACCATAAACTCTTCCATCGACTGCTTGGCATAAGCAGCCTCGCGTGCGCCGTGGGAGAAGAGTTTGACGGTGGCGATATTGGAATATGCATCGGTAATGCGGCCGGTCATCAGTGAGCGCGCATCAGCCTGACGCGCAGCGGTTCTGCCGAGTTTGGGAATCAGGAAACGCATAATCATGGCAAATCCAATCATCCAGCAGATAAACGGCACGATAAGCCAGGCATCGAATGAGGACAGAATCACGCCGGAAGTGATGAAGTACACCAACACATACACAACCATATCGGCAACGGTCATCACAACATCGCGCAACGCCAGCGCGGTTTGCATGACTTTGGCGGACACGCGGCCGGCAAACTCGTCCTGATAAAAGCCCAGGCTTTGTCCCAGCATCAGGCGGTGGAAATTCCAGCGCAGGCGCATGGGGAACACGCCTTGCAGGGTTTGCAGGCGTACATTGGAAGCGAAAAAGGTCCAAACGGCAAAAAATGCCACCATGGCCATCATGCCGATTAATGCATGGCCTTTTTCAACAAAAAGCGTTTGCGGCGTATAAGTGCCGAGCCAGTCGACCACCTTGCCCATAAACTGGAACATCAAGGCTTCCATGATGCCGACGCCGACCGTAAACACGGCCAACACGGCAATCCATTTGCGCACGCCTTCAATATTGCTCCAAATAAACCGCCACAACCCTTTTTCAGGCGTTTTCGGAGCGGCTTCAGGATAAGGATCGATGCGGGACTCGAACCATGAGAATATTTTTTTAATCATTGTTTTTGCAAATTTGATAAGACGGCCAGGCCGTCTGAAAAGGATAACTCAAATACATTCAAGACTGTATTTTACGGGAAAAATCCGACTGATGACAGCGGATACCGTCAGTCCGACCAAAACAATCTATCGGCTTGACCATCTAAAAATCCCTTTTATTTGCATAAAACAAAGGCCGTCTGAAACTTTTCAGACGGCCTTTGCCGGGTTGAGCTTAAACCTAAAAATTACTCTTTACGTTGGCGGCCCAAATCGGCAGCGGCAGTAAACAAAACGTCGGTGGAAGAGTTCAACGCAGTTTCTGCAGAGTCTTGAATCACGCCGATGATGAAGCCGACGGCAACCACCTGCATGGCCACATCGTTGTCGATACCGAACAGGCTGCACGCCAACGGAATCAGCAGCAACGAGCCGCCGGCCACACCGGATGCACCACACGCACTGACGGTAGCCACCAGGCTCAACAGCAGGGCAGTGGCGAAGTCAACCGTAATGCCTTGCGTGTGCGCCGCAGCCATCGCCAAAACGGTAATGGTGATTGCCGCACCGGCCATATTGATGGTTGCACCCAATGGAATGGAGATAGAGTAAGTGTCTTCGTGCAGGCCTAGTTTTTTCGCCAATGCCATGTTCACAGGGATATTGGCGGCGGAAGAACGGGTAAAGAAGGCATACACGCCGCTTTCGCGCAGGCAGGTAAACACCAGCGGGAAAGGATTGCTGCGGATTTGCGTCCACACAATAATCGGATTGACCACCAACGCAATAAACAGCATACAGCCGAGCAATACGGCCAACAGCTTCATATAACCGGCAAGCGCTTCAAAACCGGTTTCCGCAATGGTAGAGGACACCAAGCCGAAAATACCCAGCGGCGCAAAACGGATAATCCATTTCACAACGGTCGAAACGGTATCGGCCAAATCGGCCGCTACTTGGCGGGTCGTATCCGAACCGTGATGGCGCAAAGCCGCACCCAATATCAGGGCCCAAGCCAAAATGCCGATATAGTTGGCATTGGCCAGCGCATTAATCGGGTTGGCCACCAAATTCATCAGCAACGTTTTCAACACTTCGATAATGCCGGAAGGCGGTGCAACGGATACATCGCCGGCCGCACGCAGAATCAGCGTGGTCGGGAATGCCAGGCTGGCGACAACCGCCACCACAGCCGCTGCAAACGTACCAAAAATATACAAAATCAAAATCGGTTTGATGTGGGCCTGATTGCCTTTTTGGTGTTGCGCGATGGCGGCAGTCACCAAAACAAATACCAAAATCGGCGCGATAGCCTTAAGCGCACCGACAAACAGGCTGCCCAGCAGTCCTGCGCTGATACCGACTTGCGGCGAAAATGCACCCACAAGAATACCTAAAACCAAGCCGATGGCGATTTGTACCACCAGGCTGACGCTATTAATCGCGTTCAAAAGCGGATTGCCACTTGCCATATCCGTTCCTTCAATTTAAAGATATGTTAAAAAAGTCTTACATTCTAAAATAAAAAATCATTTGTCGGCGAGGTTTTCATGCATACCTCACAAAAACGGCATTAAAGTTTAGCATTTATGACACAGTTAGCACTTTATGCCAAAAATACAGCAAAACCCACTCAAACCCTAATTTAAAGCATACCCATACCATTGCCTTATCCCTCTGTATCTTGATTTCAGACGGCCTGAAATCTGCGCCATAAGGCCGAATACAAAGGCAACTTCATCAGTCAAAATACAAAAACATAAGTATTACAATCGTATAGAAACAAACCAAAATCTTCCCTTAAGTCGCATTTGGCAACATTATCGCGCTAAATTTCCGTTTATAACCATAGCCTGAAAGCTTGCAGAAATAATGTTAAAATCCACAGACTGAAGAATTGCCGCTGTCGAACACACATCATGACCAAACTGACCTACCCTGTTTTATTCGCATCTTTGGCGCTCGCCTACGGACACGCGTTGGCAGTAGATACTTCCGTTCCCAAAGCGGAAGACTACGAGGCTGTTCCCGAATCCGAAATGCCCAAGCAGCCCAAAGACGACCAAACAGGCAAACTCAAGCCCAAATTCCCCGTCAAAATCGACACCCAAGACAGCGAAGTCAAAGAAATGCTTGAAGAATATCTGCCGCTGATTACCCAGCAGCAGGACGAAGAGCTGGACAAAGAGCAGGTCGGCTTCCTTGCCGAAGAGGCGCCCGACAACGTCAAAACCATGCTCCGGACCAAAGGCTACTTCAACAGCAACGTCAGTATTCAAGACCACGGCGAAAGCTACACCGTCAACGTTACCCCCGGCCCGCGCACCAAAATCGACAACGTCAGCGTGGCCATCCTCGGCGACGTATTGAATGACGAAAACCTGGCCGAGTACTACCAAAATGCGATGGAAAACTGGCAGCAGCCCATTGGCGAAAACTTCGACCAAGACGGCTGGAATGCGAGTAAAACCTCCGTCCTCAGCGCGGTAACGCGCAAAAAATACCCTTTGGCGAAACTCACCACCACCCAGGCCACCATCAATCCCAATACCCAAAAGGCCGACTTAAACGTCATCGTGGAAAGCAACCGCCCGATTTACTTTGGCGAGTTCCAAATCACCGGCACGCGCCGCTACCCTGAGAGCGTGGTTTCCGGCATGGCGCGCTTCCAACCCGGTTCGCCTTACGACTTAGACAAAATTCTCGACCTGCAACAGGCGCTCGAACAAAACGGCCACTACTCGGGCGCGTCCGTACAGGCCGACTTCGACCAACTGCAAGGCGACCGCGTTCCCGTCAAAATCAACGTGACCGAAGTCAAACGCCACAAACTGGAAACCGGTATCCGCTACGACTCCGAATACGGAATCGGCGGCCGCATCGCCTACGACTATTACAACCTCTTCAACAAAGGCTACATCGGCTCGGTCGTTTGGGACATGGACAAATACGAAACCACGCTGGCCGCCGGTATCAGCCAGCCGCGCAACAATCGCGGCAACTACTGGACAAGCAACATTTCCTACAACCGCTCGACCACGCAAAACCTTGAAAAACGCGCCCTGTCCAGCGGCATTTGGTATGTCCGCGACCGTAACAATATCGATGCCCGCTTCGGCCTCGAATTCATTACCGAAGACCGCAAAGTCCCCAACACCAGCTACGATTTGGGCCGAAGCCATGCCACCATGCTGACCGCCTCATGGAAACGGCAAAGCATCGAAACCGAGCTGCATCCTCAAAACGGCTACTACCTCGACGGCAAAATCGGCTCGACCTTGGGCAAATTCCTCTCCTCCACCCAAATGGCGCGTGCTACGGCACGGGCAGGCTATTTCTTCACGCCTGAAAACAAAAAAATCGGTACGTTCATCGTACGCGGACAGGCCGGCTACGTTTATGCCCGCGAAGGCGAAGAAGTGCCGTCCAGCCTGATGTTCCGCACCGGCGGCGCGACTTCCGTACGCGGTTACGAACTCGACAGCATCGGTTTGGCCGGCCCCAACGGCTCCGTCCTGCCGCAACGCGCCTTGGTGGTCGGCAGCCTCGAATATCAATTCCCGGTTACCAAAAGCTTCTCCGGCGCCATCTTCCATGATGTCGGCGATGCGGCAAGCAACTTCAAACACATGACCTTAAAACACGGTACCGGCTTGGGTGTGCGCTGGTTCAGCCCGGTTGCGCCGTTCTCCTTCGACATCGCCTACGGCCACCACGACAAAAAAATCCGCTGGCACATCAGCTTGGGCACAAGGTTTTAACAAACATACACCATCCATTCTTTCAGACGGCCTCAGCCATTCCAGGCCGTCTGAACAACAGACAAACAGAAAAATATCATGACCGATACTGCAAACACTTCCACGCCATCTGAACAACAGCCCGCCCCGCCAAAGCGCAAAAAACGCCTGTTGCGCGGCTTTGTTCTGTCCGCCTTGGGCGTATTGACCGTTTCCGCCGGCGCGATCGGCTGGCTGGTCGGTACGGAATCGGGTTTGCGTTTCGGTTTGTACAAAATCCCGTCATGGTTCGGCGTCAAAATCTCTTCGGACACACTGAAAGGCACGCTGATTGAAGGTTTTGAAGGCGACAAATGGTTGATTGAAACAGACGGTGCGGACATCAAAATCAGCAGCTTCCGTTTTGATTGGAAACCGTCCGAGCTGTTCCGTCCGTCTTTGCACATTACCGAAGTCGTAGCCGGCGACATCGCCATCGTGACCAAACGCACGCCGCCCAAAGAAGAAGAGCCGTCAAAAGGCCTGCCCGATAGCATAGACTTGCCCGTTACCGCCTATCTCGACCGTTTGGAAACCGGCAAAATCAGCGTGGGCAAGCGTTTTGACAAGCAGACCGTCTATCTCGACCATCTGCACGCGGCCTATCATTACGACAAAAAAGAACACCGCCTCCACATCAAAACTGCCGATACGCCATGGAGCAGCTCGACAGGCGCGGTGGTGCTCGGTTTGAATAAACCCTACGTCCTCAATACCGCTATTTACACCAAAGGCCAGCTTGAGGGCGAAACCATACACGGCACGGTGCGCCTGTGGGGCAGCCTGCAAGACGTGTACACCGACCTGCTGCTCGACGGCGACAACGTTCATTTGTCTGCCAAATCCACCATCCACCCATTCGCCGACAGCCTCAACGAAACCGTCGGCGAAATCCTGGTTAAAGGTTCCAACATCAATCCGCAGGCCTTCCTGCCCACCCTGCCCAAAGCACGTCTGAATTTCGACGCCACCACCATTCCGTCCTTTACAGACGGCGTTGCGCTGGAAGGCTCGATAGACTTGGAAAACGACCAAGCCGGTTTTGCCGATGAAAACCATATCCCCGTCAAACGCATCCTCGGCGAATTCATCGTCGACGACAAAGGCACGGTCAAAATCGAAGACATCGGCGTCGGCCTGCTCAAAGACGGCAGCATTGACGTATCCGGCTCTATCGACACCGCCCAAGACCAGCTCAAACTCGCACTGGGCATCAACAATACCGGCGCGGACGACTTTGTCCGTCAAAACATTGCAGGCCGTCTGAACGGCAGTATCGACGTCAAAGGCGAAACCTCCTCCCCCGTCGTCAACTGGAATCTCGACAGCGGATTTGCGCGCACAGACGGCATGCTGTTTTTCCAAACCGACAAACAGCTCGGCCAGCGCACGCTCAAGCTCGACAAAGTCCGCCTGGTTCCGCAAAACGGCGGCGAACTCAACGCCAAAGGCTCGCTCGAACTCTTCAAAGACCGCAAACTGCAACTGGACATCATCAGCAAAGCCTTCAATCCTGCGCGCATCGATCCGCAGCTTCCGCAAGGCAGCGTCAACGGCAACATCAACTTGACCGGCATACTGGCGCAAGAGAAATTCGCCGGCAAAATGCAGTTTGCACCGAGTACGCTCAACGGCGTTCCGCTCAGCGGCAAAGCCGACGTCGCCTATGAAAACAAACACCTCTCGCGCGCCCTGACCGACCTGACCCTCGGCAGCAACATCGTCAAAACCAACGGCAGCTTCGGCAAAAAAGGCGACCGCCTCAACCTCAACATTACCGCCCCCGATTTGTCGCGTTTCGGCTTCGGCTTGGGCGGCCTGCTCAACGCGCGCGGCTACATCTCCGGCAGCTTTTCAGACGGCCTCAAAACCCTTGAAGCCGATTTGAACGGCGAAGCGCGCAACTTCAAAGTCGCCGATGCCGTCAACATCCGCACCCTCGACTTCAAGCTCAAAGGTTCGCCCGACATCAACCGTCCGCTGAGTGCCGACATTAAAGGCGAACACATCGCCGTCTCCGGCGGCACGGCCATGATCGACAACGTCAACCTGCTCATCAGCGGCACAGGCTCGCACCACCACATCCGCGGCAACAGCAACATGGCGGTGGACAACAAACGCTACAAGCTCGACCTCGACGCCGCCGGCGGCCTCAACAAAGACCAAACCCAATGGAAAGGCACGGTTGACACGCTCGACATCAGCGGCGCGTTCAACCTCAAACTGCAAAACCGCCTCAACCTCGAAGCCGGCAGCGAACGCGTCTCCCTCAGCAGCGCACGCTGGGCGGCCATGGGCGGCAGCCTCAACCTGCAAAATTTCGTTTGGGACAAAAAAGCTGGCATTACCAGCAAAGGCAGCGCGCAAAATCTGCACATTACCGAGTTGCACAACTTCTACACCCCGCCCATCGAACACAACCTCGTCTTGGGCGGCGACTGGGATTTGGCGTATAGTCAAAACGCGCGCGGCTTCCTCAACATCAGCCGACAAAGCGGCGACATCATCCTGCCGGGCAAAGACCCGAAAAACAAACAGCCTTTGGGACTTTCCGCACTCGCCCTGCGCACCCGTTTCCAAAACGGCCGCATCGACAGCACGCTGGAAGGCAACACCCGCTTCGGCAAAGTTGACGGCACGCTCGGCATCGCCCAACAGTTCGGCAACAACATCAACAACGCCCCCGTCAGTGGCAAGGTCAATATCAACGTTCCCGATTTGGGCTCGCTCAAATCCTTTATGCCGGCGACAGCCCAAGGCATTGCAGGCCGTCTGAACGCGACCGCCACCATCGGCGGCCGACTCGGTTCGCCTACCGTCAACAGCAACCTCGACCTCCAAACCAATTACGGCCGAGCAGACGGCATTGTCAACATCGGTCAGGGTACCAGCTTCGATACCGCCCCTCTGAGCGGCAAGCTCAACCTGAATGTTGCCAACCTCGAAGTCTTCCGCAACTTCCTGCCCGTCGGCCAAACCCTCAAAGGCCGTCTGAACGCCGCCGTCAACTTGGCAGGCCGTCTGAACGATCCGCAACTGAGCGGCCAGATTAACGGCGACAACCTCTATTACCGCCATCAAACCCAAGGCCTGATTCTCGACAACGGCGTATTGCGTTCGCACCTGCAGGGTCAAAAATGGGTAATCGACAGCCTCAAATTCCACCGTGGCGGCACGATTGAACTCAAAGGCGCGGTCAACCTTGCCAACGCCAACCCCGATGTCGACGTGGACATCGTCTTCGACAAATACCGCACCCTCTCGCGTCCAAACCGCCAACTGCAGCTCTCCGGCGCGGCCAAAGTCCTCTACAATCCGGAAAAAGGCGTATCGCTCAACGGCACGCTCAACACCGACTACGGCAGGTTTGGTTCGCAAAAATCCTCCATGCCGACCCTCGATGACGACGTGGTTGTACTGGGCGAAACCAAAAAAGAAGCAACGGCCACCACGCCGATTAATCTGAACCTTGTCTTGAACATCAACGACAATGTCCGCTTTGTCGGCTACGGCGCAGACGTTACCATCGGCGGCAAACTAACCATCACGTCCCGCCCGGGCGAAGCCGTCCAAGGCGTCGGCACCGTGCGCGTTGTTAAAGGCCGCTACAAAGCCTACGGCCAAGACCTCGACATCACCAAAGGCGCGGTTTCCTTCGTCGGCCCGCTGACCGATCCGAACCTCAACATCCGTGCCGAACGCCGCCTCTCCCCGGTCGGCGCAGGTGTCGAAGTTCTCGGCAGCCTCACCAATCCGCGCGTAACCCTGGTTGCCAAAGAAGCCATGAGCGAAAAAGACAAACTCTCCTGGCTCATCCTCAACCGTGCCAGCAGCGGCAGCGACGGCGACAACGCCACGCTCTCCGCCGCCGCCAGCGCGTTGCTTGCCGGCCAAGTCAACGACCGCATCGGCCTTGTCGATGATTTGGGCTTTACCAGCAAACGCAGCCGCAACGCCCAAACCGGCGAGCTCAACCCTGCCGAACAAGTCCTGACCGTCGGCAAACAGCTCACCAACAACCTCTACGTAGGTTACGAATATGGCATCTCCAGCGCCGAACAATCCGTCAAACTCGTGTACCAACTGACCCGCGCCATCCAAGCCATTGCCCGCATCGGCACACGCTCATCCGGCGGCGAATTGAAATACACCATCCGCTTTGACAACTGGTTCGGCAAAGACGAACCCGAGCCGGAAGAACAACACTAAAAGCCGTGAAAAAGGCCGTCTGAAATTCATCTTTCAGACGGCCTTTATCTTGTTCTACCGTATTAGAATCTTTCTCCCATGCCTCAAATAGACAAAGGCCAACGGCGCGAATTTGAAAATAAAGGCAACTAAAAAAGTGGGCATCCCGCCACGGTTTATTCAAGGTTAGCGATAAATCAAGCGGACACAAAAAGGCCGTCTGAAACTGACAGGGTTAGGTTTCAGACGGCCTTTTTTTGAATCATCGAAACATCTTGTGCATGGCGTTGCTGATTAATTCGAGCTGTTTCTTATATTCGCGGCAACGGGGGCAGAGCGACAGGTGCACAGCAAGGGCAATGCGGTTAAAAAGACTGAGACGTACTTGGTCTTGCTGTTTGGAAATCAGATCGGTTATTTTGCGGCATTTTTTCATGGCATTTTCCTGTCAGGCATGGGAGAACCATTTGATTTGCAGACACTGGCGCAAGGTTTCACGAGCGCGGTGCATGATGGTGTGGTAGTTGGCATGGCTGATGCCGCATTGCTCGCGGATTTCATCACTTGAAAAGCCGAGAATCTCTTTCATGGTAAACACGCGGGCGGTATTTTCCGGCAGATGGTAGAGGCAGGTCTGCAAAACTTGATAGAACTCTTTATTGTTCAAACTGGCTTCGGGCGAGTCCCAACCCTGAGGCTGTCCTTCATCCGTCCAATGCCCGTCAGCGGCAAAATGTCCTTCAAAAGCTTCATCCAAGGCTTCCTCGTCGCGCGTGACGAAAACTTGGCGTTGCCGCCCGATTTGGCGCAGGCAGTCGGTAATTTTGTTTTTTAAGATTGCAAACAACCAGCTACTCACTTGTGCATCTCCTTTGAAACCTTCGGCCGCGCGGTAGGCGGAAAGCATGGTTTCCTGTACGAGGTCTTCCGCCAAATCGGGGCGGTCGGGCAGCTGGATATGGGCAAAGCGCAGCAGCAGTTTGCGGGATTCGGCAAGCTCGGCATCGGTCAGTTCGGGTAGGGCCATAATGTATCAGTATGAAATGAATGATCAATATGCTTCTGATTTTACGCTGATACGGCAAGAGCATGCGATTGAATCTATAAACGATTTCAGTAGTATTTTTGTTTCGGCGAAACCGACTGCACCCGTTTCAGACGGCCTTGATTTATGCCGCAACCAAAATGCCCTGTTCCAGCCAGCCAGCCCATTTTTGCCTTAATGCGTCCTGCCAGCCGCTTTCAGACGACATGAACTCTGCCAGCATGGTTTGCAGGCCGTTTAGGGAAGTGGGCGTCTCTGCCAGCGTTTCCAGCAATAAGGCGTCGAAATCGTTAAGGGTTTGGTACATCACGTCGTCTTCGTTGTCTCGCCACACCAAAACGGCAGTTTCCGCCTCCTGCAATTCGTCGGTCACGTCATACTGATAACGGCGCACAAAGGCGGCGGGAGAAAGGGTGTAAGCCAAATCGTCTGAATCGGCATAGGTTGTTCGGCTGTCGGTCTGAGCGGTTTCGGCGAGCAGCTGGGTGTGTTCAAAGTCCATCAGTGCCAAGAGGTCGTCTGAAAGCGGCAGGCTTTGGCAGTATTGGAGAAACTCGCCGGGGATTTCTTGAAAATAGGGCGTTTGGGCGCGCGCGTCGCGGACGAAACCTTCTTTCAGACGGCCCCATTCTTCGCTATCAAAGTATTGCAGCGTTTCGGTATAGCAGCGGTCGATAAAGCTGTGAATATTGTTGCGTATCAGGCGGATATAGACGTTCAACCGCTCTTGCGGCAGTCCGTCGGCGGCTTTGCCTTCGCGTATGGCTTGGGCAAAGCGGTGTTGGTATTGGGCGGAGGTTTCAGGCTGCACGGCGGTATTCCTTTCCGGCACGCGTTTGATAGTCGGCGATTTTGGCGACTTCGGCTTCGAGTTCGGCAAAAGGCGGAAAATTGAAATCGCGTTCCAACAGGGTAGGCGGAATCGTCGGCAGCTTGGCATAGGCCAGTTCGAGCAAATCCCAAACGGTCGGCAATACCGCCGCGCCGTGGGTATCAATCAACAATTCCGGCGTTTCCACGTCATGTCCGGCAATATGGATATAGCACACGCGCCCTGCATCCACATTTTCTAAAAAGGCTTCGGGCGACAACAGGCCGTGGTTGACAGCGTTGACGTAAATATTGTTCACATCGAGATGAATGCCACAGTCGGCCTCGCGTGCAACGGCGTTAAGGAACTCAACCTCGTTCATCTCGGCAAGTGGAGAATGCAGGTAGTAGGACGTGTTTTCTACAGCAATACGACAGCCCAACCGGTCTTGCACTTCGCGGATACGGCGCGCGGTATGTTGCACCATTTCTTCAGTGAAAGGCAGCGGTAACAAATCGTAGAGATGACCGCCGTCGTGGCAATAGCTCAAATGGTCGGAGAAAAACGTACAGTCATAACGGCGCATCATTTCTTTGATTCCGTCTATCAAATCGGTATCCAGCGGGGCTTGTCCGCCCAGCGACATGGATAATCCGTGTAATGCCAGCGGCAGCCGTTCCGCCACGCGGTCAAACTGTTTGCGCGCCCTGCCGCCCATTTTCAGCCAGTTTTCGGGGGCGGCTTCGATAAAGCGTATCGGGCTGTCGTCTGAAAGCGAGAGGAAGTCTTCCGCCAAGTCGCGGCGGTAGCCCAAGCCTGCATGTTGAATCATGGTGATGTCCTGTTATGGTGCCGTATGAACGACAAAGTCGCATTTTCGTTCATAAAATGCGACTTTGTTAAAGGTATGTTGCAGGATTATTTAGAACCGCATTTACCTTCGCCGCATTTGCCTTCTACTACTTTGGCAGCTTTGGCTTTAGATGCTTTGCCTTTTTTGGCGTGTGCTTTTTTCATGGCTGCGCCGCAAGAACCTTCACCAGCTTTGGCAGCCGCGCCGCAAGTACCTTCGGCAGCTTTAACAGTTTTCTCAACAGCCACGTCGCTGGCGGCTTTATCAGCGGCAACAACACCGGCAGCCAAAGACAGGGACAGTGCACCGGCCAAAGCAGCAGCTACATTTTTTTTCATTTCAACTTCCTTTTTAAAATATGGGTTTAAATAAATCAAGGGATAATATCGGGCATTTAAAGTCGGCCCGCGACCATTAATCCTTAAAGATAATCCTTAAAGAAAATGCTTGATGCGGCAACAGCGTTTCTTCAGCAGTGCATCCAAAGACAGACGGCCAGCGCCCTGTAACAGGACAGGAAATAAAACCACCAAATAAATCAGTGCCATTTTATAACCGTTGTCGCACACATTGTAACCCAAGCCGGCATGTACCGCAGACCATGCGACAGCCGTCACAACCATCAATCCCAACGCAGACAGCCGTGTTGCCAAGCCGATGATGAGCAGCGCAGGCAAAACCAGTTCCGCCCACATGGCCAAATTCCAGTTAACCGTATCCGACAACAAATTGAACGGAAAGGGAAATTGACTGTTTATTTCTGCAAACCAGTTTTCCCCGTTCCATTTTTCCAAGCCGGACTCAAGAAATTCATACGCGGCAAAAAGCCTGAGTGCCAACAAACCGAAAGCGGCCTGCCAAGAGGGGTTGGATGAGGTGTTCATTTATTTTCCTAATCGATGTGTGTCGAATGGGATGGGACGAAAAATCCATCGGCACCATCCCATTTTTCATGCCTGTTTAGACGCGGCAGCTTTAAAAAACTGACAAAATAAATGAAGATATTTTCTTATTCATTGTTTTATAAAGATTAAAAATTCAAAAAGGCCGTCTGAAACGCCATGCTTGATTGGGTTTCAGACGGCCTTTGATGATAATCGCAATCCATTAATCCGCTTGTTTGCACAATTCGACAATTTCCGCGCCGTATTTGTCGGTTTTTTCCTCATTCATGCCGTGGATTTCCGCCAACTCCGCCAAATCTTGCGGCCGTCGGGCGGCAATGGCGCGCAGGGTGACTTTGCTGCATATCTGATAGGCTTCGAGGCCTTCATGGCGGGCAGTATCGATGTTCCACTTAAGCAGACGGCGCATCAAGCGGCGTTTGCGTTTGTCCTCTTCGCTCAGGCCGTCTGAAAACGGGCGGCAGATGCTTAAAATGCCCTCGCCGTATTGTTCGATGCGTTTTTCGCCAAGTTTATACACGCCCAAAAGGTCGATGGGTTCGGCAGGCGTATTGGTCAGCAAGTCGTCCATGCTTTCGTTGGAGAATACCGTTCCCAGCGTGACTTGATCGGCACTTGCCTGCTGCTCGCGCCACGTTTCCAAAGCCTGTTTTAAGGCCTGTTCGCGCTCTCCCAAACTGTGGATAACCTGTGTACTGTCTGTGGAAACCGTACCGGCTTCGGCCGTTTCGCAAACGTCGAGTATCTCCAAACCGAATTTATTGATTTTCGCCTCGCCCAAGCCGTAGATTTGATGCAAATCTTCCAAACTTCGGGGCATTTTTTCGACAATATCGCGCAGGGTTTTGTCGCCGCAAACCACATAGGCCGGCACTTCCTCGGCCCGGGCGCGTTGTTGCCGCCACTGGCGCAATGCCTGCCACAAACGCTCTTCGCGCTCGGTACGCAACCAATCGTCTTTCGGCTTTTGGGTGGCCGTTTTTTCGCGGCGCAGGGGGCGCAGCATGACTTCGGTTTCGCCCTTGAGGACTTTTTTTGCCGCTTCGGTCAGCTGCAGGGCTTGATGCTGCTCGACGTTAACAGTGAGATAGCCCAAGCTGATACACTGGCGGATGACGCTGCGCCATTCCTTGTCGGTCTGTTCGCTGCCGATTCCGAATGTGGATAACTTGTTATGGCCGTTGCGCTGTATCCAATCGTCGCTTTTGCCACGCAAAAGGTTGGTGATGTAACCGGCGGCAAAACGTTGTCCGGCGCGGTACACACAGCTGAGTAATTTTTGCACCAACACCGTGCCGTCAAACCGCACGGGCGGATGCAGGCAGTTGTCGCAATGGCCGCAGGGTTCGGATTCTTCGCCGAAATGTTTGAGCAGCAACACGCGGCGGCAGGCGGCGGTTTCGCAGACGGAAAGCATGGCATCAAGTTTTTGCATTTCGATTTGCTTTTGCACTTCGTCGCTGTTGCCTTCGGCAATCCGTTCGCGCAGCAACACCCAATCGTTCAAGCCGTAACACAGCCAGCTCACGGCAGGCAGCCCGTCCCGGCCGGCGCGCCCCGATTCCTGATAGAAATGTTCGACACTTTGGGGCATGTCGAGATGGGCGACAAAGCGCACGTCGGGTTTGTCTATGCCCATGCCGAACGCCACGGTCGCCACCACAATAATATTGTCTTCATGCGTAAAGCGGCGTTGGTTTTCCTCGCGCACGTCCATGCTCAAACCGGCATGATACGGAATCGCCTCCAAGCCGTTTTCACACAAAAACTGCGCCACATCCTCGACTTTTTTGCGGCTTAAGCAATACACAATGCCGCTTTGCCCATGCATCTGCTTGCGGATGAAATCCAGCAATTGTTTTTTGCCATTATTTTTTTCGATAACCTGATAATAAATATTCGGGCGGTCAAAGCTGGAAATAAATTCGGGCGCATTGTCCAAGTGCAGATAATGCTTGATGTCGGCGCGCGTGGCCGCATCGGCGGTAGCGGTCAGGGCGATGCGCGGGACGTTCGGATAGCGTTCGGCAAGCATGCCGAGCTGTTGATATTCGGGACGGAAATCGTGTCCCCATTGGCTGACGCAATGCGCCTCATCAATGGCAAACAGGCTGACGGTTTGTTGGTCGAGAAAACGCAAAAAGCGGTCGGTAACCAAGCGTTCCGGCGCAACATAAAGCAGTTTCAGACGGCCTTGGGCAAGCTTGTCAGCAATCTCGCGCGCCTCATCTGCCGATGTGCTGCTGTTGACTGCCGCCGCTTCAATCCCGGCCACATGCAGGCTGGCCACTTGGTCGTTCATCAGCGCAATCAGCGGCGATACGACAACCGCCACGCCTTCGCGCATCAGCGCCGGAATCTGGTAACACAAAGACTTGCCCCCGCCCGTCGGCATCAGCACCATCAAACTCTCGCCGCCGGCCAAAGCATTGACGATAGCCTCCTGCTTGCCACGAAATTCGGGATAACCGAATACTTCGTGCAAAATCTGTTTGGCGGTCGGCTGAGGCATAATGGTTCCGTAGAATAGGGGAAAGCGTTATTTTAACGGTTTTGCACCCGCGTATGTGCGGAACATTTTGCCGCCGTTTTTTCAGACGGCCTGAAATTCAACTCTATTAAGCTTATTTAATTTTAAATAAAGATTTGTTTTATTTTAAACGAAATACATGAAGGCCATCTGAATCCTACTCTTCGGATTTCAGACGGCCTTTCAAAAATAAAATCTTTAGGCTTTTTTGACGAACTCAGATTTCAAGTTCATCGCGCTGCCATCGATTTTGCAACCGATATTGTGGTCGCCCTCTTGTAAGCGGATGCCTTTGACTTTGGTTCCTTGCTTGATGACCATAGAACTGCCTTTGACTTTCAAATCTTTAATCAAGACAACCGTATCGCCATCTTGCAATACTGCGCCGTTAGCATCTTTGACTTCCAATACATCATCGCTTGCAGCCGCAGCATCGGCCTCGTTCCACTCATGGGCGCACTCAGGGCAAACGTATTGGGTGCCGTCTTCGTAAGTGTATTCGGAGTGGCATTTCGGGCAGGGAGGTAGGGACATGAGGTTTCCTTATAAATATGATAAAAGAAGCGTAAAACGCAAATAATACAATGTCTAAATTATTGATTCGCCTTGCTGCCGCCTACACCGTAAACGGCATTCCACGCCGCGTCCAACATCTGGCCGGCTTGTTGCAGCTTGGCATTTTGCTGGTCTTTCTGAGCCAAAGCCGTCTGAATTTCGCCTTTCAAACGGTCAATATCGAATTGCGCAGCCTGCAAACGGCGCTGCGCGCTTTCCAAATCGCTTTGCAGGGAAATGATTTTGCTGTCATTGCTGTTTTGCTCATGCAAAGCGGCACGGTAAACCGATTGGACAGACAGCAAACGGTCTTCCGCCTCACCGGCATACGCCGCGGCGGCAGATAACATCATCAGGGCAAGTAAGGTTTTTTTCATGAGTTTTCCTTTAAAGTTGTTTGATTTGTAAAGTAAAGCGCAGAGCCGATTTTTCAGCTGCCAGGTTTACATAATAGGCTTATTGGTCTTTGTTCTTAATGGCTTATTTTATCCAATCCGGACATTCAGGCTGCTGATAAAAGTTAATCCAATCATCTGTTTCGACAGGCAGGCATTATTTTCTCATATTCTCCGCCTTATTCCATTATTTTCTGGTTTTATTAGAAAAGGCCGTCTGAAAACTTCAGCATCCCCAGTTTTCAGACGGCTTTTTTGAATTTCAACCAATTACTTTGCCTCCCCTCAAAAAACTTTCCTGTATTTTTTAAATTACAGTCATATTTAGATATGTAAATATGATTTATTTATTGTAAAATTTACCCTTTAGTCATGCCGGAGCATATGGTGTTGCGGCTGTCTGCATCTTTTTTAATTCTTCTTTCATGAGAACCCTATGATGAAAAGCAACCGTCTCGCCTACGCCGTTTTGGCTGCCCTCTTATCTATCCAAACCTTACCCGCGTCTGCTGCCAAAGCTGACACTGCTTCTGCCGTTGAGGCATCTGAGCAAGAAGCGCAACAAGCTCCGGATTCTGCCACAAACTATGTTGACGACCAGATCGTCCAAGGCCCGGCAACCGTTGATTTGGGCAATCAGGCCAAACTGAAACTGCCTGCAAAAATGGTCTTTGTGAAAAAAAATCGCGCCAACGCCATGATGAGGGAAGCAGGCAACGCCACAGATCCCAACCGCTACGGCCTGATTCTCCCCGAGTCGGAAAACGAGGACGGTGATACTAATTGGATGGTAGACCTGACCTTTACCGATTCCGGCTACATCAAAGACGATGATGCCAAAGAATGGGATGTTGAGGCCATGCTCGAGCAGCTGAAAGAAGGTACCGAGGAACAAAATAAAGAACGTGCCTCCCGCAACCTGCCGGAATTGGAAACACGCGGCTGGGTGGAAAAACCGCAATATGATGCAAAGACCCATCGTCTGATTTGGTCGATTGACGTTCTGAATAAAAACGAACCCGATCCCAATCCTGCCATCAACTACAATACTTTCCAGCTGGGACGCGAAGGCTATATTGAATTGACTATGATCACCGATTTGAAAAGCATAGATCAATACAAACCTATTGTGCAAGAATTGTTGGGCAATATCGAATTCAATGAAGGCAAGCGTTACAGCGATTTCAATGCCGCAACCGACAAAGTGGCCGAATACGGACTGGCTGCTTTGGTTGGCGGTATCGCTGCAAAAAAACTGGGATTATTGGCCTTGGCCGGCGCATTACTGGCTAAATTCGGCAAACTGATTATTTTCGGTGCTGTTGCAGCAGGCGCATTGTTTAAGAGCCTATGGCGCAAAAAAGATAAAAACAAACCGAATGAAGAAGAATAAATAAATCCTGTTCAAACCAAAAAAGGCCGTCTGAAAAACTTTCAGACGGCCTTTTATCATTCATGCCTTACGAACGGATCCGTTTCAACACTTCTTCTTTGCCGATTAAAGCCAATACGGCATCGACGCTTGGGGTTTTCGCTGTGCCGCAGACGGCGAGGCGCAGGGGCATGCCGAGTTTGCCCATTTTGATGCCTTCTTCGTCGCAGAAGGGTTTGAACAGGTCGTGGATGGCTTCGGCGTTCCAGTCTTCCAGCCCTTCGAGGCGTTCGGCGAAGCGCAGCATACGGGCGGCGGCCTCGTCGTCCCAGTGTTTCTGCACATCCGCTTCGGCAGGCGTTTGTTTGACGTAGAAGTAGAGGCACTCGTCGGCAAGCGTGTTCAGGTCTTGGGCGCGGTCTTTGACCAATGCCAACACGTCCTCCAAAGCGGGCTTGCTGGTTTCGTGGATATCGCGCAGGGCGAGGCGCGGTTTCACCATTCCAGCGAGTTTGTCGTTAGGCGTGATTTTGATGTGTTCGCCGTTGATCCAGTAGAGTTTTTTCAAGTCCATACGGCTTGGAGACGGGGAAACGTCTTTCAAATCAAACCATTCGATGAATTGTTCCATCGTGAAGAATTCGTCGTCGCCATGCGCCCAGCCCAAGCGCGCCAAATAGTTGAGCATGGCTTCGGGCAGGATGCCCATCGCGCCGAAATCGGTGATGGCGACGGTATCGCCGCTGCGTTTGGAGATTTTTTTGCCTTGTTCGTTGAGAATCATGGGCAGGTGGCCGTATTCGGGCAGGTTCGCGCCGATGGCTTTTAAAATGTTGATTTGTTTCGGGGTGTTGTTCACATGGTCGTCGCCGCGGATAACGTGGGTAACGCCCATGTCGTAGTCGTCCACCACGACGCAGAAGTTGTAGGTCGGCGTACCGTCGGCGCGGGCGATAATCAGGTCGTCGAGTGCTTCGTTGGGAATGGAGATTTCGCCTTTGACCAAGTCCGTCCATTTGGTCACGCCGTCCAAAGGCGTTTTGAAGCGGACGACGGGTTGCACGTCGGCAGGGATTTCGGGCAGGGTTTTGCCTGCTTCGGGGCGCCAGCGGCGGTCATAAGTCGCCGTGCCTTCTTTTTCGGCTTTCTCGCGCATGGCTTCCAGCTCTTCTTTGCTGCAATAGCAGTAGTAGGCATGGCCTTTTTCTAAAAGTTCGGCGATGACTTCTTTGTAGCGGTCGAAACGGCGGGTTTGGTAAACGACGTTGTCGGCGTTGTCGTAGTCCAGGCCGACCCATTTCATGCCGTCGAGGATGATGTTGACGGATTCGGCAGTAGAGCGCGCCAAGTCGGTGTCTTCGATACGCAATAGGAACTCGCCTTTATGATGGCGGGCAAACGCCCATGAGAACAGGGCAGTGCGTACGCCGCCGATGTGCAGGTAGCCGGTTGGGCTGGGGGCGAAACGGGTTTTGACGGTCATGATGGCTCCAAAATCTTTTAAAACAGTTATTTTACTTTTTCGGCAAGGTTTAAACAATGTAAGGCCGTCTGAAAATAATGTCGGCGCAGAAGGACCGTCTGGGAACTTTTCTCCCGAAAAAAAGACAAATGATAATTATTTCTTTGAAAGTATCCGCTCATGAACAAACGCGCTTTATTTACCGCCCTTGCCCTCCTGCCCCTTTTTGCCCAAGCCGAAATCAAAACTATCAAAGACGTATTAGGACGCGAAGTCAAAGTCGATGTCCCTGTCAAACGCGCGGTTTTGGCGTTTTACTATCCCGACTATATCGCGGTAACGGGCGCGGACAAATTTAAAAACGTCATCGGCATTTCGCGTGAGTTTTGGGAGAAATTCAATCCCGGCAGCTGGGCAATGTTCAAACAGAAGCTGCCTACGCTGCAAAACATTGCGGACATCGGCAACATCAACACCGGCACGTTTTCACTGGAGAAAACGCTCGCGCTCAAGCCGGACGTATTGATTCTGGCCGACTGGCAATATAAGGCCATCGCCACCCACCTGCCGCGCATTAAAGCGGCAGGCATACCCGTCGTCGTGGTCGATTTCAACGCCGAAACCGTCGCGCGGCACACGCGCAGTGCGGAAATTTTCGGCGAACTCAACGGTACGCAGGCGCGCGCCCAAAAAATTGCCGCCGAATACGCCCGAGGCATTGCCGACATCCAAAAACGCGTCGCGCGTGCCAAGCAGTCCAAACCGAAAATCTATATCGAGTTCGGCGACAAAGGCCCGTCCGAATACAGCTACACCTTCGGCAAAGATATGTGGGGCGCGATTGCCGACACAGCAGGCGGCAACAATATCGCCGCGCCTTACGTTAAAAACTGGGGACCGATAAACCCTGAAAAATTCCTGACGGCCAAACCCGACGTCATCGTCATTTCGGGGACGGAAAACGGCCATAAAGACAAGCCTGGCATTATGGCGATGGGCATAGGCATCAGCCAGGCCGATGCGCAACGCCGCCTGGCCGGATTTGTCAACCGCAAAGGCTGGGCAGACATTCCTGCCGTCAAAAACAAACGCGTTTACGGCATCTACCACACCGCCTCCCGCTCGCTCACCGATTTGGCCAGCGCGCAATTTATCGCCAAAACCCTGTATCCGCAACAGTTTGCCGACATAGACCCAAACAAGACCTATCTGGACTTCTACCGCAAATACCTGCCCGTCGTGCCAGACGGTACGTTTTACATCCGATTGAAATAGCGGCTGCAAAAATCATAGGTTCAGGCCGTCTGAAGATTCAGACGGCCTGAACATGTTATGCCGATAAAGATTTAATGAGTATAATTACTGTTCTTTCAACAAAATTACTGGGTACGTATGAACGGATAAAACCAAATCGACCGGCCTCAGGCTCCGGTCGTCAGCATCAGCGAATGGTTGGTTGGTAACCAGCTTGATTTTGATGATTCCGATGGTCAATCTAGTTATGATTTTTGTATGGGCATTCAGCTCAAACACCAATCCGAATAAAGCCAATTATTTCAAGGCTGCCTTGATTCTGTTTGCCATCGTAATGGCAATTTATCTGGTGCTGGCCGTAGTCATTTTTGGCAGTATAGCTGCAAATCAATATCAATAAGTAAGAATACATTTAGGCCGTCTGAAACTTAAAAGGCTTCAGACGGCCTTTTACATGGATTACCGAAAGCTCAACCACCTATCCAATTCCAAACGGTATCGCTCCATTTGCCGATACGGTAGAGAAACAAAGAATAGCTCTCCTGCATTAGGAACTTGGCTTTCTTGCTGCGCTCGTCAAAGCGCGTGGTCGGAGTGGCGGAGAACTGCGCGTCCGACAAGCCCAAATCGGCGGCCATTTCTTCGGCGCGCGCCAAATGATATGGGTCGCTGACAACGATAATGCTGCCGACTCCGTTGGCATGCATGATGGGGACGATATTACGCAGGTTTTCGTAAGTGTTGCGCGACGTGTTTTCAAACAGGATATTGTGCGCCGGTATGCCCTGCTTGAGCGCGTATCGGCGCCCCACTTCGGCTTCGGTCATAAATCCTTTTTTGGGCGTACCGCCGGTGAAAATGATTTTGCCGACCCGATGGCTTTGGTAGAGCGTGATGGCGTGGTTGATACGCTCACGGAATACCGGCGACGGGCGTTTGTCCCACGCCGCCGCTCCCAACACCACCGCCGCATCGGCATGAGCGTCCTTCGGCAAGGTTTGCAAACCTGTCCGGTAAATCTGCCATGTGCCGCTCAAAAAAATACCGCACACCAGCAAAACGCTCAAAGCAAGGCCGCGAAACAGGTAATATCGCAGGCCAGTGCGGCTTTTAAGCAGAGAAATCATCTTCAGACGGCCTTATCCAACCCCGTCAGCCGAGTAGGGCGGCTATGTTTTCCAACGGACGGCCGATGGCTGCGCGCGTAGGCGTTACCAAAACGGGACGCTCGAGCAGGGCGGGGTGTTCGGCGATTGCCTGAAGCAGGGCGGCATTGTCCAAATCGGGATTGTCCAAACCCAATTCTTTGTACAAGTCATCTTTCGTGCGCATCATGCCGCGCACCGATTCGATGCCAAGTTTGGCAAACATATCCTGCAAAGTCGCCAAATCAGGCGCAGTATCCAGATATTTGACCACGTCGGCAGCAACGCCTTTTTCTTCGAGCAAAGCCAGCGCGGCACGCGATTTGCTGCAACGCGGGTTGTGATAAAGTGTGAATTCAGACGGCATGAAAGTCTCCGTATTATTGCAAAATCATTCAATGATGGCAGTTATTATCGTCTGCAACTGATTTTTACTCAAACTTTTTACTTGATATCTTGATACGAATCGGTAGGCATACCCACCAAACCGTTTTACAATAAACACAATTTCGATTGGCAACCTCAAGGATACAACCATGAAAGCCTTAACCGCCCTTCTCTTGTCCGCTGCCGTTTTTACCGCTGCGCCGGCCTTTGCCGCCGACGAAACAGCAGGTTGGCAGGACAACAAACCGCAAAGCCTGGAGTCGCTCAAAGCCCCCGTGCGCGTGGTTAACCTTTGGGCAACCTGGTGCGGCCCCTGCCGTAAAGAAATGCCCGCCATGTCCGCATGGTACAAAGCGCAGAAAAAAGGCAGCGTCGATATGGTCGGCATCGCGCTGGATACAACCGACAACATCGGCAAGTTCCTGAAACAAACGCCGGTCAGCTATCCGATTTGGCGTTACACCGGTGCCAACAGCCGCAACTTCATGAAAGCCCACGGCAACAACGTCGGCGTATTGCCCTTCACAGTTGTCGAAGCGCCGAAATGCGGCTACAAACAAACCATCACCGGCGAAGTCAACGAAAAAAGCCTGACCGCCGCCGTAAATTTGGCCAAAACCAAATGTAAATAAAACAGCGGATAGGGTGCTTAACCTTCGCTGCTGATACCGAGGCCGTCTGAAACCCAACCGTTCAGACGGCCTTTATTTCTACCTAGCCAAAGCTCGTTGCAAACTCTGCGTCCAAGCAGTTCTAAATGCGGCATCTTTCGCAAAAAGTTTGTATAGCTCTAGTTCATCCCGATGTCGTTCGCTCATTACATCGCGCAAAATGGCTTGGAAAGCTAATTCACGAGTATGAATATCCGGGTTATTTTGATATTTCTGCTCAAAGTCTTTATGGCTACGAATGCGCTCAGTAATATTGATAAATTTTACCCGTTGTTCATCCGGTGTTGCGCTCCAATCTTGAAACCATCTTTCATTAAACACACGAATAATTTCATCAATCGGATCTTTTTCTTTATCTTCACCATGCGTGCCGCGTGGATTTGGATTTTGTGGGTCAAGCTCTGTTTCTTCATCATCTAATTTAATGCTGTAATTCAGTTTGGTGCGCGCCAAGCCGTAAGAGCTTAAATCCACAGCATCTAAAATTTCATCAAATTCATCCATCGGATCTTGTACTTTTAATTTGGGCACTAAGAATTTGAGGAACCAATAGAGCTTTTCCCAAGCGATATTTTCAAAATTAATGATAGAGGCCATTTGCCCGTAAATTTTTAAAAACTGTTTTGCCTTGATTTTAAAATCGACTTTTTGGGTTGGCTCAAGCGCCAACTCATGATCGAAACGTTGAACCGCCACATCAATGATACTGCTTAATTGTTGTGCGTCTTTATTGGCAAAATAGCCTTCAGTAAAATCATTGACCTCCGCTTGTTCATACACGCCGGTTTCATCCAACTGATCTTTCAAATCATGCAAGACATTAACATCGGTTGCTTGAGACAACGACGTAGAAGTATAAAACGGCTCAAATGCTTGCTGAATATCTTCAACGCTGTTAAAAAAGTCCAATACAAACAAATCTTCCGTGCGTTTACCCAACTTATTCGCACTACGATTTAAGCGAGATAAAGCTTGCACACAAAGTACGCCGGAGAGTTTCTTATCCACATACATCGCACACAATTTCGGCTGGTCAAAACCGGTCAGATATTTATTAGCCACCACCAACAAACGATACTCATCTTGATCGAAATACTCTTTGGTTTCACTTTCCGCAAACCCATTCATTTCCGCTTCAGTGTATTCAACGCCATCAACCACTTTACTGCCCGAAAACGCAATCACAATTTTAAATGGATCACCTCGCTCAGCCAGCAATCGGTTTAACGCCTGAAAATAGCGGATGGCGGTTTCAATATTTTGCGTTACCACCATTCCCTTGGCTTTGCCTTTGAGTTTTTTACGGTTAAAGATTTGCTGGATAAAATGATCCAGCATCACCTCCGCTTTAGTATCAATCGTTTGTTGAGAGCGCTCTACATAAGCTTTCAGACGGCTTTGTGCCTTTTTACTGTCAAACTCCGGGTTATCTTCAATCGATTTAGTGATCTCATAAAAACTTTTATAAGTGGTGTAATTCGCGATCACATCCAAAATAAAGCCTTCTTCAATCGCCTGTTTCATGGAATAAAGGTGGAACGGCTTAAATTTACCATCCGCCTGTTTCTCGCCGAATTTTTCCAAAGTGCTGTTTTTCGGTGTGGCGGTGAAAGCAAAATACGACGCATTGCCGCGCATTTTGCGGGATTGCATGGCTTGTAAAATCAAATCTTGCACATCTTCGGCATCAAGGTCTTCCGTTTTGCCGATGGCTCGGTTCATATTGTCGTGTGCCGAACCGGATTGTGAGCTGTGCGCCTCATCAATAATCACCGCAAATTGTTTGTCTCCCAAATCAGCAATGCCATCCACAATAAACGGGAATTTCTGAATCGTGGTAATAATGATTTTTTTGCCCTGCTCAAGCGATTGGCGCAATTCTGCCGAACTCAACGCCGGCGCAACAATGTTTTTCACTTCTGAAAAATCTTTGATATTGTCGCGCAGCTGCTTATCCAGCAAACGACGGTCGGTTACGACAATCACCGAATCAAAAATCGGGCGGTCTGCCTCTCTACCGTTTGCCGCCTTTTCATTGCGCGGATAAGCCTCAATCAACTGATACGCCAACCAAGTAATGGAATTAGATTTGCCCGAGCCGGCAGAGTGTTGAATCAAATAGCGTTTGCCCACGCCTTGTTCACTGACATCAGCAATCAAACGGCGTACCACCTCTAATTGATGATAGCGGGGGAAAAAGAGCGAGCGTTTCTCCAGCGGATCTTTGGTTGAACCATCTAAACGCATAAAATGCTGAATAATGTTGGCAAGACTGGCTTTGCTGAACACCTCTTGCCACAAATACGCCGTGCGGTGTCCGTTTGGATTCGGCGGATTGCCCTTACCGCAGTTGTTGCCCAAATTAAACGGCAAGAAAAACGTCGCAGGCCCCGCCAATTTGGTGGTCATATAAGCTTCTTCCGTATCTAAGGCAAAATGCGCCAAACAACGCCCGAAATGAAACAGCGTTTGGCTTAAATCACGGTTGCGGTATTGTTTTTGGGCATCAATGGCCGTCTGACCCGTCCAATGGTTTTTCAGCTCAAGGGTAATAATCGGCAAGCCATTGACAAACAGCACCATATCCACCGTTTCATTGCTTGAGGCAGAATAAGGCACTTGGCGCATACAGCTAAACAGATTCTGTTCAAAACGCTGCTTGACCTTTTCGCCGCTGCTGGCAAGCGGAACGGGGTAGAGCAAATCAAAATGTGCGCTATCAATATCCAAGCCTTTTTTCAGCAGGTGCAACACGCCGTTTTTCTTTATTTGGCGGTCTAATCGCTCCAAAATTTTACGTTGACAGTCGTTTGGATTGAGCTGTTGAAAACGATCTAATTCTGCCTCTTGGCTGGTTTGCAGGAATTGCCAAAACAGACGCGTGTCAATGGCAAACTTCGCATCAAAATCCTGTGAAAATGCCAACTCAAAACCATGATGGCGTGGCAGGTATTCCGCCTTCGGCTCGCCCAGCTTATTTCCCATGTTTTCACGCCAAGTGCCGGTTAAGGCTTTTTCGATGGCAATTTCTAAATCTTTTTCCTTAGTTCCTGAAACCATTTTTCACCCTTTTGTGAATGTTTTAAAATTTATTCATTACGCCCAAGTTGTCGCGCCAATATTCAAAATCCATCGGATTTTTTGACCGCACTTTTCACACCCTATACCCGCACCTTGCCGGTTACCACATCGTTAATCAATACGCTTTTATACTCTTTCAGTTTTTCAATATGGGCTGTTTTTAATGCGATTGCTTGATCAATTTTGGCTGTTTGTGTATCTAGATAGATAGTTATTGTTTGTTGTTCTGAAAGAGGTGGAAAACATACATATAGATCAATGAGGGTTCCGAGATAAACACCTCCTTGGATTGATAATTTTGTGTTTGTTTTTAATTGTTCTTGATAACAATTAGATTCAATAAAATATCTGTAAAATCCAGGAAAAGCTTTTTTGTTTAAACGCAGAAATGCAACACTTCTTTGAAATGCTATTGGTTCATCAAACGGATAAATACAACAACGTCCAATCGAACCTACACAAGTAACCAATAAATCATTTTTTCTTGGAAATCCATTTGATGTAATTAGCTTAAAATCATATTCAGAAATTAAACTCTCATTATCAGTAATTTGAATTCCATTATTGAATATGTTTTTAGCACTTAAAAGAGGATAACCTTGTTCTGTTCTAGAATGTGTTCCATGGGTTCCATCTTTTACTTTTTCAACCACTCTCTTAAACCGAAAACTTTCCCAATGCTCCGGCACTTGCCCTATCCACTCCACACCGGAATCTTTTAACGGCACATCAGGGTTTAAGCCTTGGGTTACGGCATTTTGAATCAGAATCTGCTTGTGCTCTTTCAACAGGGCAATCTGCTTTTCCGCCAAATCCACCGCCTGATCGATTTTAGCGGTTTTGTCGTCTAGAAATTGTGAGATTTTTTGTTGTTCGGAGAGAGGTGGAATAAAAGTATTAAAACTAAAAAATGTTTCCTTTGAAATTGTATTTCTTAATCCTTTATAAAGTGGTTTAAGTCTTTTATTACTATCTAAATTTAAGTAAAAATAATAGATAAATTTTTTATCTACATTATTAGTCTCAAAAATGGTATATGCGCCAGTAATCATTCCATGATAAGAAGATAAACCTACGGTTCTAGGCGTTTCCTCTACATCAAAAAGACAAAATATAAAATCGCCTTCTTTAACTTCTTGATAAGTATCAAACTCAGCAGGGAATTTTCCTTCTGGATTTTCCATATCTCGTTTGATAACCCCCTTCAAACTTAATGACAGCAAATCATATTCATTTGATCTTTTTCCGACTACATTTTTTCTTAATTTAAAAATATATTTGTTAGGAATTAAATTCCAATGGCTCGGCACTTCCCCCAGCCATTCCACGCCCGAATCTTTGTAACTCTCGTATCGTCTCATTTGCAAAAAATCCTTAAAATCTGACCGCTTGAATATACCCAATGCAGCTTATATGCCCAAAATTTCACTAATCAAGCCGTCAGCCTGTTTTTCTAACGCTAAAATATCTTGGGCAACTTCTGCAAGGCTGCGTAATGGTTTATGGCGGTAGAAGTATTTATTGAAGCTGATTTCATAGCCGATTTTCACGCTTTCCATATTCAGCCATGCTTCGCTGATGTGCGGCTGCACTTCGGCTTTAAAATAATCGTGAATATTTTGTTTGAGCGGTATGGACTCGCTGTCGCGCAAGTCGCTGCTTGTTTCGTATTGGAGATATTCGCCTGCTTTGCCGGTGGCGTAATAGCCAAAGTCTGCCAGCTCGTCGGCTTGGCATTGGTAGCGTTGGCAAAGGGCATCTAATTCGTTTGGTTTGAGCTTGAGTGTTTTGGCAATTACTTTGGCGGCATTTTCGTTGTACCAGCTTACGGCATTGAAAATGGCTTTTTTCTCTGTGGCAGACAGGGCGATTTTTTCGGCTTTCAGACGGCCTTCCACGGCTTGTTTAAATTGGTTGAAATCGTCAAATTGGGTTGAGCCGAAATGTTCGAGTAAGGTTGAGGCCGTCTGAAAAAGTGCGGCGGCTTTTTCCCACGTTTTGACATCCAACAGCTTGGCTTTGTTTTTGTTGTTTAAGGCAATGCCTTGCGCCTCACACCAAGCGCTGATTTCTGGCTCGGTTTTGGCTAAAAATTCGGCGTTGTAAACCTGTTCGCCATGTTGCTGATAAAGATATTGCATGGGCTCAAACAGGGCTTTGTCAAAACGTAAAGACGCAATATTTTCTACGGTAAATTGTGCAGAACGACGGTCTGGGCGTTCGATGGTGACTTTGTAATAGCCGAAATCTTGATTGTCAAAAATCTGCGAAGCTAAGCCGACCGCTTCATTTTGGCTGTCGGTTTCGCGTGCTTTAGCGCTGAAATCAAGATAGTTTTGAGTAATCTCCGCAATATGCTCCGGCGCGAATTCGCAGTTTTTGTCGCCGAGGTTTTTACGCAACTTACGGAATAAGAGGCCGGCATCAATCAGCTGTACTTTGCCTTTGCGCGCTTCGGGTTTGTTGTTGGACAGCAACCAAATATAGGTGGTAATACCTGTGTTGTAGAACAGGTTGTTAGGCAGCTGTACGATGGCCTCCAGCAAATCATTTTCAATGATATGGCGACGGATATTGCTCTCCCCCGAACCTGCATCGCCGGTAAAGAGGCTTGAGCCGTTATGTACGGAGGCTACTCGGCTGCCGATTTTGTTGTCATTCGGCGATTTCATTTTGCTGACCATTTCCATGAGAAATAGCAGCTGTCCATCGCTGGAGCGTGGCGTGGCATCGAGGGTTTCTTCATTGCCCCAGTAATCAGGCAAGCTGACTTTAAAGCGGCTGTCGATAACATCGTTGCCGTCTTTAATATAAGCTTGGTCGCTGCTCCAGCTTTTGCCGTATGGTGGATTGGAAAGCATGAAGTCAAAGTAATTGCCTTGGAAGCTGTCGGTAGCAAGGGTGGAGCCGACCTTGATGTTTTCAGGGTTGTCGCCTTTAATCATCATGTCGGATTTGCAGATGGCGTAAGTTTCGTCGTTGATTTCTTTACCGAATAGGAAAATTGAACGCTCGCCTTGCGATTCTGGCAGCGGATATTTTTGTTCAATAAAATTTTGTGATTCGGTCAGCATACCGCCGCTGCCGCAAGCAGGGTCGTAAATCGTAATAATCGCCGGGATTTGGTTTTTGAGCGGATCAAAGACCAAATGCGTCATCAGCTCAATTACTTCGCGTGGCGTAAAGTGTTCGCCGGCTTCTTCATTGTTTTCTTCGTTAAATTTACGGATCAGTTCTTCAAATACATATCCCATGCCCAGATTGGTTAGGGCTGGCAATTTGTTGCCATCCGGGTCTTGTTGCTCTTTAGGGGTAAGATTGATGTAAGGGGAGACAAATTTTTCCAACACACTCAGCAAAACATTTTTATGGGACATGTGGCGGATTTGTTCACGCAGCTTGAAGCAGTTGATAATTTCCTGCACGTTGGCACTAAAACCATCAAGATATTCTTCAAAATTGGCCAGCATATACTGCGGCGTATTGCTGGCGGTTTGATAGAGGGATTTCAAGGTCCATTTTGAGGTGTTATAAAAAACATGGCCGGTAATTTTTTTAAGGGGAAGGTCATCCAATTCGGTGAATGCCAATTCTTCTTTTTGAAAGCGAACTTCTTCCAATACCGCTTCTTTGCTTGGCTCAAGCAAGGTATCCAAACGGCGAAGTACAAACATCGGCAAGATCACATCACGATATTTACCGCGCACATAGACATCGCGCAAACAATCGTCTGCAATGCTCCAGATAAAAGAAACCAGCTTGTTATGAACTGAATGATCCATATTTATTCCCACTTAATATTACGAAATTATTCTGGGTATTGTTGCCTATTTTGAATAAGGATTCAATTAGAAACATTGCTTATCTTTGTTTGTATTCCTACTTTTGGGGGAATACGCCGATAAACTCAAAAGGCCGTCTGAAACCCAATCGTTCAGACGGCCTTTTTTCAAACCATATTGCTTTGTGTTGCAAACCGGCAGTGTCTCCGCCGGCAGAACCGGAGTTTCACTATCAAAAAGCAGCCGAAATATTTATAATCTGTGAATATCCCCATTTTTTCAGACGGCATGTTGCCCTATCGATGTCGCCGGCCGTCTGAATCCCTATTTTCAGGAAAACCCATGATCCGTTTCGAACAAGTTTCCAAAACCTATCCCGGCGGTTTCGAAGCCCTGAAAAATGTCAGTTTTCAGATTAACAAAGGTGAGATGATTTTTATCGCCGGCCATTCGGGTTCGGGTAAATCCACCATTTTGAAGCTGATTTCAGGCATTACCAAGCCTACCAAAGGCAAGGTTTGGTTCAACAATCAAGACCTCGGCACCTTGAGCGACAATCAGATCGGCTTTATGCGCCAACATATCGGCATTGTCTTCCAAGACCACAAAATCCTCTACGACCGCAATGTCTTGCAAAACGTTATCCTGCCTTTGCGGATTGGCGGCTACCAGCCGCGCAAAGCGGAAGAGCGTGCGCGTATTGCGATTGAAAAAGTCGGCTTGAAAGGCCGCGAAAACGATATGCCCATCACTTTGTCCGGCGGCGAACAACAGCGCTTGTGCATCGCGCGCGCAGTGGTTCACCAACCCAGCCTGCTGATTGCCGATGAGCCGTCCGCCAGCCTTGACCGCGCCTACGCGTTGGATATTATGGAATTGTTTAAAACCTTCCATGAAGCAGGCACGACCGTGATCGTTGCGGCGCACGATGAAACGCTGATGGCGGATTACGGCCACCGCGTCTTGCGCCTGCAGAAAGGACGCCTCGCATGAGCATGATTCACTACATCTCGTTACACGTCGAATCGGCACGCGCCGCGCTCAAAGAGCTTCTGCGTCAACCCATCGGCACGCTACTGACCCTGCTCATGCTTGCCGTTGCCATGACCTTGCCGCTGTTCATGTATTTGGGCATCCAAAGCGGACAAAGTGTGTTGGGCAAACTTAACGAGTCGCCGCAAATTACGGTTTATATGGACACCGATGCGGCAAGTTCTGATGCCGATACGGTGAAAAACCTGCTCCAACGCGACAGCCGTATCGATAAAGTCCGCTTTATCAGCAAGCAGGAAGGTTTGGAAGAATTGCAGACCAATCTCGACCAAAACCTCGTTTCCATGCTCGATGGCAACCCGTTGCCCGATGTCTTTATCGTTACGCCCGACCCTGCCACTTCTCCGGATCAGATGCAGGCTATCTATAAAGATATTACCAAACTGCCGCGCGTCGAATCGGCAACCATGGATACCGAGTGGGTACAAACCCTTTATCGTATTAACGAATTTATCCGCAAGATTTTGTGGTTCCTCTCGCTGACATTGGGCATGGCCTTTGTCTTGGTGGCACACAACACCATCCGCCTGCAAATCCTCAGCCGCAAGGAAGAGCTGGAAATCACCAAGCTTTTGGGCGCACCCGCTTCCTTCATCCGCCGTCCTTTCCTTTATCAGGCAATGTGGCAGAGTATTTTCTCCGCCGCCGTCAGCTTGGGTTTGTCAGCTTGGCTGCTGGCCGAAGTACGGCCGCTGGTGGACGCGATTTTCAAACCCTACGGCCTGAACATCGGCTGGCGTTTCTTCACATTTAGCGAAGTGTCGCTGGTATTCGGCTTCGTCATCGCGCTGGGCGTATTCGGCGCATGGCTGGCCACCACGCAACACCTCTTAGGCTTCAAAGCCAAAAAATAAGCCTTGGCAAACAGGCCGTCTGAACCATTCAGACGGCCTGAAATCTTATCCTTTCGCAACTTAAACAAACCTTGTGAAAATTTAATACTGCCAAATCTAACAGCAAGGGCATAATCCCTTATAATTGATGGTTTGTGATCCATCTCATTTCATTTGTGCGGCATAAGCCGTACAGACAAATAACGAAAGACATCCTGTGGACAAACTCAAAATCTCTGCCAACGGCCCCCTCAACGGCGAAATCACCGTATCCGGCGCGAAAAACGCCGCCCTGCCGCTGATGTGTGCCGGTCTGCTGACTTCCGGCACTTTACGCCTGAAAAACGTACCCATGCTCGCCGACGTCAAAACCACCCAAAAACTGCTGCAAGGCATGGGCGCACGCGTTTTGACCGACAACATTTCCGAATTTGAAATCAACGGCGGCACCGTCAACAACACCTGCGCACCTTACGAGCTGGTGAAAACCATGCGCGCATCCATCTTGGTTTTAGGCCCGACCCTCGCCCGCTTCGGTGAAGCCCAAGTCAGCCTGCCCGGCGGCTGCGCCATCGGTTCGCGCCCGGTTGACCAACACCTCAAAGGCCTAGAAACCATGGGTGCGGAAATCACCATCGAACACGGTTACGTCAAAGCCAAAGGCCGTCTGAAAGGCACGCGCGTTACCATGGACGTCGTGACCGTAGGCGGTACTGAAAACCTGCTGATGGCGGCCACGCTTGCCGAAGGCACCACCATCCTCGAAAACTGCGCCATCGAGCCCGAAGTCGTCGATTTGGCCGAATGCCTCGTTAAAATGGGCGCGAAAATCAGCGGCATCGGCACAGCAACCATGACCATCGAAGGCGTAAAAGAGCTGCACGGCTGCGAACACAGCGTCGTTCCCGACCGCATTGAAGCCGGTACCTTCCTCTGCGCCGTCGCCATGACCGGCGGCAAAGTCGTCCTGCGCAATGCCTCCCCCAAAACCATGGAAGTCGTGCTAAACAAACTGACCGAAGCCGGCGCCATCATCGAAGCAGGCGACAACTGGATCTCCATCGACATGCAACAACGTCCGAAAGCCGTGGACATCCGCACCGTCGTCCACCCAGGCTTCCCAACCGACATGCAGGCGCAGTTTATGGCCATGAATGCCATTGCCGAAGGCAGCAGCCGCGTGGTGGAAACCATTTTTGAAAACCGCTTCATGCATGTTCCCGAACTCAACCGCATGGGCGCAGACATCACCACCGAAGGCAACACCGCCTACATCAAAGGCGTGGAAAAACTCTCCGGCGCCGTCGTAATGGCAACCGACCTGCGCGCCTCCGCCAGCCTCGTCATGGCCGGCTTGGTCGCAGAAGGCGAAACCATCGTCGAACGCATCTACCACCTCGACCGCGGCTATGAATACATCGAGAAAAAACTCGGCGGCGTAGGCGCAAAAATCGAACGCATACGCGGTTAATCCCATACGCAGCCGATAAATAAAAGGCCGTCTGAAACACCGGCAATCGGGTTTCAGACGGCCTTTGCGTATTGTTTTGCGGTATAATTCCCGACATCTTTATTCATTGTTTTTAAAAGCACAAACCATGACACGCAAAATCCTTGTCACTTCCGCGCTGCCCTATGCCAACGGCAGCATCCACCTCGGCCACATGGTCGAACACATCCAAACCGACGTTTGGGTACGCTTCCAAAAACTGCGCGGCCACGAATGCTACTACTGCTGCGCCGACGACACCCACGGCACGCCCGTGATGCTTGCCGCGCAAAAACAAGGCATCGCGCCTGAAGACATGATTGCCAAAGTACGCGAAGAGCACCTCGCCGACTTTACCGGTTTTTTCATCGGCTATGACAATTATTACAGCACCCATTCCCCTGAAAACAAACAGTTTTCCCAAGACATTTACCGCGCTCTGAAAGCCAACGGCAAGATTGAGAGCCGCGTCATCGAGCAGCTTTTCGACCCTGAAAAACAAATGTTCCTGCCCGACCGCTTCGTCAAAGGCGAATGCCCGAAATGCCACGCCCAAGACCAATACGGCGACAACTGCGAAGTCTGCGGCACGACCTATTCCCCGACCGAACTGATCAACCCGTATTCCGCCGTTTCCGGTGCCAAACCCGAATTGCGCGAATCCGAACACTTCTTCTTCAAACTCGGCGAATGCGCCGACTTCCTCAAAGCATGGACTTCCGGCAACAACCCGCACGACGGCAAGCCCCATCTGCAACCCGAAGCCCTCAACAAAATGAAAGAATGGCTGGGCGAAGGCGAAGAAACCACCCTGTCCGACTGGGACATTTCCCGCGACGCGCCGTATTTCGGTTTCGAAATCCCCGACGCGCCGGGCAAATACTTCTACGTCTGGCTGGACGCACCCGTCGGCTACATGGCGTCATTTAAAAACCTGTGCGACCGCATCGGCGTCGATTTTGACGAATACTTCAAAGCCGACAGCCAAACCGAGATGTACCACTTCATCGGCAAAGACATCCTCTATTTCCACGCCTTGTTCTGGCCCGCCATGCTGCATTTCTCCGGTCACCGCGCCCCAACCGGCGTGTACGCACACGGCTTTTTGACCGTGGACGGACAAAAAATGTCCAAATCGCGCGGCACCTTCATCACCGCCAAATCCTATCTGGAACAAGGCCTGAACCCCGAGTGGATGCGCTACTACATCGCCGCCAAACTCAACAGCAAAATCGAAGACATCGATTTGAACCTGCAAGACTTTATCAGCCGCGTCAACAGCGACCTCGTCGGCAAATACGTCAACATCGCCGCCCGCGCATCAGGTTTCATCACCAAACGCTTTGAAGGCCGTCTGAAAGACGTTGCCGACAGCGAATTGCTGGCAAAACTGACTGCGCAAAGCAAAGCCATTGCCGAATGCTACGAAAGCCGCGAATACGCCAAAGCCCTGCGCGACATTATGGCCTTGGCAGACATTGTCAACGAATACGTTGATGCCAACAAACCTTGGGAACTGGCGAAACAAGAAGGCCAAGAGGAACGCCTGCACGAAGTATGCAGCGAGCTCATCAACGCCTTTACCATGTTGACCGCCTACCTCGCCCCCGTATTGCCGAAAGTGGCCGAAAATGCCGCCAAATTCCTGAATTTGGGAGCCATCACTTGGGCAAATACACGCGAAACCTTGGGCGAACACGCCATCAACAAGTACGAACATTTAATGCAACGAGTGGAGCAAAAACAAGTGGACGATTTAATCGAAGCCAACAAACAAAGCATCGCCGCCGCAGCCGCGCCTGCTGCCGAAGAAAGTAAATACGAAAAAGTCGCCGAACAAGCGAGCTTTGACGACTTTATGAAAATCGACATGCGCGTCGCCAAAGTATTGAACTGCGAAGCCGTCGAAGGCAGCACCAAACTCTTAAAATTCGACCTCGACTTCGGTTTTGAAAAACGCATCATCTTCTCTGGCATCGCCGCGTCTTATCCCAACCCCGCCGAATTGAACGGCCGCATGGTCATCGCCGTCGCCAACTTCGCCCCGCGCAAAATGGCAAAATTCGGCGTATCCGAAGGCATGATCCTCTCCGCCGCCACGGCAGAGGGCAAACTGAAGCTCCTCGACGTTGACGCAGGCGCGCAACCCGGGGATAAAGTGGGCTAAGCCTTAGCCAAACCATAAGGAGAAACCATGTTAAACCTTTCCGCTCCGGTACTTAAAGAAATAGAGTTGCTTCATGCCGCAGGCTTATCGGTTGGCGCTATTGTGACAGTATTGCGTCTGAAGTTTCCGGTAGAACTCCATGATCGGGAGGACAAACAAATTGAAGAAGCCGTGCTTCTCATGATCAATCCGCCACGAAAAGCACCGTCTCTTTCCCGCTAAGGTACCGATACCGGTTGAAAGGTAAATTTGGTTATACTTCAACAAAAGGCCGTCTGAAACTTTCAGACGGCCTTTTTATTTATCCAAACGCTTATTTCCACTCAAACTTTATCTCAACAATTCATCGGTAACGCGTTGCAGAAACTCAATGCGCTCGGGTTTGGCTTCGCCTGATTCAGCAGCGGCTTTGACGGCGCAGCCGGGTTCGGCGCGGTGGGTGCAGTTGTGGAAACGGCACTGGCCGATGAGATGGCGCAGGTCGGGGAAGTATTGTAATAAATCGGCAGCTTGGAGATGGTGCAGGCCGAATTCTTGCAGGCCGGGGGAATCGATGAGTCGGGTTTCTGCGTTTAAATCGTACAGTTGGGCGTGGGTGGTGGTGTGTTTGCCGGAGTCGAGCGCGGTGGAAATGTCGCCGGTTCGGGCGGCTTGGTTGCCGAGTAGGGCGTTGGTCAGGGTGGATTTGCCCATGCCGCTTTGTCCGAGCAGGATGTTGGTTTGCCCTTCTAAAATGGGACGCAGGATGTCGGCGTTTTCCAATGCGTTGGTTTCGACCACGGAATAGCCGAGGGTTTCGTAGAATTTGAGTTTCTCGCGCCATTGGGCGGTTTCAGGTAGGTCGGCTTTGTTGAGGACGATGACGGCGTTAATGCCGGCCGCTTCGGCTGCGAGGAGGGCGCGTTGCAACAGGGCTTCGCTGGGTGAGGGGCTGGCTGCGGTTACGATAAGCAGTTGGGTAACGTTGGCGGCAATCAGTTTGGTTTTCCACGCGTCTTGGCGGTAGAGCAGGCTTTCGCGCGGGAGGTAGTCTTCAATCACGACTTGTTCGCCGTTGATGGGGCTGATTCGGACTTGGTCGCCGCAGGCGAAATCGACGCGTTTTTTGCGGGTGGTGGCGTCATATGTTTGGCCGTCAGGGGTGCGGACAATATAGCGGCGGCCATAGCTGGTAATGATTTGGGCGGTATCGGTCATGATGGGGCTTATTGTTTGGAATGGTGTGATTGTACCGAAAGTCGGCTATGGCCGTCTGAAAACTTGTTTGCACCTTTTAACTTTCTTTGGCTTGGTTTTTGGGTGTTTCTACTCTATATTTGCAATGTATTGGTTTTCAGGAGATTTTTTATGGATTTCAGTCAGTTGCTCAATCAGGTTTTGGGTGCGGCCCAAAAAGGCGGCAAAGCGGTGGCGGAAAGCCCGCTCAATTCTTTCGGCGGCGGCGCGCTGACGGGTGCTTTGGCATCGATGCTGTTGAAAAAGAAAAACGCAAAGAAGCTGGTCAAGGCCGGCTCGGTCGCCGCTTTGGGTTTTCTGGCTTATAAAGGCTATCAAAACTGGAAACAAAACCAGCAGCAGGACGAATTGCCGCAAAGTGCGTTCCAACCTGCCGGCCTGATTGGTGAAAACCACAGCCGTGTGATTTTGCAAACGATGATTGCGGCGGCGGCTTCAGACGGCCTGATTGACGATGCGGAACGCGCGGCCATTGAGCGTGAAAGCGGCAGCGATGCGGAAACGGCGGCATGGCTGCAGGCGGAATATGCGCAACCGGCCTCCATCGAGCAAATTGCCGCTTCGGTCGGCAATGACGAGGCTTTGGCAGCCGAAACTTATCTGGCGGCCCGATTGGTCTGCGCGGACTTGTCGCGCAAGGAAATCGTGTTCCTGAGCCGTTTGTCCCAAGCTTTGAATTTGGACGACCAACTGGTCGAAAGCTTGGAAAAACAGCTCGAATTGGCTTAAGCCGGATTTAAAAGGCCGTCTGAATCCTAATTTCAGACGGCCTTTCGACTTAATTTCAGAGTAAAATAACCCTTTCGACATATTAAAGGCTGTCTGAACATGAATAAACTTTTTTCCACATTCAAAACGTTTTTAGCCGCTTCGTCCGTCTTGGTATTGGCTGCCTGTCCGAGCGGCAACACGCCGCAATCCAAACCTTCTACGCAGGGTCAAAATACGGTTTCGCATACTGCACCCAAACCGAAAGCCACGGTTGCGCTGGCTTTGGGCGGCGGCGCATCAAAAGGCTTTGCCCATATCGGGATTATTAAGGTTTTGAAAGAAAACAATATTCCGATCAAAATCGTTACCGGCACATCCGCAGGCTCGATTGTCGGCAGTATGTACGCTTCGGGAATGTCGCCCGACCGCCTCGAATTGGAAGCGGAAATTTTGGGTAAAACCGATTTGGTGGATTTGACTTTGTCCACCAGCGGCTTCATCAAAGGCGAAAAACTGCAAAACTACATCAACCGCAAAGTCGGCAACCGCCCGATGCAGCAGTTCCCCATCAAATTTGCCGCGGTTGCGACCGATTTTGAAAGCGGCAAACCGGTGGTGTTCAACGTAGGCAATGCCGGACAGGCCGTCCGCGCTTCTGCTTCGATTCCGAACGTGTTCCAACCTGTCGTTATCTGCAGCCGCAAATATGTGGACGGCGGCCTGTCGCAACCCGTACCGGTGAGCGCGGCGAAAAAACTGGGCGCAAACTTCATCATTGCCGTCGATATTTCCGCCCGTCCGGCCAAAAATGTCAGCCAAGGCATGTTCTCCTATCTTGACCAAACCTTCAACGTAATGAGCCAAACCGCCTTGCGCCAAGAATTGGGCCAAGCCAATGTGGTCATCAAACCGCAGGTTTTGGAGCTGGGTTCGGTTGGCGGTTTCGACCAAAAACAACGCGCCATCCAATTGGGTGAGCAGGCCGCACGCGCCGCCCTGCCTGAAATCAAACGCAAACTGGCGGCATATCAGTATTAATCATCTGCCGTTTGAACAGGCCGTCTGAAAGTATGTTTTTCAGACGGCCTTTCTTGTGCAAATCTGCTAAAATCACGCGTTCCCTACAAATCATAAAATCCTAAAAAAATGAATATCTTTTACGAAGAGTCCGGCCAATTCAAAGTCGCCGCCATCGTCCAAAAAAACGACGCCACCTACCAAGTCGATACCCAACACGGCAAGCGCACCAAAGTGAAGGCGAACAACGTCTTTGCCGAGTTCGACGGCGACATGGCGGCGTTTTTGGAGAACGCGCAGGCGCAGGCGGCGGACATCGATACCGATTTATTGTGGGAAGTGTGCGGCGAAGCAGAATTTTCCGCCGAAGCCATCGCCGAAGAATATTACGGTCATGCGCCGACCAAAACCGAGCTGGCGGCGACCTTGATTGCGCTGTACGCCGCGCCGATGTATTTCTACAAAAAAGCCAAAGGCGTGTTCAAAGCCGCGCCTGAAGAAACTTTGAAACAAGCGCTTGCCGCCATCGAACGCAAAAAACAGCAAGACGCGCAAATCGACGCTTGGGCGGAAGCCTTGAAACGCGGCGAGATGCCGTCTGAAATCGCGGCGGATTTGAAAACCATCCTGCACTCGCCCGACAAGCAGTCGCTGACCTACAAAGCCTTTACCAAAGCCGCCGATGCGCTGAAAACCTCCGCCTACGAATTGGCGAAAAAAACGGGCGGTATTACGTCCATTCCCCAATACCTGCAAGACGGATTTGAAATCAAATACTTCCCCAAAGGAACAGGCTTCCCCGACCTTCCGCTTCCTGAAATGCCCGACTTGCCCAAGTCCGACGTTACCGCCTTTTCCATCGACGACGAATCAACCACCGAAGTGGACGATGCCTTGAGCCTGACCGACTTGGGCAATGGCATGAAGCGCATCGGCATCCACATCGCCGCGCCGTCGCTTGCCGTTAAACCGGGCGACAAAATGGAAAAAAACATCATGGAACGCTTGAGCACGGTTTATTTCCCCGGCGGCAAAATCACCATGCTGCCCGAAAACTGGATTGCCGCGTTCAGCCTTGATGCGGGCGCGTACCGCCCTGCCGTCAGCATTTATTTCGATGTGGACAGCGAGTTCAACGTCGGCGCGCCAACCTGCAAAATCGAAGCGGTCAACATCGCCGAAAACCTGCGCATTCAAGCCATCGAACCACATTTCAACGCCGAAACCGGCTTGGACGAAGCAGGCGAAATGATGTTCGCCCACCATCAAGACCTGATTTGGTTCTATCAATTCGCCATCGCCCTGCAAAAAGCGCGCGGCAAATACGAGCCCGACCGCGCGCCGCAATACGATTACAGCATCGAATTGGGTGAGGAAGGCAACGTATCCGTCGTCCGCCGCGAACGCGGTTCGCCCATCGATACGCTGGTCAGCGAGATGATGATTCTTGCCAACAGCACTTGGGCGCAAATGCTGGACGAAAACGAGCTGCCCGGCCTTTTCCGCGTCCAACCGGCAGGCAAAGTGCGCATGAGCACCAAATCCGAGCCGCACATCGGCATGGGTGTGCAGCATTATGGCTGGTTTACCTCGCCGCTGCGCCGCGCCGCCGACTACATTAACCAAAAGCAGCTGATCAGCCTGATCGACGACACTGCCGAACCGCTGTATCAAAACAGCGATGCCGAGCTTTTCGCCGCGCTGCGCGACTTCGATGCCGCCTATACAGCCTACGCCGACTTCCAACGCCAAATGGAAGCCTACTGGAGCCTCGTGTACCTGCAACAGCAAGGCACGAGCGAGCTGACGGCTACCATCCTCAAAGAAGACCTCGTCCGCATTGAAGGCCTGCCGCTGGTAACGCGCGCGACCGGTATTCCGTTTGACGCGCTGCCCAAATCGCAGGCATTGTTCAAAATCACCGAATTGGATGCCGAGAAGCAGTTTATCGCGCTCAACTATCAAAAAGCCGTTTTACCGGGCTGATAACATTATTCCGTTTGAAAAAAGGCCGTCTGAACGCAAAAACAGAAATCTTTGATTTCGTTTTCATCCCCGTTCAGACGGCCTTCATCATCTAAAAATGCTACAATTCCCCTTTTCTGCCCATCATTTCAAACCATGAAAAAAAACGCCCCCCAATCCTTTGAAGAAGCCTTATCCCGCCTCGAAACCCTGACCCAGGCCATGCAAAGCAGCGAAATGCCGCTGGAAGACGCTTTGGCCGCCTATCAGGAAGGCAACGAATTGGTCAGATACTGCCAAACCAAATTGGCGGAAGTCGAGCAGAAACTGCAAGTCTTGGATGCCGGCGAACTGAAGGAGTTGAACCTTGAACCCGGCGAATGAACTCAAAACATGGCAGCAAAAAGCCCAAGCGCAGACCGAATTGCTGCTGGCGCATTTCTTGCCGTCTGAAAGCCAAGTGCCGCACACGCTGCACGAAGCCATGCGTTACGTTACCCTCGGCGGCGGCAAACGGCTGCGCCCGCTCTTGGTGCTTGCCGCGTCCGAATTGGGCGAAGCAAACCAAAATGCCGTCGAGCAGGCAATGGCGGCCATTGAAATGGTGCACGTCTATTCGCTGGTTCACGACGATATGCCGGCGATGGACAACGACAGCCTGCGCCGCGGCAAACCGACCTGCCATGTGCAATACGATGAAGCCACCGCCCTTTTGGTCGGCGATGCGCTGCAAACCCAAGCCTTTGATGTATTGAGCCGTCCGACAGGCCTGCCTGCCGAACGTCAGCTTGCCATGTTGTCCACGCTGGCCCAGGCATCCGGCAGCCTCGGTATGGCGGGCGGACAAGCCATCGACCTTGCCAATGTCGGCAAAGCCATGAATCAGGCCGAATTGGAACAGATGCACAGCCTCAAAACCGGCGCGCTCATCCGCGCGGCCGTGGCCTTAGGCGCACTTTCCTGCCCGGACTTAACACCGGCGCAAATCCAAACCTTAGACCGCTACGCCGCCAAATTGGGCCTGGCTTTCCAAGTGATCGACGATGTATTGGACTGCGAAGCCGATACCGCCACCTTGGGCAAAACCGCCGGCAAAGACTCAGACAACGACAAACCGACCTACGTCAAACTAATGGGCCTGCAGACCGCGCGTACTTACGCAGAAACGCTGATTGCAGAAGCTGTTGCCCTAATCGAGCCATTCGGCAGCAAAGCCCTGCGCCTGCGCCAACTGGCCGAGTTTGTTACTGCGCGGAAAAACTAAACCTGAAAATAAAATAAAGGCCGTCTGAAACCTGATTTTAGGTTTCAGACGGCCTTTTTAACAACCTGTTTGGCTTGTGTATCAACCGAATGCAGAGTCATTCAAAATACGGTTCAGAAATCCCCCGCAAACTGCGTTGACAAGCCTCAGCCTGTCTGTTTAATCCAATAGGGCATCTACAAACGCTTTGGCATTAAACGGACGCAAATCGTCGATGCCTTCGCCTACGCCGATGTAGCGAACAGGAACTGGGCGGTCAGAGGCAAGGGCGGCAAGGATACCGCCTTTGGCCGTACCGTCGAGCTTGGTGACGATCAGACCGGTCAAACCCAATGCTTCGTCAAAGGCTTTCACTTGGTTGACGGCGTTTTGGCCGATGTTGGCATCAAGCACAACGATGATTTCATGTGGCGCATCAGGCATGGCTTTTTGCAACACGCGCTTCACTTTTTTGATTTCTTCCATCAAATGAAGCTGCGTCGGCAGACGGCCGGCAGTATCGGCCAGCACGATATCGATGCCGCGCGCTTTGGCGGCTTGGACAGCATCGAAGCAAACGGCTGCGGAATCGCCTGTGGTTTGCGAGATGACGGTCACATTGTTGCGTTCGCCCCAAGCTTGAAGCTGCTCACGCGCGGCGGCACGGAAAGTATCGCCTGCCGCCAACAGCACAGATTTGCCCTGCGCTTGGAAGTATTTGGCGAGTTTGCCGATAGATGTGGTTTTGCCTGCGCCGTTGATACCGGCAAGCATAATCACGAAAGGCTCCTTGGTTTCCGGCAAGACCAAAGGTTTTTCCAGAGGCTTAATCAAGTCGTACAGCGCATCTTTCAGCGCGCCGCGCAATTCGTTGCCGTCTTTGAGGCCTTTGAGGCTGACACGGTCGCGCACGTCTTTCATCAAGTATTCGGTGGCTTCCATGCCCATATCGCTGGTAATCAGCACGGTTTCCAGCTCTTCATACAAATCCTCGTCGATTTGTCCGCCGCCGAACACGCCGGCCAGCGATTTCGCCATTTTGTCACGCGATTTGGTCAAGCCTTGTTTCAAACGCGCAGCCCAACTGAGCTTGGGTTCTTCCACCGGAGCAGGGGCTTCAACCGGTGTTTCCGCAACGGTTTCTTGAACTTGCTCGACAGCTTCGCTAACTGCTTCAACAGCTTCTTCTTTTACTGCTTCGGCCTGTCCTGCTGCTTCTTCAGCAGCCTCAGCTACTTCAGACGGCATCTCGGCAACGGTTTCTTGAACCTGTTCAACAGTCTCGCTGACGGTTTCAACGGCCGCCTCTTTTGCCGCCTCAGCCTGTTCTGCTGCTTCCTCAACAGCCTCAGCCGCTTCAGACGGCATCTCGGCAACGGCTTCTTGAACCTGTTCAACAGCCTCGCTGACGGTTTCAACGGCCGTTTCTTTTGCCGCTTCAACGTGTTCTTCCACTTTTTCAACTGTTTCAGACGGCGTTTCGGTCAAAGCTTCCCGAACCTGCTCGACGGTTTCACTGACAGTTTCAACAGCCGATTCGACAACTGATTCAATATGCCCTTTGACGCTTTCTGCTAAAGATTCGGCATCTTCTTTAATATTTTCAACTACTTGAGCAACTTCAGACTCTACTTTTGCTGCGGTTTCCTGAACTTGAGCCTCCTCAGGAGCCGGAGTTTCCTGTTTTTTCTTGCGACGGAAGAAGCTGAACATTAAATTTTCCTTTTAATTTTAGAAACTTGAAATAGGGAGTATTGTAGCGTATTTTACGTGGCAAGGTCGTCTGAAAATCAAGGTTGTCAGGTTTTGGCATTTCCAACGTCTAATGAGACAAACCATCCATACAGGAAACATAGAGATGAAACCCCGTACCTTCTTTTCCCTTTGCGCCAAGTTCGGCTGCCTGCTTGCGCTGGGCGCCTGCTCATCCAAAATGATGGATACCGAAGCCGCAACTGTACCGCAGGCATTGTCCTCGTTGAAAACTCCTGACAACCGCCCTGCCAGTGTCTTCCTGAAAAAAGACAAACCGACTCTGATTAAATTTTGGGCAAGTTGGTGTCCTTTGTGTTTGTCCGAACTGGGGCAAACCGAAAAATGGGCGCAAGATGCAAAATTCAGTTCTGCCAATCTGATTACCGTTGCCTCGCCCGGTTTTCTACACGAGAAAAAAGACGGCGACTTCCAAAAATGGTATGCCGGTTTGAACTATCCCAAGCTGCCCGTCGTGACCGACAACGGCGGCACCATCGCCCAAAGCCTGAATATCGGCGTTTACCCTTCTTGGGCATTAATCGGTAAAGACGGCGACGTGCAGCGCATCGTCAAAGGCAGCATCAACGAAGCGCAGGCATTGGCGTTAATCCGCGACCCGAATGCCGATTTAGGCCGTCTGAAAAATTCGTTCTACAAACCCGACACACAGAAAAAGGATTCAAAAATCATGAATACGCGCACCATCTACCTCGCCGGCGGCTGCTTCTGGGGCTTGGAAGCCTATTTCCAACGCATAGACGGCGTGGTGGACGCCGTATCCGGCTACGCCAACGGCAAAACAAAAAATCCGAGCTACGAAGATGTGTCCTACCGCGACACGGGCCATGCCGAGACCGTCAAAGTCACCTACGATGCCGACAAACTCAGCCTCGACGACATCCTGCAATACTATTTCCGCGTCGTTGACCCGACCAGCCTCAACAAACAAGGCAACGACACCGGCACGCAATACCGCAGCGGCGTGTACTACACCGACCCCGCCGAAAAAGCCGTCATCGCCGCCGCCCTCAAGCGCGAGCAGCAAAAATACCAACAGCCCCTCGTCGTCGAAAACGAGCCGCTGCAAAACTTCTACGACGCCGAGGAATACCATCAGGACTACCTGATTAAAAACCCCAACGGCTACTGCCACATCGACATCCACAAAGCCGACGAACCGCTGCCGGGCAAAACCAAAGCCGCCCCGCAAGGCAAAGGCTTCGACGCGGCAACGTATAAAAAACCCAGCGCTGCCGAACTCAAACGCCTCCTGACCGAAGAGCAATACCAAGTTACCCAAAACAGCGCGACCGAATACGCCTTCAGTCATGAATACGACCACTTGTTCAAACCCGGCATTTATGTGGACATCGTCAGCGGCGAGCCCCTGTTCAGTTCCGCCGACAAATTCGATTCCGGCTGCGGCTGGCCAAGCTTCACCCGCCCGATTAACGCCGCCGCCGTTACCGAACACGACGATTTAAGCTACAACATGCGCCGCACCGAAGTGCGCAGCCACGCTGCCGATTCGCACTTGGGACACGTCTTTCCCGATGGCCCGAAAGACAAAGGCGGCCTGCGCTACTGCATCAACGGCGCGAGCCTGAAATTCATCCCGTTGGAACAAATGGACGCTGCTGGCTACGGCGCATTGAAAGACAAAGTGAAATAACGGATTGAATCGAAAAAGGCCGTCTGAAAAAGATTTCAGACGGCCTTTTTGATTTGTCGGATGTAGAGGGTTGGTTTCTTATCTATCAAAAAATCTCAATAACTAAGAAAGTGCACCCTACAAAAGCCTTTTAAATTCGTTTTGCCAACTCTTCGGCTTTGCCCACATACAACGCAGGGGTCAGCTCAAGCAATTTGGCTTTGGCTTCTGCCGGAATTTCCAACGACTCGATAAAGAGTTTCAACACTTCAGGCGTAATGCCGTCTTTACCGCGTGTCAGGTCTTTCAGCTTCTCGTAAGGATTGGCTACGCCGTAACGACGCATTACTGTTTGAATCGGCTCGGCCAACAGCTCCCAAGTAGCGTCCAAATCAGCAGCAAGGGCGGCAGGATTCGGTTCAAGCTTGTTCAGACCGCGCAGATGGGCGGCAAAACCCAATACGGTATAGCCCACGCCTACGCCCATATTACGCAATACGGTGCTGTCGGTCAGGTCGCGCTGCCAACGGGAAATCGGCAGTTTTTCGGACAAAAAGCCCAATACGGCATTGGCCATACCGAGGTTGCCTTCGGAATTTTCAAAGTCGATTGGGTTGACTTTGTGCGGCATGGTAGAAGAACCGACTTCGCCTGCTTTGACTTTTTGTTTGAAGTAACCCAATGAAATATAGCCCCAAACATCACGATTGAAGTCGATCAGAATCGTATTGACACGGCTGATGGCTTGGAAGAATTCCGCCATATAGTCGTGCGGCTCGATTTGAATGGTGTAGGGGTTGAAGGTCAGGCCGAGGCTGATTTCGACAAAGTTGCGGCAATGGGTTTCCCAATCCACATCGGGATAAGCGACCATATGGGCATTGTAGTTGCCGACTGCACCATTGATTTTGCCGAGGAACTCTTGCGCTTGCAGGTTTTTGAACTGGCGTTGCAGGCGGTACACGACATTGGCGATTTCTTTACCCAATGTGCTTGGTGTAGCAGGCTGGCCATGCGTGCGGCTCATCATCGGGACGGCAGCCAACTCATGCGCCATGCCGGTCAGTTTTTCGATGATTTCGGCCAGTTTCGGCAGCAAAACAGTCTCACGCGCTTCTTGCAGCATTAAAGCGTGGGACAGGTTGTTGATGTCTTCACTGGTGCAGGCAAAGTGGATGAACTCGCTGGCAGCAGCCACTTCAGGCACGCCGGAGAAGCGTTCTTTAAGCCAATACTCGATGGCTTTGACGTCATGATTGGTGGTCGCCTCAATGGCTTTGACGGCGGCGGCATCTTCAAGCGAGAAGTTTTCGATCACTTTGTCGATTTCGGCAAGCGTAAAATCGCTGAAAGCAGGAACTTCTGCAATCTTAGGCTCGGCGGCAAGGGCTTTGAGCCAGTTTAATTCAACTTTGACACGCGCACGCATCAGGCCGTATTCGGAGAAAATCGGACGCAATGCTTCAACGGATTTGGCATAACGGCCATCTAATGGGGAAAGTGCAGCGATAGGGTTAATCATGTCGGATCTTCCTATGGGATGAAAACCAAATTGTTTGCAATTATACATGATTTTACACTTCAAGGCCGTCTGAAAAGCAGGTTTCAGACGGCCTTTTCAGCGTATTTTTCATAAAATTCTTTTCAGAGGTTCAACTTTGCAAAATCGATTTACGATATATGCCATCTTCACGGATAATATCGGCTGACTTTCTGTAAATAATGAGGTTTTATGAATATCAAACGTTTTTCCTTAGCTGCAACCGTATTTGCGGCTTTAATGTTGAGTGCCTGTGAAACAACCACCACTTCAAGCGGCGGCGGCAGCTGGAACAACATCGGCACCATCTCTGAAGGCAATATCAAAGTAGCCATTGATAAAAGCAGCATTAAAAGAAATGGCGCACTAGTTACTTTCCGCGATAAAAAAACCGTTTCCAAACTGAAAGAGGAACGTTTCGTCAACACGCCTGCCTATAAAACGGCCATCGGCAGCTGGGAAATTCATTGCTCAAACAAAACCTATCGCCTGGCAGCGTTGCAACTGATGGACGAACACGGCCGGGTGATTTCCAACCAAAGCTATACGCCGACCAGCATCCGCCCAATGAGCGTCATGAGCGGCACGATTACTGAAAAACAATACGAAACGGTGTGCGGACATAAGCTTTAATCCACACTTATTCACAAAGTTATCCACAGTTTAAATATTTAAAAGGCCGTCTGAATGCTTTGAATATCAAGTTTCAGACGGCCTTTTTATGTTTTGATGGAAATTTATCTTCAAATTTATCCACAAAATTTGTTTATTCAAAAATAATTTAATACAGCGATTCATTCACGCTCAAAATTTGCTTCATTCTTTGCCAGAGTATTTCACAAAATACTGCTTTCTGCTCTATTTACTGACTTACTATCTGCTTAATCGATCTGTATTTACAGACTTCTATACATCAAACTGGCTCTGCACTCAATACTTTTCAAAAAGGTATTCCAATCTTTTAGAAAAAATTTGCTTCTCCAAATAAATACCTTTCCTTTGAAAATACAGTTCTTCTTTAACGCAGCCTTGCCCCTGTTTCTCCGTCAATAATCTGGCTAGGAGTTTTCTGCTTACCTATCAATCCGCCTACAACCCAGACTTTCCTGCCAAACTGTCTTCTGACTTCCCTTTCCGTTTTGCACGCCCGTTTGCCTGCACGATTGCATGAAGTAGAGACTAAAGGCATTTCTAAAACCTGACACAAACGTCTTGCACCTGCGTGCGCAGGAACCCTGACAGCCAATTTACTGCGTCTTTTTCCCCGTAACGAAGGCAATACTTTTTTTCCAACCGGCAATAAAAAAGTTTTCGGAGCCGGCCATGCTTCATTCAGCATAGTTTGGATATTTTCAGACGGCCTTTGCAGCAAAGGTTGCAACTGTTCCAAGCTATGGCCAATGACAATCATGCCTTTGTGTTGCGGTCGTTTTTTCAGATGAATCAGTTGATTGAGTGCTTTGGGCAAAGTAGGGATACAGCCCAAGCCATAGCAAGACTCGGTAGGATAGGCGACCAAACCGCCTTTTTTAAGATGCGCCTGCAGCCTGCGTTGGGCTGCAGCCGATAAAATTCTGGGGAACATCATCATATACCAAGGCCGTCTGAAACTGCGATTGTCGGACAATCTGTGTTCAGACGGCCTGTTTCTATTCATTATTAACGGTTGATGGCTTTATCGGCAATGTCTTTACGGTATTGCATACCGTCAAAACGGATGGTTTCCAATGCCTCATAAGCCTTACTCTTAGCTTGTGCAACATCATCGCCCAAACCGACGACACACAACACACGGCCGCCGTTGGTTACCACTTCACCTTTTTCATTCGTTGCAGTACCGGCATGGAAAACTTTACCGATTTGATTGGCCTTATCCAAGCCGAAGATCACATCGCCTTTTTTTGGAGAATCAGGATAGTTTTGTGCGGCCAACACCACGCCTACGGCAGTCTGCGGATTCCATTCGGCAGCAACACTATCCAGTTTGCCGTCGATTGCTGCTTCAACCAAATCCACCAAATCACTATTCAAACGGCTCATAATCGGCTGGGTTTCAGGGTCACCAAAACGGCAGTTGAATTCGATGGTATAAGGCGCACCGCTTTTATCAATCATCAAGCCCGCGTATAAAAAGCCGGTAAACTCATGACCTTCTGCTTTCATACCGGCCACAGTCGGCAAAATAATTTCATTCATCGCACGCTCGTATACATCAGGCGTTACCACCGGAGCAGGGCTGTATGCGCCCATACCGCCGGTATTAGGGCCTTTGTCGTCATCCAACAGGCGTTTATGGTCTTGACTGGTTGCCATCGGCAAAACATGATTGCCGTCCACCATAACGATAAAGCTTGCTTCCTCGCCTTGCAGGAAATCTTCAATCACGACGCGCGCGCCTGCATTGCCCATTTTGTTGCCCAACAACATATCGTCGATAGCGGCATGGGCTTCATCCAAAGTCATGGCGACAATCACGCCCTTACCGGCAGCCAAACCATCCGCTTTAATAACAATCGGCGCACCTTTTTGGTTGACGTAATCATGTGCCGCATCGGCATTTTTAAAGGTTTGGTATTGCGCGGTTGGAATCTTATATTTTGCCATAAACGCTTTAGCAAAATCCTTTGAGCTCTCCAACTGGGCCGCGTATTGAGTCGGGCCAAAAATCTTCAATCCGGCAGCACGGAAGTCATTGACCACACCTGCAGCCAAAGGCGCTTCAGGGCCGACTACGGTAAAAGCAATATTTTCATTACGGCAAAAATCAATCAAATCTTGATGTGCTGTCAATGCAATATTCTGAAGTTTAGGTTCAATTGCCGTTCCGGCATTACCAGGTGCAACAAAGACAGTTTCTACTTTAGACGACTGCGCCAATTTCCAAGCCAGTGTGTGTTCACGTCCACCATTACCAATAACGAGCAATTTCATACCATCTCCTTGAAGAATAGATGTTGTCAATTAAATTCAATCGATGGAATTATTGTTCCATCTTGTATAGCTGTTTCAAATTAAGAATAATATTGCACCAAGACAACCATACTCTAATTTCAAACAACGAAAGGAAAATCATGCAAAAACGTATTGACGAAATTCAAAGCAAATACCGCGAATGGTGCGAATTACTGCCGCAACTAGAGGCAGATATCGCCCGCTGGAAACATGCTGCAAGCCTCATGCAGGACATGGATGAATTCTATACCAACGAATACCAAGCGTGTCATCAAGCCATTGAAGAAGGTGCAGATGTTGATTTGCGTACACAGGGCGAATACAGCATTATGAGCGAAGATGCCCTATGGAACGCACTGGGAGAATTTCATCAACTGGCTTGGGAACACTTGCGCTCAAGCGTAAATGCTTTAGACAGATACCAAGGCTAAAACATCAAAGGCCGTCTGAAACTTTTGATTGATCAAATATGTTCAGACGACCTTTTATTCAAACGGCTTCTCAGTATTTACTTCAATTTGGCGCGTATTTTTCCAGGCGGCAATACAGGCTTCATAATCGGCCAACGCTATTTTTACTGTCAACTTACAATCCAGCTGCAAATCCTGTTCCACAATATCGGCCTGATATTGTTTGGCAATCCGTATCGCCTCATTCAAAACTGGATATTCACACTTCAACCAAACCGTTTTTTCAACATTCTTTTCAACAACTTCAGCTATCGCCAGCGCCTGAGCCGTTGATTCCTTATAGGCATGAATCAAACCGGGAACACCCAATAGCGTACCGCCAAAATAACGCACAACCACAACCAATACATCCGTTACGCCGACAGAATCAATCTGCCCTAAAATAGGGCGGCCAGCGCTCCCGGACGGTTCTCCATCATCATTTGCGCGAAACTGCATTCCATCCACACCCAATCGGTAGGCGTAGCACCAATGTCGTGCTTTGTGATGCTCTTCCTTTAATGGGTCGAGATATTTCTTCACATCAGCCAACGTGCGGATCGGATAGGCATATGCGATGAAGCGGCTGCCTTTATCTTTAAATTCAGCCTGTGTCGGTGTTGTAATGGTTTTATAGGTCGTAATCATGCCAAAATATGTTCAGACGGCCTTTGTTATAAAAGGCCGTCTGAACGTTTCACGTGAAACATTAGTTTTTCAGTGCTTCTGTCAGTTGAGGCACAACTTCAAACAAATCACCAACCAAGCCGTAGTCTGCCACATTGAAAATAGGCGCATCAGCATCTTTGTTGATGGCAACAATTACTTTACTGTCTTGCATACCGGCAACATGTTGGATAGCACCGGAAATACCGATAGCGAAGTACAGTTGCGGCGCAACCACTTTACCGGTTTGACCCACTTGGGCATCGTTTGGCGCATACTCGGCATCCACTGCCGCACGGGACGCACCAATCGCCGCACCCAAAACATCCGCCAAAGGAGTCAATACTTCATTGAATTTTTCAGCACTACCCAACGCACGGCCACCGGAAACAATCACTTTTGCCTGAGTTAATTCAGGACGGTCAGATTGAGAAAGTTGACGGTTTACGAAACGGCTCAGGTTTTGAGCAGGTGTTGCCTCAACATTAACCACTTCTGCATTACCGCCTTGTCCGGCAGCATCAAATGCTGTCGCACGGAAAGTCAGCACCAGTTTTTCAGAATTGGATTGAACAGTTTCAAACGCATTACCGGCATAAATCGGACGGACAAATGTCGACTTATCCACAACTTCGGTTAAATCCGAAACTTGTGGTACATCCAACAAGGCTGCTACTCGAGGCAGAAGATTTTTGCCAAACGCAGTTGCAGTCGCAGCCACATAGCGGTAATCCACAGCCAGTTTAACAACCAAAGGCGCCAATTCTTCTGCCAAACCTTCAGCATAATAGGGCGCATCGGCTACTAAAACTTTCGCTACGCCTGCAACCTGTTTTGCCTCTTCAACCACCGCAGCAGCATTACTGCCGGCGACCAATAAATCTACATTACCTAATTTGGCGGCAGCCGTTACCGCATGCAAAGTGGCAGGATTCAAATGTTGGTTATTATGTTCCGCAATAATCAATACGCTCATTTCATACTCCTTAGATCACTTTGGCTTCGTTTTTCAGCTTTTCAACCAACTCGGCAACATCAGCTACTTTCACACCGGCTTGACGTGCTTTAGGTTCGGCAAATTTCACGGTATTCAAACGCGGAGAAATATCCACAGCCAAATCGGCAGGACTTAATTTTTCCAAAGGCTTTTTCTTTGCCGCCATGATATTAGGAAGTTTGACAAAGCGTGGTTCGTTCAAACGCAAATCCGCACTGATCACCGCAGGCAACTTCAACGCAACAGTTTCTTCGCCGCCGTCAATTTCACGGGTTACCAATGCTTCTTCGCCTTCAATTTGCACTTTTGATGCAAAAGTACCTTGAGCCGCATTCAACAACGCAGCCAGCATTTGGGCAACTTGGTTGGCATCATCGTCAATTGCCTGTTTACCCAGCAGCAAAATTTGCGGATTTTCTTTATCCGCAACAGCTTTCAGCAATTTTGCAACGGCCAAAGGCTCCAATTTCGCATCAGTTTCAACATGAACCGCACGGTCGGCACCCATCGCCAAAGCAGTACGCAACGTCTCTTCGCATTTTTTCTCGCCAAGAGAAACAGCAACAATCTCGCTTACTTTTCCAGCTTCTTTCAAACGGACAGCTTCTTCTACCGCGATTTCATCAAACGGGTTCATCGACATTTTGACATTACCAATATCCACATCGGAACCATCGGCTTTCACACGAACTTTGACGTTGTAGTCCACTACGCGCTTTACTGCGACCAGTGCTTTCATTCAATTCTCCTAAAAAGAATGTCCATCAAATCAAGCATACTGCTTTTGATACATTCTTTATATAAAATCCAATTCGGTTTTCACCAACATGACAAAACCAAATTTGTATAAATCTTGGCAAATAGAGCGGAATTATATCATTTCTAAAGCATTTACTCAGAAAATAAATCCAACTCCCCAGCAATTATTTACCGTATGCTGCAACACAATCCATCAAGGTTTGATAAACCTCGTCAACATTGGGAATTTGAGCAATACCGCCTAAATTCTTTGCATAAGCCGAAACTTGAACGCCGGTCTTGACCGGATCTGTATCTGTATAAATTCCTACGACAGGCTTTTCCAACGCATTAGCAAGATGCAGTAGTCCGGTATCTACGCCAATAATACCTTCTGCGTTTTTCAATAAAAATGCGGCCTGTAATAAATTCATTTTGTCGCAGACGAAAGCAAACGGTAAATCGCTTGCAATCTGTTCGGCTCGTATTTTTTCGGTTTCATTTCCCCACGGCAGATATACAGTGCATTGTTGTTCTTCATTCAACTTCTTCAATAATGCACGCCAGTGTTCTACAGGCCATAATTTACTGTCGCGACTGGTTGCATGCAAAGCAACATAATAAGGGGATTGCACATTTTTCAGACGGCCTGATTCAGGAACCGACAAACCAAACACCTGCGTTTCAGGCATTGTATAACCAAAAACTTGGGCGAATAACTCACGGTTTCGCCAAACCGCATTTTTACCTTTCGGCACGGCAAACGTTTTACTGTACGCAAGGGCCGCCAAACTTTCACGCGCGCTGTGTTTATCCAAACCGTAAATAGGGGATTTCGCCATTTTGGCAAAGCATGCGCTTTTAATCAGTCCTTGGCTATCTAAAACAAAATCAAAAGATTCAACCTGTAAATCCGTTTTCAGACGGCCTATTTCACGCCACGTTTCAGCCTGAAAAAGGTGCTTGCGCCATTGCCGCCATTTCATTACATGAACTTTTTTAACAAAAGGATGCAAGCGCGCAATATCTGCAAATCCGGCCTCACACAACCAATGCAGTTCTACCTCAGGACATTGTCGCGCCAAATCTTCAACTGCAGGCAACGTATGAATTAAATCGCCCATACTGGACAAGCGGACAAGTAAAATCTTCATATTTTGAAAGATGTTTCACGTGAAACAATAGGATTTAAAATATATTTTATTGATTATTAATGTATTTTTTTATTTCTTCGGCGTTTTCTAAAACAACTGCTCCGGCGGAACGCATTTCCTGCCATGCGGATTCAACCGTTTCCGGAGCAATGCCGCGACAAGCCGCCTGATTGACGATGACTTTCCAAGCCCCACCTTTAAGCAACTGTAAAACTGTTGTCTTCACACAATAATCCGTTGCTAAGCCGCCGACAATAACTGTATCTGCATTTTGACAGCGCAACCATTCGATCAAACCTGTACTGAGCTTTTCTTCAATATCGTGAAAACATGCGCCGTAAGGATGCAATTCAGGATCAACGCCTTTCCAAACGCAATAATCGTATTCCTTGGCTGAAGGCAGGCCATCCAACAATTCATAGCCATATGTTCCAACCATCGCATGCGCCACCCAAGTCAAATCCGCATCCGGCAAACCCGTCGGTTTCAACATATCAACAGGATTATCCACAAGCCATTTTGCCGCGGCATGATGCGCATCTTTCGTCATTACGCGCAAATCCGCCAATGCAGCTTGGGCATTGAGTTCATCCGCAATCAGATGACCTTCGGCAACGGGCAATTCTTTCGGGCACAAAGGCGTAAATGTTTTTTGTGCATCTACATCGATAGAAACAATCATGGATTAATATAACCTATTGATTTTATTTTATATTATTCAAATTGAGCATTTATTGCCAATGTACGGACATTTGGAATAAATGCTTTTTATTATAACAAATTACGACTACAAAATGTAGGAAAACATCTGTGATATGATGACAGTTTGCACAGAATATTTATCCACAAATTATGTCCTATTCGATTACGCCTATTGCAACCGTTCATTCCCCCTACAAGCAAAAATTCGGCATTGCCCGCCAACCCGGTTTGGTTCCTGCAGCAGAAATTTGCATTGAACTCACCCCTGAATTTACCGCAGACAGCGTTCGGGGATTGGAAGATTTCGACTATGTGTGGATAAGTTTTATTTTCCACGGTGTATTGGATGAAGGTTGGGCACAAATGGTGCGTCCGCCACGGCTAGGAGGCAAACAAAAAATGGGCGTATTTGCCACGCGCAGCCCACACCGCCCCAATCATCTCGGTTTATCCCTGCTGAAACTCGAACGCATCGAAACAGGCAAACTTGTCCGCATTTATTGCAGCGGCGCAGACCTGTTGGACGGTACTCCGGTAGTGGATATCAAACCCTACATCCCGTTTGTCGAATCCAAACCTGACGCATCATCAGGCTTTGTCAGCGGCAAACCTGAAGAATTGAGCGTAGTCTGGGCAGAAAATACCATTGCGGAACATTTATCTACAGAAGAAAAACACCTTATTGAGCAAAGCATTGCCCAAGATCCTCGTCCTGCCTATCAAGATATTCCCGAACGAGTTTATGTGATGAATATTGCGGATTATGAAGTACAGTTTAAGATAGAAAACAAATGTGCCACAGTGATTAAACTATCCACAATCTGATTACAAATTGAATCTTTCTACAAACAAAAGGCCGTCTGAAATGTTCAGACGGCCTTTGAGTTATCCACAGACTGATTGATTCAGCCTGTTATCCTTTAGATTTTGCTGGCAAAGAATTCCAAAGTACGAACCAATTGGCAAGTGTAAGACATTTCATTGTCGTACCAAGCAACGGTTTTCACCAATTGCTTGTCGCCTACGGTCATCACGCGGGTTTGAGTAGCATCGAAGAGTGAGCCGTATTCAATACCGATGACGTCGGAAGATACGATTTGATCTTCAGTGTAGCCGTAAGACTCGCTGGCGGCAGCTTTCATCGCAGCATTGATTTCTTCTTTGGTCACAGGACGCTCCAGAACAGAAACCAGTTCGGTCAAAGAGCCGGTAGCAACGGGAACGCGTTGGGCAGAACCATCAAGTTTGCCATTCAATTCAGGGATAACCAAGCCGATGGCTTTAGCGGCACCAGTACTGTTCGGTACGATATTCAAGGCAGCGGCACGGGCGCGGCGGAAGTCGCCTTTACGGTGTGGCGCATCAAGGGTGTTTTGGTCGCCGGTATAGGCGTGGATGGTGGTCATCAAGCCTTCGACAATACCGAATTCTTTTTGCAATACCGCAGCCATAGGAGCCAGGCAGTTAGTCGTACAAGAAGCGGCAGAGATGACGGTTTCGCTGCCGTCCAAAATATCTTGGTTTACGCCGTATACAACGGTTTTCACATCATTGCCGCCGGGAGCCGAAATCACAACTTTGCGCGCACCGGCACGGATATGGGCTTCCGCTTTGGTTTTATTGGTAAAGAAACCGGTACATTCAAGGACGACGTCCACACCCAGCTCACCCCAAGGCAATTCTTCAGGATTAGGATTGGCAAATACTTTGATTTCTTTGCCGTTAACAACAATAGCGTCGTCTTTCAATTCGGCAGAGCCTTCAAAGCGGCCTTGAGTACTGTCGTATTTGAAGAGATGCAACAGCATGTCGGCAGGAGTCAAGTCGTTAACAGCAACGACTTCGATACCTTGGGCTTTTTCAATTTGACGCAATGCCAGACGACCGATACGGCCAAAACCATTAATCGCTACTTTAATACTCATTTTGCTACTCCTTTAGATGGAATGGGAAAAATTTCTCAGTGAGGCCATTGTATCCTGAAATAAAATTACTTTCTAGAATTACATGGAATTACTTTTAAAATGTTTGATTTAAATAAACAAAACGTGAAATTCTTGCTTGTAGGAAAATATCGGATTTGTCTAAATAGTCCTGTTTTTTGGTATTTTATTTCATAAATTTCATTTTTTCATCTTAGTTTTTTTATAAGTTTATGATTTTCATAAATTTAGTTCTATTTTTCTGTATTTGCCGTTTTTGTGCTGATAACTCAGTTTTTTCTTCAAATCATAGTATTTAAATTTTTAAAATGATGATTTTGATGATGGTCCCGATCCTTTGTGGATAACAGAATATTTTTCTTTAAAACCAATCCAATAATCACTTTTTATCTTTGAGGCAAACCCCAACTGAATGTCGGAATAAAAAGGGATAGAATCTTAGTTTCCCTATTTGCCTGTGGGTAAAAACCAAATTACCCACTTCAATTTCACACACCTTTGTAGATAATTCAAACCTTGAAGTTCATCCCTGTAAAACGCCCATATTGGCAAATACTATTAAAAATGATGGCTTGTTTTTTCCTTTTTAACGTATCATTTGCCCATTAGACTTTTTAAAAGGAAGCAATTATGCTGCAACGGACTTTAGCCAAATCAGTAAGCGTTACCGGCGTTGGCCTGCATTCGGGCGAAAGGGTCGCTCTGACTTTGCATCCTGCCGAAGAAAACAGCGGTATTTCGTTCCGCCGTACTGATTTGAGCGGGGAAATGGGCGAAGTCATCCAATTGAATCCTTATTTAATCAACGATACCCGCCTCTCTTCAACCATCGTTACCGATAAAGGCGTGCGCATCGGTACGATTGAACACATTATGTCGGCTCTGTCTGCCTACGGCATCGACAATGCCTTGATTGAATTGAACGCACCCGAAATTCCGATTATGGACGGCTCGAGCCTGCCGTTTATTTATCTTTTGCAAGATGCGGGCGTTGTCGATCAAAAAGCCCAAAAACGTTTTTTAAAAATCCTCAAACCCATTGAAATCAAAGAAACCGGAAAATGGGTGCGCTTTACGCCTTACGACGGCTTTAAAGTTACTTTAACTATCGAATTCGACCATCCTGTATTCAATCGCAGCGCACCTACTTTCGAGATTGATTTTGCAGGAAAATCCTATATCGATGAAATTGCCCGCGCCCGTACCTTCGGCTTTATGCACGAAGTGGAAATGATGCGCGCCCACAATCTCGGACTGGGCGGCAATTTGAACAACGCCATCGTAATTGACGACATGGACGTTTTGAATCCGGAAGGTTTGCGCTATCCCGATGAATTTGTCCGCCACAAAATCCTGGATGCGATTGGCGATTTGTACATTGTCGGCCATCCGATTATCGGCGCATTTGAAGGTTACAAATCAGGTCATGCCATCAATAATGCGCTGTTGCGTGCCGTTTTGGCAGATGAAACGGCTTACGAATGGGTTGAGTTTGCCGATGACGAAGAATTGCCCACCGCTTTTCACGAGCTGCCGGCAGCCTGATAGAAAGTAGATAAAGCAATCCAATGAGAAGGCCGTCTGAAAGGTTCAGACGGCCTAAATCAATTAATTATCCACATACTCATTCTTTTTATCTTATTGAAAAATAAAATATTAAAATTTAACGTTATTCTTATACACATCTTATCCATATATTTTCCCAAACTAAAAAGGCCGTCTGAAACCAAGTTCAGACGGCCTTTTTCATGTCAAACCGACAATATCAATCGCCCATAACCTTGCCTTCGCGACGCGGGTCAGCGCCACCAAGCAAACCGTCTTTGCCGATTACAATGCCTTGTACGCCGGAATTCAAATCGCGGATTTGGACTTTATAGCCCAGTTTTTCCAATGCTGGCGCTTTGTCCGCCGCTGCGGTTTTTTCCTCGATTTCATATTGGCTGCCGCGGTTGAGCATATTCGGCAGGGAGATTGCCGCCTGAATATCCATGCCCCAGTCGATATGCGCCACCAGCGTTTTGGCAACGAAGCCGATGATGCGGCTGCCACCGGGCGAACCGACTGCCAAATAAGGTTTGCCGTCTTTCATTACAATGGTTGGCGCCATTGAAGAACGCGGCCGTTTGCCGCCCGCCACGCTGTTTGCCACCGTTTTACCGTCCGCACCGACAGGGTTGAAAGCAAAATCGGTCAATTCATTGTTAAGCAGATAGCCGTTTGCCATCAGTCCCGAGCCGAACGCGTTTTCAATCGAAGTCGTCATCGACACGACGTTGCCGTCTTTATCCACAACCACCAAATGGCTGGTGGACGGCAGCTCGACCGCCATGCCCTGCGCGTATGCCTTACCGAATTGACCCGCCTGAATGTTTTCCAACGCCTTGTCGGATTGGCGGATTTCTTCGGCGCGCGGTTTCAGGTAAGCCTGAGAAATCAGGGCGCGGGTCGGAACGTTGACAAACGCGGGATCGCCGACATAATAATCGCGGTCGGCAAAAGCAATCCGCGACGCATCGCCTATCCAGCGCCAACTGTGGATATTTTCCGCGCCCAACGCCTTCATATCCTGATTCTGCAATACGCCCAAAATCTCGCCCAAAGCAATCGCACCCGAACTTGGCGCGCCCATGCCGCAGACTTCGTATTCACGATACGGCGCACAAACCGGTTCGCGCTCGATAACGCGGTAGTTTTTCAAATCCGCCATGCTGATTTTGCCGGGATTATCCACAGCACCGGTAACGGCACGGACAATATTCTGCGCCTGCGCCCCCTGATAAAACGGCGCGCTGCCTTTTTCCGCCAACAGGCGCACGGAGCGGGAAAATTCAGGGTTTTTCAACACTGTTCCCGCTGCCAAAGGCTTGCCGTCGGGCAGGAAATATGCGGCGGTTTGCGGATAGCGTTTCAACGGCTCCAAATTCTGCTCGATGGATTTCGCCATACGCGGTGAAACGGTAAAGCCTTGTTCCGCCAAAGCAATCGGTTTGTCAAACAGGCTTGCCCACGGCAATTTGCCGTAACGCTTGTGGACATCTTCCAGCAGCTTCGGAATCCCCGGCACACCGACCGAACGGCCGCCGACCACTGCGTTCATAAAGCCCATCGGCTTGCCGTTTTCATCCAAGAAAAGCGCCGGCGTTGCCGCTTTCGGCGCCGTTTCGCGGGCATCAAACGTCGTCAGTTTTTTCGCCTTATTGTCCCAATACACCAAAAACGCGCCGCCGCCCAAACCGGAAGACTGCGGTTCGGTCAGACCTAAGGTCGTCTGCATGGCGATCATCGCATCTATCGCGCTGCCGCCGCGTTTCAAAACCTCGTATCCCGCCTCGGTTGCCAACGGATTAGCAGACGCCGCCATATAATGCTTGGCACGGATCAATTTCTGTTCGGTCAGCCCCGTCCCTTGTTCCGGCGCATGGTTATCCACAGATACAGAAGGCAGGGCAACTTGAGGCTTTTGAACCGGCTGTTGCGCACAAGCGGCCAAGACCAAAACAGGTAATAATTTAATACCAAAGGAAAATTTCATATTCACTCCATAAATTTAAATATTTTCAGACGACCTTTTCCCAACTTGAACAAGAGGAAATATGAAAATATTCAAAAATAAAAAACCATTTGACTATTTCCCTACTCAATCAGTTCCGATTGGAAAAGTATAAAACAAGCTAAGATTGTGCACAGGCAAAAAATTATTCACAGAACAAAGCGGCAGAAAATTTTTATCCACATATGCAAACAAGGCCGACCATACTTTATCCTCATCAAAAAATATCAGCTAAGTATTTGAAAAATTGTTTTAATCAAAGTTATCAACAAGCTGTGGCAGCACTCAATATCATCTTCTGTTTATTATTTAAAATCTAATTTATAGTTTGTTTTCCCAAAGGGAAAGGCCGTCTGAAACGTAAAGGCATCTTTTCAAAAAATTAAAAAGTTAAGGATTGTTAAAAACGTGTAAATCAGCTAGAGTTACGCTTGATAAAATTAATCAATAACGGAGTTTCACGAAATGAAAGGCGACATTGGCGTAATCGGCCTTGCCGTAATGGGGCAAAACCTGATTCTCAACATGAACGACAACGGCTTTAAAGTTGTCGCATACAACCGTACTACCAGCAAAGTAGATGATTTTTTAAACGGCGCAGCCAAAAATACCAATATTATCGGCGCATATTCACTGCAAGATCTGGTTGATAAATTAGAAAAACCGCGCAAAATCATGATGATGGTACGTGCCGGTTCTGTCGTGGACGATTTTATCGAACAACTTGTTCCGTTTTTGGACGAAGGCGACATTATTATTGACGGCGGCAATGCCAATTATCCCGATTCCACCCGCCGCACACACGAGCTGGCGGCAAAAGGCATCCGCTTTATCGGCGCGGGCGTTTCCGGTGGCGAAGAAGGCGCGCGTCACGGCCCGTCTATCATGCCTGGCGGCGACGAAGCCGCATGGCCTGCCGTCAAACCCATCTTCCAAGCCATTGCCGCCAAAACCCCGCAAGGCGAACCCTGCTGCGACTGGGTTGGCCGCGACGGCGCGGGCCATTTCGTCAAAATGGTGCACAACGGCATCGAATACGGCGATATGCAGTTGATTTGCGAAGCCTACCAATTCATGAAAGACGGCTTGGGCCTGTCTTATGACGAAATGCACCAAATCTTCAACGAGTGGAATAAAACTGAGCTGGATTCCTACCTGATTGAAATCACAGCCGCGATTTTGGGCTACAAAGATGAAAACGGCGAACCTTTGGTCGAAAAAATCCTTGATACCGCCGGTCAAAAAGGCACAGGCAAATGGACCGGCATCAATGCCCTCGATTTGGGCATCCCGCTGACGCTGATTTCCGAAGCCGTGTTTGCACGTTGCGTATCCGCGTTTAAAGACCAACGCGTCCAAGCAAACAGCCTGTTTGGCAAAACCATTACCCCGATTGAAGGCGACAAAGCCGCATGGGTGGATGCGTTGCGCCAAGCCCTGTTGGCATCCAAAATTATTTCCTATGCACAAGGCTTCATGCTCATCCGCGAAGCCAGCGAAAACAACGATTGGGCATTGAATTACGGCAACACCGCCCTTCTGTGGCGCGAAGGCTGCATTATCCGCAGCGTGTTCTTGGGCAACATCCGCGACGCATACGAAGCCAATCCTGATTTGGTCTTCTTGGGTTCCGATCCTTATTTCAAAGGCGTATTGGAAACCTGTCTGCCTGCATGGCGCAAAGTCGTTGCCAAAGCCATCGAATGTGGCATTCCGATGCCTTGCATGGCTTCCGCCATTACCTTCCTTGACGGTTACACTTCCGCGCGCCTGCCGGCCAACCTGCTGCAAGCGCAACGCGACTACTTCGGCGCGCACACTTACGAGCGTACCGACAAACCGCGCGGCGAGTTCTTCCATACCAACTGGACAGGCAAGGGTGGCGATACCGCTTCAACCACATACGATATTTAATTTGCCCAGGCAAACAAAAGGCCGTCTGAGTATTTCAGACGGCCTTTTTATAGGGTTATCCACAATGAAGAATGAAACAATTTATAGTATTTTATAGATAACTTTATGAAATAAATAAAGATTAATAAAGACCGTCTGAATATCTCAGACGGCCTTTAAAATTGTTCACAACCTTATCAACAGGTTTTCCATAGATTAAACCAGATTTTGCGGATTGCCGGCCACGAAGCGGTTGATGTTGTCCAAAAGGATGTCAAACAGACGGTTGGCGGCCTCTTGGCTTGCCCATGCGATGTGTGGCGTGACGATGAGGTTGGGCAGTCGGGTTTTCAGCAGAGGGTTGCCGTCGCGCGGCGGCTCTTGTGTCAACACGTCAAAACCTGCCCCGCCGATTTGGCCGTATTTCAACGCCGCAACCAAAGCGGCTTCATCGACCAAGCCGCCGCGCCCGCAGTTGATGAGGATGGCGCCGGGTTTCATTTGTTGCAATTCGGCTTCGCCTATCATGTTTGCCGTTTGCGGCGTAAGCGGACAATTAAGCGACACGACATCGGCGGAGCGGATGGCTTCGTCAAAGGAAACATAGCCGTCGCGGACGCTTTGGGCATTTTTATGTTCGGCGAACACGACATTCATTTTGAAAGCCTGTGCATAAGTTGCCAGCGTTTTACCGATATTGCCGCGACCGAAAATCGCCAGCGTTTTACCGTTTAGATCGCGCATCGGTGCGCCGAGGTGGCAGAAAAACGGCGAGTTTTCCCACAAGCCTGCCGCAACGTCGCGCTGATAGGCAGGCAGGTTGCGCATCAGGGTAATCATCATCATAAACGCGTGTTCCGCCACGGATTCATTGCCGTAAGCGCGGATATTGCACACTGCCGTGCCGTTTTGTTTGGCGGCCTCAACGTCCACATTGTTGACGCCGGTCGCGGTAACGGCAACCAGCTTGAGTTGTGGATTTTCGGCAAAGGCTTGGGCGGAAATCACGACTTTATTGGTAATCACAATGTCCGCGCCGTGGATACGCGCCAGCGTTTCGTGCGCTTCGGTTGTGCCGTAGCTGCTTAATGTATGTGGGAAATCAAATTCAAACGGGCGGTTGACGAGGGTATCGCGGTCGAGGACGACAATTTGGAGCGGATTCATAAAATTCCTATCAAAAATAAAATATCGATTTATAAAATCTAAATAAAGATAAAGGATTTAAAATATACGATTCAGTTGATAATAATTATTATGTAGCTATTAAAACATCAATGTATCAGGAAAATAAAATGATTAAAACCATTACATTTGCTATTTTGCATTTCAGCGTCGCATTTAGTGTCGCCTATATTCTGACCGGCAGTATCGGTGTTTCCAGTGCGGTGGCTTTGGTCGAACCCATCGTCAATACCGTCGTCTTTTATTTTCATGAAAAAGCGTGGAACCGCTACGAGAAAAACAAATCCGAGAAGCAAAAATTGTGGGTGCCTCTGCATCAGTGCGGCTAAAGTTTCAGACGGCCTTTTGCTTGGTTAAAACCGGTTATGGTTTTTCGGTTCGTCCATCGCCATCAAAATGCCAAACCCTAAAATAGAGTAAGACTTTACGAAGGCTTCATGAAGGTAAAAATGCTAAAATACGCTATTCTTGCAAACCCATTCAGACGGCCTCAATGCTCACCGATTTAGAAAAAAACGCCATCCGCGACCATTACCAAAACATCGGCAAAAACCTGCCCGGTTTCCGTCCGCGCGCTTCGCAACGGGAAATGATTGCGGCGATTGCCAACGCTTTTTCGCGGACGTTGACGCGTGAAGAAGGCGAAGAAGCGCCCAAACGCGAGGGTGAGAGCATTGCTGTGATCGAAGGGCCGACCGGCGTGGGTAAATCGTTGGCCTACCTTTTGGCCGGCGGCATCATGGCGCAAACACGCGGCAAACGGTTGATTGTCAGCAGCGCGACGGTGGCCTTGCAGGAGCAGTTGGTTGACCGAGATTTGCCGTTTCTGGTAGAAAAAAGCGGTTTGGAGCTGACCTTTGCGCTTGCCAAAGGGCGCGGCCGTTATCTTTGCCCCTACAAACTCTATCAACTGACGCAAAACAATGCCCAGCAAAACCTGCTTGGTTTTGAAGCGCCGGAAGTGTTGTGGGACAGCAAACCCAAGCCGGAAGAATTGAACTTGTTGCGCGACATTGCCGATGAATTTTCCGCCCGCCGCTTTAATGGCGACCGCGACACTTGGCCGGAAAAAATCGATGACGCGATTTGGCTCAAAGTGACCAACGACCGCCACGGCTGCCTGAAATCCGCCTGTCCCAACCGTCCGGAATGCCCGTTTTACCTGGCGCGCGATGTCTTGGATACCGTCGATGTCGTCGTTGCCAACCACGATCTTTTGCTTGCCGACATCAGCATGGGCGGCGGCGTGATTCTGCCTGCGCCCGAAAACAGTTTCTATTGCATAGACGAAGCGCACCACCTGCCCAAAAAAGCCCTCAGCCGCTTTGCCGCCGAACATTCATGGAATATTGCCGTTTGGACGCTGGAAAAACTGCCGCAGCTGACCGGTAAAATTGCCGCGCTGACCGATAAAGCCGAACTTGCCAACCTTGCCGACGAAGCTGCCACATCCTTGCTCGACAGCCTGCACGAATGGCAGTTCCATTTGGCGGAAGAGCCGTCTTTAAGTCTGGGGTCGTCTGAAAACGACAGACGGAAACACAACGAACCGACTTGGCTGTGGGAAGACGGCAAAATCCCCGAAGGCCTGGAAACCACAGTTTCCAATACGGCCATTGCTGCGCGTAGCTTGCTCAAACACGTTGTCGGCCTGAACGATGCGCTTTCCGCCGCACGCCGCGAAAAAGAACAGGACGGCGCGCTCATCGACCGCCTGACCAGCGAGTTTGGCCTTTTTATCGCCCGTATCGAACAAATCAGCGCGGTTTGGGATTTACTCTCCACCGTTCCTATCGAGGGCGAAGAGCCGTTGGCAAAATGGATAACCCGCCGTACCGACGACAAAAACGACTATATTTTCAACGCCAGCCCCATCAGCAGCGCATCCCACCTTGCCAACAATCTGTGGCGGCGCGTGGCAGGTGCGGTGCTGACTTCGGCCACCCTGCAATCGCTCGGCAGCTTCAACCTGATTTTGCGCCAAACCGGCCTATTATGGCTGCCCGAAACCACCACGCTCGCTTTGGAAAGCCCGTTTAATTTCGATGCGCAAGGCGAGCTGTATATTCCGCCGGTTCATGCCAGCCCGAAAGACCCTGATGCGCACACGGCCGCCATTGTCGAATGGTTGCCGAAGCTGGTTTCGCCGGTTGAAGCCATCGGCACGCTGGTGTTGTTTTCCTCGCGCAAACAAATGCAGGACGTCGCCTTGCGCCTGCCTGACGAATATTTGCCGCTTCTGCTTGTGCAGGGCGAGTTGCCCAAGGCTGTTCTTTTACAAAGGCACCATCAAGCCATTGCCGAAGGCAAAGCCAGCATTATTTTCGGCCTCGACAGTTTTGCCGAAGGGCTCGATCTACCCGGCACGGCCTGCGTGCAAGTCATTATTGCCAAGCTGCCGTTTGCGATGCCGGACAATCCCATCGAGAAAACCCAAAACCGTTGGATTGAACAACGCGGCGGCAATCCCTTTATCGAAATTACGGTGCCTGAAGCCAGCATCAAACTGATCCAAGCCGTCGGCCGCCTTATCCGTACCGAACAGGATTACGGCCGCGTGACCATCCTCGACAACCGCGTCAAAACGCAACGCTACGGCCAGCAATTATTGGCCTGTTTGCCACCGTTTAAGCGGATAGGGTAGTTTTGTATCATTCAAAAAACAAAGGCCGTCTGAAACCAAATGTTCAGACGACCTTTTATTCTTTTCAAGCTATAAATCCAATTTCATGACGGATACGGCTTCCCCGTTGTGCCAAGTCTGTGTGATTTCTTTCCAGCCAAACTTTTCATACACGGCCTGCACATCCGGCGTATAGAGAAACAGATGCGGCAAACCCAGTTCGCGTGCTTTATCCAGACAAAACGAAACCAGCTGCCTGCCTACGCCCAAACCGCGAAATTGCGGTAAAACGAACACATCGCCCAGCCAATATTCGTATTCGGGAAAACACGCCATATCAAACCGCTTCAATGCCGCCGAACCCATCAGCTGCCCTTCCTTATCCACAGCCGCAAACGCCAGCGGCAAGTTATCCCCATTAAGGCACTGCGCGTAATATGCACGGATTTTGTCCAGAGACGACCACGGCGCAAAATCGTGCCATTCCTCAAACAGCGCGAGGGATAAAGGCTCGACAAATTCAGGCGTCAGACGGCATATGTTCATATTGGGTCCTCTTGTTGTACCGAATAGGGATAGTTTTTACAGTATAGGCCGTCTGAAAGGTTAACACATCTTAAAAAATCAGCGTAAAACACGATAAACCCGCCGCCAGTCCCATTCAAATCACTTATAATTCTGCCCATACCGCACACAAACAAAAGAAGAACATCATGGCCAAGAAATTTCCCATTTTCCCGAAAAATCCCGAGCGTATCTGCTGGGGTTGCGACAAATACTGCAAAGAAGACGATTTACAATGCGGCAACGGTTGCGAACGCATCCAACACCCCATCGAATTGGACGGCCGCGACTGGTATAAAAAAGGCGACTGGAGCAATTTGTTGAGCGAAGAGCAGCAAATCGAACTTGGACTGAAAGAAGCGCCCAAGCCGGCCAAACCGCATATCAAACTGCCTTTGAAAAACAAAACGGCTTAAACAGCATGCCGTAAACAAACGAAATAAAAAGGCCGTCTGAAACCTGAAAAACAGGGTTTCAGACGGCCTTTGCGTTGTCGGATTATGCCTTCACATAATGCACAAACGCGTATTCGATGCCTTTGGCGGAAACATGATTTTCCCGAGAGGCTTCTTGCCATGTTTCTGTGGAAAACTCAGGAAAAAACGCATCGCCGTCCACATCCAAACCGACTTCGGTCAAGCGCAAATCTGTGGCAATCGGCAGGGCTTGTGCATAAATTTGCGCGCCGCCCATGATGATGACTTCTTCAACCCCCTGACACAAAGCCAGCGCATCTTCCAAAGAAGCCGCCGTTTGCGCGCCTTCGGCCTGATAATCTTGGCGGGTGATGACGATATTTTGACGGCCGGGCAGCGGCTTGCGCGGCAGCGATTCCCATGTTTTGCGGCCCATAATGACGGGTTTGCCGGTGGTGTAGGATTTGAAAAAGGCAAAATCTTCGGGCAAATGCCAAGGCATGGTGTTGTTGATGCCGATACAGCGGCGGGCGGCGTAAGCGGCGATAAGGGTGATTTTCGGCATGATGAAATCCGTTTGTAAAATAAAATGATTATAGCGGAAGGGATTTTGAATAGACTGAATACCCGATATTCTAAAAATGTTTCAATATTTATAAAATTAATATTCAAAATGCTTGATTTTGACAAAAATCATTTATTGTTCATTTTTTTAGGGATATGATAAATATCATACCAAATAAAAAGGAAAGGAAAAAATGATGAGAACCCTCCGCATTTCTGCTTTGACGGCTTCCCTGTCTTTGATGTTGGCTGCCTGCGGCGGCGCAACAAGCGGCTTGTCGAATGCCGTTACCGAGCCGCTCAATCCGCATCCGAAAGGCGTGTTGTCCGTTGAATTGAACGAATCCGTCCCTGAAAACGGTACGTTGGAGCTGACGGCCAACGGTAAACCGCAAACCCTGCAAAAAGGCGACAAACTCGATACCGGCTTTTTGAAAACCGATAAAGTATCCTCTTACGACTACGCCCAAAAAATCAAGGTAAACGGCCAAGTTATCACTTTGGAAACCGGCGACTTCCAAGTGTATAAACAAAATTATTCCACTGTTGCCGCGCGTTACGCCAAACAAAAAGCCGATGACGCAGGCAAGCTGCAAAACCTCGATACATACACATTCACCGTCGGCGAAGTCCAAGGCGATGAAACTGCATATCGCAATTTGCCCAAACAAGGCAGCTATCAGTATTCGGGTATCGCATTTAACGGCGACGACCGCAGCGGCCGTCTGAAATACACCGTCGATTTCGATAAAAAACAAGGTTACGGCAACATCAGCAGCATGGCTTCCCACAATAATGTCGACCTGCTTGCCGCAGGCATTGCCAATAACAACGGCAAAGCCGCCATCAGCGGTAAAACCAGTTTGAACGGTATCGAAAACGGTCGTTACGATTTGAAACTCTTCGGCCCGCAGGCTGAAGAAATTGCCGGTAAGGCGCAAATCAAAGTTGGCGATTCCACCAAAGAAATCGGTTTGGCCGGTAAGAAAGAATAGGAAAAAGGCCGTCTGAAAGGTTCAGACGGCCTTGTTATTATCCAAAAAAGCAACGGCCTAAACCGTTGCTTTTTTCATGCCAACCTCAATTACAGGCTGCCCAAGATAATGCGCAATACACGGCGTAAAGGTTCGGCAGCGCCCCACAAGAGTTGGTCGCCGACAGTGAACGCGCTGATGTATTCGCCGCCCATTTCCAGTTTGCGGATACGGCCGACGGGAACAGACAGCGTGCCGGTTACTTTGGCAGGCGTCAGCTCGTGGATGCTGGCTTCTTTTTCGTTGGGGATGACTTTCACCCAATCGTTTGCGCCTGCCAAAATCGCTTCGATTTCGGAAACGGGCAGGTCTTTTTTCAGCTTCAGGGTAATGGCTTGGCTGTGGCAGCGCATAGAACCGATGCGCACGCACAAGCCGTCGATTACGGTCGGATTGTCGCTGCGGCCGAGGATTTTGTTGGTTTCCACGCCGCCCTTCCATTCTTCTTTGGACTGGCCGTTGCCCAAATCCACATCAATCCAAGGAATCAGGCTGCCGGCGAGCGGTACGCCGAAGTTGGCTTTCGGATAGTCTTCGCTGCGCAGGAAATCGGACACTTTGCGGTCGATGTCGAGAATCGCGCTGGAAGGGTCGGCAAGCTCGTCCGCTACTTGGGCGTGAATCGCGCCCATGCCGCTGATGAGTTCACGCATATTTTTCGCACCCGCGCCGGAAGCGGCTTGGTAGGTCATGCTGGTTGCCCATTCGACCAAATCGTTTTGGAACAGGCCGCCCAAAGCCATCAGCATCAGGGAAACGGTGCAGTTGCCGCCGATGTAGTTTTTCACGCCGTTTTTGAGGCCGTTGTCGATGACGTTGCGGTTGACAGGGTCGAGGACGATAATCGCATCGTCTTTCATGCGCAGGGAAGAAGCCGCGTCAACCCAGTAGCCGTTCCAGCCGCTGTCGCGCAGGGGTTGGAACACGGATTTGGTGTAATCGCCGCCTTGGCAGGTTACGATGATGTCCATTTTTGCCAATTCGGCAACATCGTTGGCATCCAACAATGTTTTGGCCGCCTGACCGAAATCAGGTGCGGCACCGCCGACATTGGAAGTGGTAAAGAAAAACGCTTCGGGAATATGGGCGAAGTCGTTTTCTTCTTTCATACGCTGCATCAAAACAGAGCCGACCATACCGCGCCAGCCGACAAAACCTACTTTCATGTGTTACTCCTTACAAAGAAAATCCGGATAAGTTTATAGTGCATTAACAAAAATCGGAACGGCATCGCCTGCCGCTTTGTTCAGATTTTTGTTAACCCACTATAAAAAAGGGGAAAACAAACGTTTTAACGCCGTCTGCGGAAAATGTAAAGGTTTTTATCGAAAATTTTTAGAATGATGGGAAAATAGGTTAAGATGGCAATGAAATTGCATTTCATTAATGGTACAGAGGAAGATTAAATGAGCAAAATCAATTTGTCGGATTTGCCTCAAACAGAAATAGTAGATGTCCATATTGCTTCGCCGGGGGCGAGGGTTGCGGCATATTTATTGAATAATCTGTTTACTTTTTTGATATGGTTGCCATTCATTGTGATGGTAGTTTTCACTTTAGATGAAAGCAAAGAATTAGTTTCGGAATCTTCTCTTTTTAATACCCCTGAATATTTTGCCATAACATTTTTTATTTCTTTGGCTGTTTATTTGGTTTTCGGTATCTTCCAACTGTATTACATGAGCCGGGACGGTCAGTCTTTAGGTAAAAAAATTATGGGCATACGCGTGTTAAAAAGTGACGGGAATAATCCAGGTTTTGAAGGAACGGTTTTAATCCGCGAAGTTGTTTGGGCGCTTGCCGTTGGTGTTGTGGTAACTATTGTATCGTTGGCAATAAGTGACACGGGTGGAAACCTGATTTCTCTGCTTATAGCCTTCATCAACTTCATCATGCTCTTTTCCGTCAAACGCGACCGCCGCACGCTCTACGATATGCTGGCCGATACGGTTGTCGTCAAATTGCCGCCGCGCCGATAAAACGCTTTTTTGTGTTAAAATCAGCACTTTCCAACATAGGCCGTCTGAAAAATCGCTTTCAGACGGCCTTTCGACACGCTATTGATTCCATGAAAAAACATTTGTACCGCATTACGCTCGTCAGCATTGCCGCGGCCATTCTTGCCGCCTGTCCGAGCAAAAGCATTAAAAACCTCCCCGAAACCGACACCAGCGTTATCAAAGGCCCCGACCGCCCCACCGGTACGCCCGATCCCGTCGGTACGACAGTGAGTGGGGGAGGAGCAAACTACACCGTAGTTTCCTACAACGAATTGCCGCACTGGGACCTCCAACACTTTACCAAAAGCCTGCAGTCTTTCCGTTTAGGCTGTGAAAAACTTAAAAACCGCCAAGGCTGGCAGGACGTTTGTATCCAAGCCATGCAAACGCCGGTGCACCATTTCCAAGCCAAGCACTTTTTCGAGCGCTATTTCACCGCATGGCGCGTCGATAACGGCGGCAATCCTGCCGGCACCATTACCGGCTATTACGAACCGGTTCTGCACGGCGACGACAAATCCACAAGCCAATCCCGTTTCCCTATTTACGGCATTCCGAACGATTTTGTTTCCGTTCCGCTGGCTGCAAACTTGAGGGGCAGCAAAGCCACCGTCCGCATCCGCCAAACCGGCCAAAACAGCGGTGTCATCGACAACAGCGGCGCATACACGGCCGACTTGTCCAGATTCCCGATTACAGCACGCAGCACCGCGCTGAAAGGCCGTTTTGAAGGCAGCCGTTTTGTTCCTTACTACACCCGCAGCCAAATCAACGGTGGCGCGCTTAACGGCAAAGCCCCGATTTTGGGTTACGCAGATGATCCGGTCGAACTTTTCTTTATGCACATTCAAGGTTCAGGCCGTCTGAAAACGCCGTCCGGCAAATACATCCGCGTCGGATTTGCCGATAAAAACGAACATCCGTATGTTTCCATCGGCCGCTATATGGCGGACAAAGGCTATCTGCCGCTGGGTCAGACCAGCATGCAGGGCATCAAGGCCTATATGAAGCAAAACCCCGGCCGCCTTGCCGAAGTTTTGGGGCAAAACCCAAGCTACGTCTTCTTCCGCGAGCTGACCGGCAGCGGCGATTCCGGCCCGGTGGGCGCATTGGGTACGCCGTTGATGGGCGAATACGCCGGTGCCATCGACCGTCACTACATCACGCTTGGCGCACCGCTGTTTGTCGCCACTGCCCATCCGATCACCAAAAAAGCCCTCAACCGCCTGATTATGGCGCAAGACACCGGCAGCGCGATCAAAGGCGCGGTCCGTGTGGATTATTTCTGGGGCTATGGCGACGAGGCAGGCGAAGTGGCCGGCAAAATGAAAACCACCGGCTATGTATGGCAGCTTTTGCCCAACGGCATGAAACCGGAATACCGTCCATAAACAGCGGTTTAAAAAAAAGGCCGTCTGAAACCAAGATTCAGGTTTCAGACGGCCTTTTTATTTCGATAAAAATGCGGCAGGTTTTTAAAACCTGCCGCGGTATGGGGACATACAGCTCGGACGGTAAGCCGGGTTCTGTCGCGGACAGTCATTCCTCTAGGCACATCATTGCTGGTGTGCTCAAGCAACCTACCCGAACGCTCGGCGAGCAGCGTCATCGCGTTCTGTTTGGTCTTGCTCCGAATGGGGTTTAGCCTGCTGCGCTTTGTTACCAAATGCACGGTGCGCTCTTACCGCACCTTTTCACCCTTACCTGTTTTGCCCGAAGGCAATCATCGGCGGTATTGCTTTCTGTTCCACTTTCCGTCGCGTTGCCGCGCCCGGCCGTTAGCCGGCATTCTGCTCTGTGGAGCCCGGACTTTCCTCCCCGTATGCCTTACGCGATACGCGGCGACTGTCTGTCCGACCTGTATGAGGTGCGGATTATAACACAGCCGCCATAGGGTTCAGACGGCCTAAATATTTATTTTTTCTTTTTAAATGCTATTTCGGTCAAACCCAATTCCTGTGCTTTTTTGCGGACTGCGGATTCGGGCATTTCGCGTGCCAGGCGGCTGGTGCAGTATTCGGTCATGGTGGTGGCGCAGGCTTTGAAGTTGCCGGTAAAGTCGCTGGCGGCACTCAAAAACGGGATGAGGCGGCCGGCCATGATTTCTTCGGCCGGTGCGTCTGTTTGGGCGGATACGCGTCCGGACTCGACAGCCGAGAAGATTTGTTCGGTAAAGCGTCGGGCGAAGTTTTCTTCTGTTTGGCAGTCTTGGAAGGCGGTGTTTTCATGTTGGCAGACGAGGGTAACTTCGCCTTCTGCTTCTTGCAGCGGTTCGGCCAAATCGAGTTTGAGGGTTTGCTTGTCGGTTTGCAGCCAGGCGGTGCGGCCTTGGGTTTTGATGATTTTGCCGTAAACGCCGATGGCATCGTTTTGGGGGATGTTTTTCTGTTCGGCAAGTTGCTGGGCCGAGAATAAGGGGGCTTGTTCGGCAAATGCGCCGCCGGTTTCGTGTTTGAAGTAGGCGGCGAGGTCTTGTTTGATGAGGGCTTGGGTCAACAGTTTTTCGCCTTCGGTCAGGCGGTGTGCGAAGCCGTGTGTTTTGGGGACGGATGCGGCATCCGTGGTCTTGGTGTCCGGTGTGCAGGCGCTCAGGAGTAAAAGCAGGGGAAGGATGTATTTCATGGTTGGTCTTTCAACAGGCCGTCTGAACCTATGGTTTCAAACGGTCAGCGTTGTTTATCGATAACGATAAACCCGGCGGGGATAAACGGGATAGGCCGGGTAATTGCGGACGGGTTCGCTGTCTTGATAGATGACGGTCGTCCCGGGCGGGGCGTTGATGGTCACGGTTTTGTTGACAGTGGTTTGCGCGTGGACGGGCAGGTCTAAGACGGCGGTGCGCCCGTACGGAGTCTCGGTATAGACGCACGCGCTTAGAAGCAAGGCGGCACTCAGTACGGCGGTTTTCATGTTTCAGACGGCCTTATTTGAGCAGGTTTTTCAAGGCCAGGCGTACGCCTTCGCCGACTTCCGTGCCTTTGGGAATGCCTTTGGTGGCGGCTTTGGCTTCGCGCTCGTTGTAGCCGAGGGCAAGCAGGGTGTTGATGATGTCTTGGCTTTCGTCGGCAACGGCATCAGGGGCAAACAGGCCGTCTGAAACGGTATGGGACACGAGTTTGCCGCGCAGTTCCAACACCATGCGTTCGGCAGTTTTCTTGCCGATGCCGGGGGCGGAGGAGAGGCGTTTGACGTCTTCTTCGGCGACGGCTTGCGCCAGCTCGTCGGCATTCATGGCCGACAAAATGCCCAATGCGGTTTTGGCACCGATGCCGCTGACTTTGACCAGTTGGCGGAAGGTGGCGCGTTCCTCGGCCGAGGCGAATCCAAACAGCAAATGCGCGTCTTCGCGGACGACAAGCTGGGTGTAGAGATGGACGGTTTCGCCAACGGGGGGCAGGTTGTAGAAAGTCTGCATGGAAACGTCGGCTTCATAGCCGACGCCGTTGACGTCGATAACGACCTGCGGCGGATTTTTCTCAATCAATTTGCCTGTGAGCCTGCTGATCATGGTGTTCCCCTGTGATTAAAAAAGGCCGTCTGAAACCTTGCAATCGGGTTTCAGACGGCCTTGTATTGTATCAAACTTCAACGGTAACGCGGACGAAATCAGATGGCGGACACCAGATTCAGATGACGGGCGCGTTCGCCTGCTTCGGCGGCACGTTCTTGGCTATTGAACGGACCCATTTTGACAACGTATTCGTAGTTGCGTTTTTCCAGCATGATTTTGCTGTCCGACGGCAGGCTTTGTGCGGCTTGGTTCAGATAAGCCTGCGCTTCGCGTTGGGTACCGAAGGATTTCAAATCAACAAAAAATTCTTTGTTGTTTGGGGAAACAATGGTTTGAGCGGCGGTTTGGCCGGGGATGATTTGTTCAACTTTAACGTTGGCTGTGCCTTGGTTGATGAAACCCAATTGTTGGGCGGCGGCGCGGGAAACATCGATGACGCGGTTGCCGTGGAAAGGGCCGCGGTCGTTGACACGGACGATGACGCTTTTGCCGTTTTGCATATTGGTCACGCGTGCGTAGCTGGGAATAGGGAGGGTTTTGTGGGCGGCGGAGAGGGCGTTCATATTGTAACGCTCGCCGCTGGAAGTTTTACGGCCGTGGAATTGGTTGCCGTACCATGAGGCTTTGCCGGTTTGGCTGAAAGAGGAAACTTGGGTCAGCGGCGTGTAGCGTTTGCCGGCAACTTTGTAACTGCGGTTGGCAGAAGGATGCAGTTTTTCGACTCGGACCACGCTGTCGGCAACAGCGGCATTGATGGAAAGGACGCCGATGGTGGCGGCGGCTAAGGAAAGGAGGGTTTTTTTGGTAAAAGTCAAAACGGGTTCCGTTCTTGAGTTGATAACGCAGCGGTTTCAGACGGCCTGTTATACGCCGCCGGCAAAACCGTTTTGTCGCCATGCTTCAAATAAAATCACGGCGACGGTATTGGAAAGATTCATGCTCCTGCTGCCGGGCATCATCGGCAGGCGGATTTTTTGTCCGGCAGGCAGGCTGTCGAGAACTTCGGCAGGCAGGCCGCGTGTTTCGGGACCAAACAGCAACACGTCGCCTTCGCGGAAGGAAACTTCGTCTGGGCGGGTAGAGCCTTTGGTGGTCAGCGCGAAAATGCGGCGGCCTTCGAGTGCCTTGAGGCAGTCTTCGAAATTCTCATGTACCGTCAGTTTGGCAAACTCGTGATAATCCAAACCCGCGCGTTTCATTTTGGACGAATCCAGCGGAAACCCAAGCGGCTTGACCAAGTGCAAATCAGCACCGGTATTGGCGCACAGGCGGATGATATTGCCCGTATTGGGCGGGATTTCGGGTTGGTACAAAACTATGGTAAACATATAAATCAATCACTTATAGAGTGGCATAATGCCGAAATGTTCCATGGGTGTCAAAAACTTTAAGCTATTTTTTCATTGGCGGCCGTGCCAAAGACCAACAACAAATCCGGCCTGCGCCTGATTTTTTCAGCGTTTTCGCCAATTCGTCCAAAGTCGAGCCGGTGGTGAAGACATCGTCAATTAACAGAATATTACACGCCTTCGGCAATTCGGCTTTGATTTTAAATGCATTCTTGATATTTCGCCGACGTTCGTCGCTTTTCAGCGTACTTTGCGGCTCGCCATGCCGTCTGAAAACCGCGTGTCGCGGCAGCAGCGTCCAGCCGTAGCGTTTTGCCAAAATATCCGTCAACGCCTCGCTTTGGTTGAATCCGCGCTTGAGCCGCCGCTCTTTGCTCAAAGGCATGGGCAGGACGAAATCGAAGTGTTCCTTCGCCAGCCAGTCCGGTGCGTTTTGGCACATCAAATCCGCCAACGGACGGCTCATGCCCAAATCGGCCAAGTGTTTCAGCTCGCGTATCATGCTGCTGACGGGCGGTTCGTAATACAGCGAGGCCCACATTCTATCAAATGCGGGCGGCTTTTTCTGGCAACTGCCGCACACCGCCCCGCCCGCGACAGGGCGGAAACACAAAGGGCAGCTTTGTGCCGCGTCGATAAAATATTCCGTCAAATCGTTTGCGCAGCCTCGGCAAAGGCCGTCTGAAACGGAATCGTGGCATAATACGCAACGTCGCGCATTGAGCCGTTTCAAATTGCGCCACCAAGAAAGAACATTCATGCCACACTCCGCCAAAAAAGTTTATCTGATACACGGTTGGGCGGCGAACCGCCATGTATTCGACGATTTGATACCGCGCCTGCCTACCGATTGGGACGTCCGCGCGCTTGATTTGCCCGGACACGGCGATGCGCCTTTTGCCGAACCGTTTGATATTGCCGCCGTTGCCGAAGCCTTCGCCGGACAAATCGACACGCCGGCACACATTCTCGGCTGGTCGCTGGGCGGATTGGTTGCCCTGTATCTGACCGCGCTTTATCCCGACAAAATCCGATCGCTCTGCCTGACGGCAAGTTTTGCCCGATTGACTGCCGACACGGATTATCCCGAAGGCTTGGCACAACCTGCCTTGGGCAAGATGGTCGGCGCATTTCAGCAGGATTATGCCAAACATATTAAACAGTTTCTACAACTGCAACTGTTGCACACGCCGCATTCGGGCGAAATCTTAAACCGGGTGCTGCCCGATTTGGCGCGCTGCGGCACGCCTTCCGCCTTACAGGCCGCACTTGAAGCGGTCAACCATGCCGACGCGCGTCCGCTGTTGCCGCTTATTCAAACGCCGTCACTGCTGGTGTTTGGACAGAAAGACGCCATCACGCCGCCGCGCATGGGCGAATATTTACACCGCCATTTGAGCAACAGCGAGCTGGTCCTTATCGACAAAGCCGCACACGCGCCCTTTTTAAGCCATGCCGACGAGTTTGCCGAAATTTACCGCAATTTTGTCGAAAAGGCCGTCTGAAACAGCCTTTAACCATAAAAACAGAATATTGTCGGGCAAAGCCCGCTGACACGACCCACCATGACCGAACAAGACAAACGCTGGCAGATTCACCGCCATCTCGCCCAAGACACCGACGAGCGCCTGCAGCTGGTCCGCAATGCACCCAAACGCATCATGCTGATTGGTGCCGATGCCGACATCAGCCGCAGCCTGCTGGCCGCGCGTTATCCCGACGCTGTGTTTGAAGAATACGATCCGAATGCCGATTTTTTGAAAACCGCCGCCGCCGCGCGCAAAGGCGGTTTCTGGCAGAAGCTGACCGGCAAAACCATCCCGCAGCATTGCCAAGCCCTGACCGCGCCGCTGCCCGAAGCATCCGTCGATATGTTGTGGGCCAATCTCAGCCTTAGCCGCGCCGACGATATTTTGCCGGTTTTGAAAAACTGGGCCGCAGCCTTGAAAACCGACGGATTATTGTTTTTCACGCACTTTGGCCGCGACAGCCTGAGCGAGCTGACAGGCCGTCTGAACCATGAAGGCATCGAATGCGAAGCGCCTACGCTGATTGATATGCACGACTTGGGCGATATGCTCGCCGACAACGGCTTTTATGATCCGGTGACAGATACGGCGAAGCTCGAGTTGAGCTATAAAAAAGCCGGGACGTTTTGGCAGGACATGGAAACCTTGGGATTGTGGAATGCGTTGAAGTTCAGCAATCCGCAAGCGGCAAAGGAATGTGTGGATAAGATTTTTGCCAACGAAGGCCGTCTGAACATCACGCTTGAAACCGTGTACGGCCATGCCGTTAAGAAATTGGTGTTGCCGCAAGGGGAGAATGTGGTGCAGTTTTTCCCGAAACGGCAGGGCTAGTTTGGCGGTTGTGCCGGTAGGGTTTACACAGCGATTGCATGTTGTCGAATGCGGTTTGGCGTTTGTATCGATTGCCTGCGCTGTTTAAGGGGATAGATTTTCAGACCCTAATAAATTGACTTTAATTGCAGAGAATGTGGCAAATAAAAAACCTCAAAAGAACGGTTCACCTTATCCAAATGCTAATATGCGAGATGCACATGCTGAAATAGGTGCAATTCAACAAGCTTATGAAAAAGGTGTGGCTAAAGGAAAAAATATGGTGATCCATGTCCAAGGGCGTGATGTATGTACGCATTGTCGTCAAGACATTGCATCAGCAGCAGAAAAAGCAGGATTAAAATCGGTCACTGTTCATGCTGTTGATGATAAGAACAAACTGAAAACTTATACTTGGATTCAAGGGCAAACATCAATAAAGGAAAATAAGAATGGAAAATAGCTTATTATTTTTTTCATGTGCATATAAATCAGAAGAGGGTGAATGGATAACTTTGGCAGATAGGGATATGGCATCTAAGATTGGTAAAGATAAAATATTATCTATGCTTAACAGCACAAAGAATCATAGATCTGACGTTAGATTAGAAGTTATACCTGAACCAGAAGTAGGCTTATCTGAATTAAGGATGGAATCAGATGGTGAGAGATATTTATTTACTCTACTTGAATACGGGGATAACGGGGAGTTTTTGATTAGGTCTAAGTCCGATTTTACTGGAGTTCCAAGATTGGTTGATTTTATGGGAGAACCTTTTCCAGCAAGTGAAGTTATAACAGATTTTGATTTTATTAAAAGAGTATTTGTTGAGTTGCTAGAAACAGGAAATGTTTCTTATGAGTTAATGGATATATAATTTAAAACATCTATATAAAGTGCGGTCAATTTTTAAAGCGTTTTAAAAGCTCTCAAAAACTGACCGCACTTTGATCTGCCCCCAAAAGTTGGACAGGTTAGTTAACTTAAATATTGAGCTCGGTATTGCACTGGGCTCAATCCTTTTAAACCAAGTTTAATTCGTTTTTGGTTGTAATACACTAAATATTCTTCAATTTCAGTATGTATGAAAAAGGCCGTCTGAAAAGTTTTCAGACGGCTTTTTGTTTGATTCCAAATTAAGCCTGTTTGGCCGCCCATTCGGCCGGAGTGGCGGCAACGGAAATAGACAGCGCGTGCAATTCGTTGCTTTCGAGTTGCGGCTTGAGGCCGTCTTTAATCAGGCGGTGGCGGGCGAGGCGGGCTTTGCCTTCAAATGAGGAGGAAACGATTACGGCGAAGAAGTGATGGCCGTCGCCTTCGACTTCGACGTGTTCGCAAGGGGTAACACCTTCAATCAGGGTTTTGACTTGTTCGGGTAAAAGCATGAGGGTTCCTTGGGAAATGGTTTGTTTGTAAAACAGGCATTATACCGAATCTTGATAAAAACAGGCCGTCTGAAACCTGAAAAACAGGGTTTCAGACGGCCTCGGCCTTTTGAAGCGTCAAATGCTTATTCGTACACTTTCAGCAGCTCGACTTCAAAAATCAAAGTCGCGTGCGGAGGAATCACGCCGCCGGCACCGTGTGCGCCGTAGCCCATTTCGGAAGGAATGGTCAGCTTGCGTTTGCCGCCTTCTTTCATGCCGCCGAAGCCTTCGTCCCAACCTTTAATTACTTGGCCGACGCCTAGAGTGATGGTCAGCGGTTGACGGCGGTCGAGGCTGGAGTCGAATTTGGTACCGTCTTCCAACCAGCCGGTGTAATGTACGGTGATTTCTTTGCCTTTGACGGCTTCTTTGCCGTGGCCTTCTTGCAAGTCTTCAATAATCAGGCTCATGATGTTCCTTTCGGATGTATGGTGAAAATCGGTTCAAGATTACCATATTGTGTGGAATCGTGAAACAAATGCGCCCATATGGCCGGCAACAAAAAGGCCGTCTGAAACGGATTTTCAGACGGCCTTGTTTTATGCTAAACCTTATTTGTTGTCAGGTTGGGATTTGACATCGTGGGAGACGGGCAGCTCAGGCATGGTTCGGGCAGACTCTGGAACATTGCCGGAGAGGGCTTTCAAGAAGGCAACGATGTTTTCAGTGTCTTCCGGAGCCAAGGTTTTACCCAATTGCGCTTTCGCCATGATGTTGACGGCTTTATCCAGTTCCCAAACGCTGCCGTTGTGGAAGTATGGGTAGGTGCGTTCGACGTTTCTCAAGCCGGGAACACGGAAGAAGAATTCGTCTTCGGCTTTTTTGGTTACGTCCGCACGGCCTTTGTCGTGTTTAGGATCGTCGATGTGTTTCCAGTAAGGGCCATCCACCAAACCGAATTTTTGGAACATAGTACCGCCCAAGTTGACGCCGTTGTGACAAGCGATACAGCCGTTGTCCATAAATGCGCGTACGCCTTTGCGTTCTTGTTCGCTCAGGGCGGATACGTTGCCTTTCAGGTAGTCGTCCCAACGGGTCGGGGTCAGCAGGGTACGTTCAAACGCGCCCAATGCGGTGGTGATGTTTTTGAAGGAAACCGCGCCGTCTTCAGGGAATGCGGCTTTGAATTTTTCTTGGTATTCAGGGATACCGGCGATTTTGGCGGCGGCATCGGCTTCGGTAGCGTTGGCCATTTCAACTGGGTTGAGCAATGGGCCGCCGGCTTGTTCTTCCACATCGGCTGCACGGCCGTCCCAGAATTGGCTGCCCAACAAGGCGGCATTCAGAGCAGTTGGGGAGTTACGGCCACCGAATTGGCTTTTGTGGCCCGCGCTGGTTGGCATGTTGTCTACGCCGGCAGTTGCCAAGTTGTGGCAAGAGTTACAGCTGACGGTGTTGCCTTTGGACAGGCGGTTTTCGTACCAAAGTTGTTGGCCGAGTTTGACCTGTTCTTCGGTAAACGGACGGACTTTTTGCATTTCGGCTAAGTCAGGCAAAGGTTTGAACGTAGCTTGCGCGCGTTCCAACAGGGCTTTGTCTTCGGCAGAAATATCGGCGGAATTTTGAGGGGCCGAAACGGCGGCAGTGCTTGCGGCAGTATCGGCAGTGCTCGCGGCAGAAGCCGCTTGAGGGGTTTCGGTTGTTTAAGCCGTTTTCTCGCCGCAGGCGGTCAGCGCGGCAGAAACGGCCAAAGCCAAAGCGATTTGGTGGAGTTTTAAACGTGGCATAGGAGGGTTCCTTTGTTATGCGTTTGTTATGTCATGGATTGCTGATTGCACCAGCAATATGCCAACTATAAAAGATAAGGCGGTTTTAATTTTTGTTGTAAATCAACCTTTTAAATTTGATAAATTCTGAAAATATCACTGATAGGGAAATTTATACTATGGAACTTTTTTATTATTTATTTACAATTGCTTAGATAAATTAAGGCCGTCTGAAAAAATAAAATTCAGACGGCCTTATTCAGACGGCCTTTTAGTTTTTATTGATTACGTCCGTTATTTTATTTTAAAAAATCTTAATAAATATGGGGTTATTAAAAAATAAAAATAATTTGCGTTATTAAGCATAAAGCGTTATAAATGCGTTAACAAATGAACATTTCACTTTAGAGTTTTTTATGCTGATTGCTTTATTGATTATGCTGCGCGAGGGCATCGAAGCCGCCCTGATCGTCGGCATTGTTGCCAGTTTTTTGAAACAGTCGGGACACAGCGAGCTGATGCCGAAGGTTTGGCTGGGCGTGTTTTTGGCTTCGGTCATGTGTTTGGGTATTGGTTACGGCATTCATTCCGCTACCGGCGAGATTCCGCAAAAAGAACAGGAATTGGTGGTCGGCGCCATCGGCCTGGTGGCTGTGGCGATGCTGACGTACATGATTTTGTGGATGAAGAAGGCCGCGCGTTCGATGAAACAGCATCTTCAGGATTCTGTTCAGTCGGCCTTAAACCGCGGCAGCGGCCAGGGTTGGGCCTTGGTCGGCATGGCGTTTTTGGCTGTGGCGCGCGAAGGTTTGGAGAGTGTGTTTTTCCTGCTGGCCGTGTTCCAGCAAAGCCCGACGTGGTCTATGCCGATAGGCGCGGTGTTGGGTCTGTTGGTGGCGGTTGTCATCGGTACGCTGATTTATCAGGGCGGTATGCGCCTGAACTTGGCGAAGTTTTTCCGTTGGACGGGCGCGTTTTTGATTGTGGTAGCGGCCGGTCTGTTGGCCGGTTCATTTCGCGCGCTGCATGAGGCCGGCGTATGGAATGTGATGCAGGATATTGCTTTCGACACATCGAAATATTTGCATGAAGACAGCCCTTTAGGCGTGCTGCTCGGCGGTTTCTTCGGCTATACCGACCACCCGACCGAAGGCGAAGTCCTGATTTGGCTGCTGTATCTGGTTCCCGTCATGATTTGGTTTTTGCGCGGCAGTGCGCCAGCAAAAACGTTAACTAAATAAGAAGGAAGTAAAATGAAAAAATTCAATCTGACTGCTTTGTCTGTAATGCTGGCTCTGGGTTTGACCGCGTGTCAGCCGCCTGAAGCCGAAAAAGCCGCGCCTGCCGCTTCAGGCGCATCCGCTGCCGCTAATGCCGACGGTTCGGTCAATATCGGCGTGAACGATACTGCTTGCGAACCGATGGAATTGACCGTCCCCAGTGGCCAAGTCGTGTTCAACATCAAAAACGACAGCGGCCGCAAGCTGGAATGGGAAATCCTGAAAGGCGTGATGGTGGTGGACGAGCGTGAAAACATCGCCCCGGGTTTATCCGACAAAATGACCGTTACCCTGCTGCCGGGCGAATATGAAATGACTTGCGGCCTGTTGACTAATCCGCGCGGTAAGCTGATTGTTACCGACAGCGGCTTCAAAGACACTGCCAACGAAGCCGATTTGGAAAAACTGGCGCAACCTTTGGCCGACTATAAAGCTTATGTTCAGGCGGAAGCCAAAGAGTTGGTCGCTAAAACCAAAGCCTTTACCGAAGCCGTCAAAGCCGGCGACATTGAAAAGGCCAAATCCCTGTTTGCCGCCACCCGCGTCCATTACGAACGTATCGAACCGATTGCCGAGCTTTTCAGCGAACTCGACCCCGTCATCGATGCGCGTGAAGACGACTTCAAAGACGGTGCGAAAGATGCCGGATTTACCGGCTTCCACCGTATCGAACACGCCCTTTGGGTAGAAAAAGACGTATCCGGCGTGAAGGAAATTGCAGCCAAACTGATGACCGATGTCGAAGCACTGCAAAAAGAAATCGACGCATTGGCGTTTCCTCCGGGTAAGGTGGTCGGCGGCGCGTCCGAACTGATTGAAGAAGTGGCCGGCAGCAAAATCAGCGGCGAAGAAGACCGTTACAGCCATACCGACTTGAGCGACTTCCAAGCCAATGTGGAAGGCTCCAAAAAAATCGTTGATTTGTTCCGTCCGCTGATCGAAGCCAAAGACAAAGCGCTGTTGGAAAAAACTGATGCCAACTTCAAACAGGTTGAAGACATTTTGGCGAAATACAAAAAACAAGACGGCTTCGAGCTATACGACAAACTGAGCGAAGAAGACCGCAAAGCCCTGCAGGCGCCGATTAATGCCTTGGCAGAAGACTTGGCCAAACTGCGCGGCATTTTGGGTTTGAAATAAGATAACGCGTTTTCAGACGGCCTTTGGATATTGAAAGGCCGTCTGAATCTTATTGCCGCCCACACAAATATGTCTGAAAACCGACCTTACTTCACACGATTGCAATCTTTCCGTTCCCTGCCAAGGAGCAGACCATGAGCCAAAACAAACAACCGGCACAACCCGAAAAACGAACCCTTTTCAAAACTGCCCTTGCCGCCGGCGCCATCGGCGTTGCCGGTTATTTTGCCGGTAAAAAACAAGGCGAATCCGCCGCCGAGACCCAAAACAACCAACATTCCGAGCTGGCCTATCCGTGTTATGGCGAGCATCAAGCAGGCATTGTCACGCCACACCAGCTCTTCGGCATCATGTGTGCCTTTGACGTTACCGCCAAAGACGCCAAACAACTTGAAAACCTGTTCCGCGCCCTGACCGCCCGCATCGAATTCCTCACCCAAGGCGGCGAATACCAAGACGGCGACGACAAGCTCCCGCCTGCGGGCAGCGGCATCCTCGGCAAACAATTCCGCCCCGACGGACTGACGGTTACCGTCGGCGTCGGCAGCAGCCTATTTGACGACCGCTTCGGCCTCAAAGACAAAAAGCCGAAACACCTGCAGGAAATGCGCGACTTTCCTAACGACAAACTCCAAAAATCTTGGTGCGACGGCGACCTCAGCCTGCAAATTTGCGCATTCTCCCCCGAAACCTGCCAAGCAGCCCTGCGCGACATCATCAAAAACACCGCCCAGTTTGCCGTGATCCGTTGGAGCATAGACGGTTGGCTCCCTAAAGCCGAACCCGGCGCCATTGCCGCGCGCAATCTTTTAGGTTTCCGCGACGGCTCAGGCAATCCCAAAGTCGAAGATCCCAAAGTTGCCGATCAAGTCCTGTGGACAGGCGTTGCCGCCAACAGCTTGGACGAACCGGCATGGGCGAAAAACGGCAGCTATCAGGCCGTCCGCCTTATCCGTCACTTTGTCGAGTTTTGGGACCGCACCCCGATGCAGGAACAAACCGATATTTTCGGCCGGCGCAAATACAGCGGCGCACCCATGGACGGTAAAAAAGAGGGCGACACTGCCGATTTTGCCAAAGACCCCGACGGCAAAATCACGCCCAAAGACAGCCATATGCGCCTTGCCAACCCGCGCGATCCGGAGTTCATGAAAAAACATCTGCTCTACCGCCGCGCCTTCAACTACTCGCGCGGCCTTGCCGCCAACGGCCAGCTCGATGTCGGCTTGGTGTTCATCTGCTATCAGGCCAACCTTGCCGACGGTTTCATCTTCGTGCAAAACCTGCTCAACGGCGAGCCGCTGGAGGAATACATCAGCCCGTTTGGCGGCGGCTATTTCTTCGTCCTGCCGGGTGTCGAAAAAGGCAGCTTCCTCGGCAAAGAGCTTTTGGGCGTATAGATCCGCTGATGGTTTGAATAGATAAAAAGGCCGTCTGAAACCTGATTTCCAGATTTCAGACGGCCTGAGTTTTTTCTATCAAACCAAATGTTCCGCCAAGAAAGCCAATGCGTATTCGACGGCTTGCGCCCTTACTGCTTCACGGTCACCTGTGAATAGCGCGGTTTGCTCAAACGAACCTTCGGGCGTGGCCAGGCCGAACCAGACTGTGCCGACCGGTTTGGCCGCGCTGCCGCCGCTAGGGCCGGCGATGCCGGAAATACTCAAGGCGTAATCTGCCTGCGCCACGGCCTTTGCGCCGCGTGCCATTTCATAGACGGTCTCGCGGCTGACCGCGCCGTGTTTCAGCAAGGTGTCGGGCATGACGCCGAGGCGGTCTTGTTTGGCTTGGTTGCTGTATGTGACGAAGCTTTGGTGAAACCACTGCGAGCTGCCGGGAATGGAAGTCAGCGCACCTGCAAGCAGGCCGCCGGTGCAGGACTCGGCGCAGGTAACGGTTTGGCGGCGGCTGGTCAGGTGTTCGGCGATGGTTTGCAGGTGGGACATGGCGGCTCCTTATGGAAAAGGGTAAAACCGGGCAGGCGCTTGGCCCGCCGGATTTCAGACGGCCTGAAAGCTGAAATCAGGCTTTCGGCTGGATGAGGTGGACATCACATTGTGGGAACGGGATGTTGATGTTGGCGGCACGCAGGTTTTCAACCACTTGCTCGTTCAGGGCGAATCGGAATGGGCCGAGATTTTCTTCTTGCGTCCACGCCCAAAGGGTGATCTCGATGGCGCTGTCGCCAAGGTTGGTAATGTATACGACGGCAGGTCGTTCTTCGGTTTGAACACATAATGGATGCTCGGTTGCCGCTCTCAATACGGCGGCTTTGGCGGCTTTTAAGTCGCAGGCGTAGTCGACGCCGACAACGACTTGGGCGCGGCACAGGGGCAGGGAGGAGCGGTTGGTGATGCTGTTGGTCATGACCACGCTGTTGGGCAGGACGACCTCTTCGTTGTCAGGTGTGCTCAAAGAGGTCTGCACCATTTTGATTTCGCGGACGATGCCTTCAAAACCGTTGACGCGGATAAAGTCGCCGACTTTAAACGGGCGGAACAGGATAATCAGCGCGCCGGCAGCGAAGTTGGACAGTTGGTCTTTCAAAGATAAAGCCACGGCCAAGCCTGCGCCACCGATCAAGGCGGTCACGGAAGTGGTCGGGATGCCGAGTTTGCCCAGTGCGGCGATGATGACGAGGATCAGCAGGCCGATGTTGGCAACGTTGCCGAGGAAGCTGACCAGCGTTTTATCGACTTTGGCGCGAGTCAGCGCGGCTTTCATCAGTGTCACCACGCGCGTGGCGACCCAGCGGCCGATAAAGAAGATGGCTAAGGCGGCCAGCAGGTTTGTGCCGAAAGACATGCCGGTTTGGGCGAGTTGTTCCCAGCCGGAGAACGAAGAGAGGACTTGAAGATCGAAATTCATAATTGTGTGTGCGTGTGAAGTTGTTTAAAAGGTTATTGTAAAACAAGGCCGTCTGAAAACCTAATGATTTGGTTTTTCAGACGGCCTTGATGTGTTTTTAAGTTTTTCGGTTTAACGTAAAACAGTTTTGCTCCAACGGCTCACCCATTGTTTTTGTTTGGTGTTGATGTCGGCGCGGTTGGGGGAATCGCTGTGTTTCGGGGTTTGGGCAAACTCGAATACTTTGGGCAGCGGCGTGTTTTTGGCAGCCGGATAGACCCACATTTCGGCAGGCAGGGCTTTTTGCACTTCGCCGCTTTGCAGCCAGCTCACCAGTTTGGCCGCCAGCTCGGGTTGTTTTGCGCCTTTTAAAACGGCCGCGCCTTCAACTTGGCGGAATGTGCCGCCTTTGAGGAAGAGGTTGCCGGTGGGCGGGGTGCTGTATTTGCCTTTGGAGTAGTGGACTTCGGCCGCCGGGCTGGTGGCATAGCTGACCACGAGGGGATAGGCACCGCCGTTTTGGGTGAAGTCGGTGTAGTAGGCTTCGCTCCAGCCTTTGGCGACTTTCACGCCGTTTTGGCGCATTTGCGCCCACCATTTGAACGCGCCTTCTTCACCCATGCCGCCGATGTTGGCCAAGAGGAAGGAGAAGCCGGGTGAGGATGTGGCGGGAGACGGAGTCACCAGAAGGTTTTTATATTCCGGTTTGGTCAGGTCTTGCAGGGTTTGCGGCAGGGGCAGTTTTTTCTGTTCAAACCATTTTTTGTCGTAGTTGATGGCGACATAGGCGTAATCGACAGCCAGCGCATCGGGCAGGGAAGCGGTTACGGGTGCGGATTTGGGTTGGCTGGCAGCGAGGATGCCGGCGGCTTTGGCTTTGCCGATGTTGGCGTTGTCCAAACCGTAAACTGCATCGGCAATCGGGTTGGCTTTGCTCAAAATCAGTTTGTTGAGCATTTCGTTGCCGCTGCCTGCCTTGATGACGGACACTTTGGCATCGTTGGCTTTTTCAAATTGTGCGATGACGGATGGGGGCAGGCTGAAGGATTTGTGCACGGCCAAACGCACTTCGGTTTGGGCGTACAGGTTTGCCGAAGCCAGCAACAGGGCGAGGGCGGACAATTTCAGTTTCATTCTCTTTCCTTTGTACGAGTAAAATACGAAATATCATAACAAAATCTGCATATCAAGGCACGATATGAATCATTCCTCCGTTTGGCTGTTTGACCTCGACAATACTTTGCACAATGCTGAAGCCGGCATTTTCTACATCATCAACCGCGCCATGACCGAATACATGGCAGGCCGTCTGAAGCTTTCCGAAGAGGCCGCCTCCCAATTGCGCCAAGATTATTGGCACCGATACGGCGCGACGCTTGCCGGTTTGCAAATCCACCATCCCGAAGTCGATATCGATGAATTTTTGCGTGAAAGTCACCCGCTTAAGCAAATTTTGGCAAAGGTGGAGGGTATGGATGGAACTGATGACGTTTTAGGCCGTCTGAAAGGGCGAAAAGCCGTATTTTCCAACGGGCCTTCGTTTTATGTCCGCGCATTGGTTGAAACGTTGGGCTTGGAAGCGCATTTTGACTGCTTGTTCGGCACGGACGACTTCGGCCTGCTCTACAAACCCAATCCGCAAGCCTATCTCAACGTCTGCCGTCTGTTGGGCGTCAAACCCGAACAGTGCATCATGGTGGACGACAGCGCCGACAATCTGCACCAAGCCAAAGCCTTGGGCATGAAGACCGTTTGGTACGGCGAAAAAGCCCATCCGTTGCCATTTGCCGACGGCATAGCGAAAGATATGCAGGGCTTGCTTGAATTTTGCACAAAACTGCCATGAAATTTTTAAAAATCAAGTACAATACACGGTATTGCCGACATTTAAAAACAAGGACAACATCATGCGTAAACTCGCTTTAATCCTGACTGCCGCCGCCGTTTTGGCCGGTTGCTCTTGGGAAACCTACACCACCGAATCCGGCCGTACCGCCGTACGCCAAAAATATGCTACCGGCACACCCATCGTTTATCAGGACGGTACTTATTCTAAAAACATGAATTACAACCAGTTCCGCCCAGAGCGCCGTGCCGTCCAATCCAATCAAGCGGAACACGCTGAACGCGGCCAAAACTGGCAAAAACCGCAATTTGCCAACCAACAGCCAGCAACCGAATAACAATATCCCCAAGGCCGTCTGAACTTTTCAGACGGCCTCAAACAACGACAACGGAAACCGTATCATGGCTCAGACAGCTTTAAATATCGTCATCCTCGCCGCCGGCAAAGGCACGCGCATGTACTCCAAAATGCCCAAAGTGCTGCACCGCATCGGCGGCCTTCCCATGGTTGAGCGCGTTATCGACACCGCTGCCTCCCTGAATCCCCAAAACATCTGCGTCGTCATCGGCCACGGCAAAGAGCAAGTCTTGGACACCGTCAAACGCGATGTCGTTTGGGTTGAACAAACCGAACAGCTCGGTACCGGCCACGCCGTCAAAACCGCCCTGCCGCACCTGTCTGCCGAAGGCCGCACGCTGGTGTTGTACGGCGACGTTCCCCTGATTGACGCAGCCACCCTCGAAACCCTGCTCGAAGCCGCAGGCAGCGAAGTCGGCCTGTTGACCGACGTGCCTAACGATCCGACAGGTTTGGGCCGTATCATCCGCGACAGCAACGGCAGCGTAACCGCCATTGTCGAAGAAAAAGATGCTGATGCCGCCCAAAAAGCCGTAAAAGAAATCAATACCGGCATTTTGGTTTTGCCCAACGCCAAACTCGAAACTTGGTTGAACAGCCTTTCCAGCAACAATGCCCAAGGCGAATACTACCTGACCGACCTCATCGCCAAAGCCGTTGCCGACGGTATTAAAGTTCATCCCGTCCAAGTCCGCGCCTCCCATCTGGCCGCCGGCGTGAACAACAAACTCCAACTGGCCGAACTCGAGCGTATTTTCCAAACCGAACAGGCGCAAGAATTGCTCAAAGCAGGCGTCACCCTGCGCGATCCAGCACGTTTTGATTTACGGGGCCGTCTGAAACACGGACAAGATGTCGTGATTGACGTCAACGTCGTCATCGAAGGCGAAGTCGAACTCGGCGACAACGTCGAAATCGGTGCCAACTGCGTGATCAAAAACGCCAAAATCGGTGCCAACACCAAAATCGCGCCATTCTCCCATTTTGAAGGTTGCGAAGTGGGCGAAAACAACCAAATCGGCCCATACGCCCGTTTGCGTCCGCAAGCCAAACTGGCCGACGACGTACACATCGGCAACTTCGTCGAAGTCAAAAATGCCTCCATCGGCAATGGTACCAAAGCCAACCACCTCACCTACATCGGTGATGCCGAGATCGGCAGCAAAACCAACTTCGGCGCCGGCACGATTATTGCTAACTACGACGGCGTGAACAAACACAAAACCGTCATTGGCGACGAAGTGCGCATCGGTTCAAACTGCGTACTGGTTGCCCCCGTTACCCTCGGCAACAAAGTGACGACAGGCGCGGGCAGCGCGATTACCCGCAACTGCGAAGACGGCAAACTCGTTCTCGCCCGTTCGCGCCAAACCGTCATCGAAGGCTGGGTGCGTCCGGAAAAAGGCGATAAGAAGTAAGGCCGGTCTTTTATTTGTTTTCAGACGGCCTTGAGAAACATAAAAGGCCGTCTGAAACCTAGATTTGCCATTTCAATGAATATAAAACGGCGTTTTCCGACTGCCGCTTTCGGGAGCCGGAGCAGCAGTCATTTTCTCAAACTTTTGATACTAAGGAACTTATATGTGCGGTATCGTAGGTGCTATTCGCGCCAATCACAATGTAGTCGATTTTCTGACCGACGGTCTCAAACGCCTTGAATACCGAGGCTACGATTCGTCGGGTATTGCCGTAAACATGGACGGCAAAATCAAACGCGTCCGCCGTGTCGGCCGCGTACAGCTGATGGAAGACGCGGCACGCGAAAAAGGCGTGTTCGGCCATATCGGCATCGGCCATACCCGTTGGGCAACCCACGGCGGTGTAACTGAGCCTAACGCCCACCCCCACATTTCCGGTGGCATGATTGCGGTTGTCCACAACGGCATCATCGAAAACTTCGAAGCCGAACGCGAACGTCTGCAAGCTTTGGGTTATACCTTCGAATCGCAAACCGACACCGAAGTCATCGCCCACAGCGTCAACCACGAATACACGCAAAACGGCGGCAAACTGTTTGAAGCCGTCCAAGCTGCGACTGCCCGTTTCCACGGTGCATACGCCATTGCCGTTATCGCACAAGACAACCCTGAACAAATGGTTGTTGCGCGCATGGGCTGCCCACTGTTGGTAGCCTTGGGCGACCAAGAAACCTTTATCGCTTCCGACGTATCCGCCGTGATTGCCTTTACACGCCGCATCGCCTACTTGGAAGACGGCGACATCGCCCTGCTGAACGCAAACGGTATCGAAAAACTGCTCGACAAAACCGGTGCGCAAACCGAACGTGCGGTTAAAGTATCCGAATTGTCTCTGGCTTCTTTGGAGTTGGGCCCATACAGCCACTTCATGCAAAAAGAAATCCACGAGCAACCCCGCGCCATCGCCGATACCGCCGAAGTCTTCTTGGACGGTGGTTTTGAACCTGAAAACTTCGGCGCGAATGCCCGCGAAGTGTTCGACGATATCCACAGCATCAAAATCCTTGCCTGCGGTACGTCCTACTATGCCGCGCTGACCGCCAAATACTGGCTCGAATCCATCGCCAAAGTGCCGACCGACGTGGAAATAGCCAGCGAATACCGCTACCGCGACGTGATTGCCGATCCGAAACAATTGGTCATCACCATTTCCCAATCCGGCGAAACCCTGGACACCATGGAAGCCCTGAAATACGCGCAATCCTTGGGACACAAACACAGCCTGTCTATCTGCAACGTCATGGAATCCGCCCTGCCGCGCGAAAGCGAATTGGTGCTGTACACCCGCGCCGGTGCAGAAATCGGCGTCGCTTCCACCAAAGCGTTCACCACGCAACTGGTTGTATTGTTCGGCTTGGCGGTAACGCTGGGCAAACAGCGCGGTTTGGTTTCCGACGAACAAGCGCGTGAATACGTTGAGGAACTGCGCCAACTGCCGGGCAGTATTCAGCACGTTCTCAACCTTGAGCCGCAAATCGCCGCTTGGGCGCAAAAATTTGCCAAGAAAACCAGCGCACTCTTCCTGGGCCGCGGCATCCACTTCCCAATTGCCCTCGAAGGCGCGTTGAAGCTGAAAGAGATTACCTATATCCACGCCGAAGCTTACCCTGCAGGTGAGCTGAAACACGGCCCGTTGGCCTTGGTGGACGAAAATATGCCCGTTGTCGTGATTGCCCCGAACGACAGCTTGTTGGACAAAGTGAAAGCCAACATGCAGGAAGTCGGCGCACGCGGCGGCGAACTCTTCGTCTTCGCCGACCTCGACAGCAACTTCAATGCCACCGAAGGCGTGCACGTCATCCGCGCCCCACGCCATGTCGGCGTACTCTCGCCGATCGTGCACACCATCCCCGTGCAACTCCTGTCTTACCACGCCGCCCTCGCACGCGGTACAGACGTGGACAAACCGCGCAACTTGGCTAAATCGGTAACGGTTGAATAAGTAATAAACCGGTAAAAAAGGCCGTCTGAAACTTGTTTCAAGGTTTCAGACGGCCTTTATGTTTTAAGAATCCGATTTATTTTTCGTATTCGGAAATGTATTGTGCGACAGCAGCTTCCGGATTATTGGCCTGAATGATTTTAGGTGCTTCTTGATAGCCGCGTTTTTTCAGATTTCCTTCACGCAATTTGTTGCCTTGTAAGCCAAGTACAATGCCTACACCGAAGCCAAGTGCGCTGACAAGGCTTCCCATGGCCGGATTGTCACCGGCGATTAAATTCAAAATTATAAATACAACAAAGATTCCGATACCCAAACCCCATATTTTTTTCACGCATGCCCAGATGCCGCCAAAGAAAAATGCAGGCCAAGACCAACCTTGTTTGACAGCTTCATATTGACCTGTCGGATTTTTGAATATTTTGTAAGTTTTCATAAAATATATTCCTTTTACGATCAAAAATTGAAAAAACAAGTGATTGTATCACGATAACATAAATAATTTGAATAATTAGGAAAACAGGCCGTCTGAAAAATCTTTCAGACGGCCTGTTGTTTTAAAGCGTTTTATTCTGCGCCGACAACGACGGTGTTGAGGTCTTTGAATTTGACGCGGCGTTGCCATGCGTCGCGGACTTGTTCGACGGTCAGGCTGTTGATGGCTTTGGGGTAGGCTTCCAAGTAGTCGTTGGGCAGATCGTAGAGGCCGATCAGGCTCAGGTAGTTAAGCAGTTTGTCGTTGGAGTCGTAGCGCAGGGGGAAGCTGCCGACGATGTTGGCTTTGGCCTGTTTCAGTTCGGCTTCGGTCGGGCCTTCGGCGATAAACTGCTCGATGACGGCTTGGGTGTCGGCCAGTGAGGCTTTGGTGTTTTTCTTTTGGGTGGAGTAGGAAACGGCAAACGTGCCTTCTTCTGTCGCCGGGGCGAGGCTGCTGTATACGCCGTAGGTGTAGCCGTGTTGGTCGCGCAAAACTTTCATGAGGCGGCTGTCGAAACCGCCGCCGCCGAGGATGTAGTTGCCGGCAACGAGGGCGTAGTAGTCGGGGTCGTGGCGTTTGATGAGGGAGGTGCCGAGCAGGACTTGTGCCTGTGTGCCGGCAAAGGGGATATCGCGGCGTTGGGCGGTTTGTTTGGGAACGGGCGGGATGGCGTGGGTTGCGGTGGCTTTGGCCGGCAGGTCTTTGAGGACGCGATCGACCAGTTGCTCTGCCTGTTTGCGGTTGAGGTCGCCGACGATGGCGACGATGGCGTTGTCTTTGCCGTAGTGGGTGCGGTGGAAGGCGCGGATGTCGTCGAGGTTGACGCGTTTGAGGCTGTCAACGGTTATGTTTGCGCCGCTGCCGTAGGGGTGGTTCGGGTAGATGAGTTTGGTCAGTTCGCGCGTGGCGGTATAGTCGGGGGTGGTTTCTTGTTGTTGCAAGCCGGTAATGGATTGGGTTTGACGGCGGCGGAAAACGGCTTCGTCAAAGCGTGGATGGGTTAGCGAGTGGTTGAGCAAGTTGGCGGCTTTGTCGCGGATGTCGGCTTTGCTGAGGCTGCGGAAGCCTGCGGACGCGCTTTCGGCATTGCTGTCGCTGCTGATTTGTGCGCCGATGTTGTCGGCTTCGGCATTGAAGGCTTCTTCGTCCAGCTCTTGGGTGCCGTCGGTCAGAAGGGCGGCGGTAAATTCGGCAACTTGGCTTTTGCCGTCCGGATTGGCGACGCTGCCTGCGCCCTTGAAGCTGACTTCAAGGTCGATGATGGGGTTTTCGTGGCGTTCGACAAGGAGGATTTGGGTGCCGTCGCGGTTGCGCCAGCGTTGGATGTCGGTGGCGGCTTGGACGCTTAAGGGCAGGAGTAGGGCAAGGGCGAGCAGGGTGGGTTTCATGTTGTGGCTTTCTGTTAGGGCCGTCTGAAAGGGGGTGGGCTTTCAGACGGCCTGATGTTTATCGGCGTTTGGCAGCTTTTTTGCTTAGCGCGGCGGCAGGTTTTTGCGGTTCGATGATGACGGTACTCATGCGCTCGTCGGTCAACATCCGGGCGGCGGCCTGTACTTCTTGCGCACTGACGGCCTGCAGGCGGCGGTGGATTTCTTGTTCGTCGGTATATTGGAAACCGCGCGCTTCGAGGCGGCCCATCATGGAGGCTTGGGAAGACATGGAGTCTTTGGCGTAGATTTCGTTGACCGCTGCTTGGGTTTTGACGCGCTGCAATTCTTCTTCTGAAACGCCGTGGTCGGCAATGTCTTTGATTTCTTGGCGCAGCTGGGCAATCAGAGTATCGGTTTTCACGCCTTCGGCAGGCATGGCTATGACGCTGAACAGCGGCATTTCGCGGCTGATGATGTCGTAATGCGTTCCTGAGCTCAATGCGGTTTGCTTGCCGCGCACGAGGTTTTTGTCAAAACGGCTGGACGCGTTGCCTGCCAAAATATCGGAGAGGATGTCGAGGGCGAAAGGCATCGTGTCATCGAGTTTTTGGAGTTTCGGCACACGGAAGTTGATGGCAATCAGCGGCTGGTGTGTGACCGGAGAAGTGGCTTTGACTGTAACAGGCTTGCGCAAATAGGGTTCGGTATGGAGTTTGTTGCGCGGCGGCTGGGCTTTGGCGGGAATATCGCCGAAGAGTTTGGCGGCCGTCTGAAGCGTTTGTTTGGCATCGACATCGCCGACAATGACCAATACGGCATTGTTGGGCGCGTAATATTGTTTGTACCACGCGCGCAAGTCGTCGGCTTTGAGGGCGTGCAAATCTTTCATGTAGCCGATGACGGAGGCGCGCATGGACGGTTGGGTAAAGGCGGCAAGATAGGCTTGCTCCCACATTTTGCCGTCGGCCGTGTCTTCCGTGCGCTGGCGGCGTTCTTCGCGGATGACGTTCATCTCGTTGAGGAATTCTTTGTCGCTGAAGTTGAGGTTGTGCATGCGGTCGGCTTCGAGCTTCAGAATCTCGGGCAGGTTGGCGGCGGCGACGTTTTCGTAATACACCGTTTCATTGCGGTTGGTGTAGGCGTTGTTTTGCCCGCCCAGCTCGGACACGCGGCGGTTGAACTCGCCGGAGGGAACATCTTTCGTGCCTTTAAACATCATGTGTTCCAAAGCATGGCTCAGGCCGCTTTTGCCCGGTTTTTCATCCACGCTGCCGATTTTGTACCAAATCTGCGAAACGGCCACTGGCGCGCGGTGGTCTTCTTTGACGATGATTTTCAGACCGTTGGGCAGGGTTTCAGAAAGCGTCTGCGCCCATGAAGCGGTAGGCAGCGCGAAGGCAAGCATTAAAGCAATTCGGCGTAACATGGTTCAATCCGTAAAATGAAAATCAATCGCCAAAGTATAGCGGAAAATCTGCAAAGATTGGCCGAATGTTTCAGACGGCCCGGGCCTTATCTGCTGATTCACATCAAGCGCGGCCGTTGCCAATCTTTACCGTCGCGCCTCATTCGCGGATAATCCCAAACATTCCCGTTTCCAACCATCACAAAGGAATCATCATGGCATTTTTGAAACTGACCGAACAAAATGTTCAAGGCAAAACCGTTCTGATCCGCGCCGATATGAACGTACCGTTCAAAGACGGCAACATCAGCGACGACACCCGTATCCGCGCTTCGCTCGCATCTATCAAATACTGCTTGGACAACGGCGCGTCTGTGATCGTGATGACCCACCTCGGCCGTCCGACCGAAGGCGAATTCCATCCTGAAGACGATGTAGCGCCTGTTGCCGCGCATTTGGGCAAACTGTTGGGCAAAGACGTGAAAGTATTGAACGACTGGCGTGAAAACAAACCGACTTTGAACGCCGGTGATGTCGTGATGTTGCAAAACGTGCGCATCAACAAAGGCGAGAAGAAAAACGACTTGGAGCTGGGCAAAGCCTACGCTTCTTTGTGCGACGTGTTCGTTAACGACGCATTCGGTACCGCCCACCGCGCCCAAGCTTCGACTGAAGCCGTTGCCCAAGCCGCACCGGTTGCCTGCGCCGGTGTGTTGATGGCGGGTGAACTCGACGCTTTGGGCAAAGCCCTGAAACAACCGGCTCATCCGATGGTCGCCATCGTTGCCGGCAGCAAAGTGTCCACCAAACTGACCATCCTCGAATCTTTGGCCGACAAAGTCGACCAACTCATCGTCGGCGGCGGCATTGCCAATACATTCTTGCTGGCAGAAGGCAAAGCCATCGGCAAATCTTTGGCCGAACACGATTTGGTGGAAGAATCCAAAAAAATCATGGCGAAAATGGCGGCCAAAGGCGGCTCTGTTCCGCTGCCGACCGATGTGGTTGTCGCTAAAGCCTTTGCCGCCGATGCGGAAGCGGTGGTGAAAGACATTGCCGACGTTGCCGAAGACGACATGATTTTGGACATCGGCCCGAAATCCGCCGCTGCTTTGGCCGAGCTGCTCAAAGCCGCAGGCACCATCGTTTGGAACGGCCCGGTCGGCGTGTTCGAGTTTGACCAATTTGCCGGCGGTACCAAAGTATTGGCCGAAGCGATTGCCCAAAGCGATGCGTTCTCGATTGCCGGCGGCGGCGACACTTTGGCGGCGATTGCCAAATTCGGCGTAACCGACCAAATCAGCTACATCTCCACCGGCGGCGGCGCGTTCCTCGAATTCTTGGAAGGCAAAGAGTTGCCTGCCGTTGCTGCTTTGGAGAAACGCGGCGCATAATCGGTTTTAATCTCGATGGCTGAATAAAGGCCGTCTGAAATCTGGAAATCAGGTTTCAGACGGCCTTATTTATTTTGTTGAAATGTGTTATCGGTTTAGGCGGTTTGCGTATCCGACTGTCTGTGCAATGCCTGATAACACGGCGCAAGTTGGCGGATGATGAGGTCGAGCTGGTGTTTGAGGATTTGGTTTTGTTGGGACTGCTCTTTGTCGGTCTGTTCCAAATCGGCAAACTCCTGTCGGATGGCTTCGATGCTTGCATCGAAGGTGGCCGGGTCGGTTTGCGGCATTTGTTTGAGGAGTTCGGCGATGTGGTGGGTCAGGCGGGCATATGGGGCGAAGGTATCGCTGCCGTCGTGATGAACCTGGTCGCGGTATGCGCCGAGCGCGGAAATGTGGCCGGTCAGTGCATAGCTGGTTTTGAGCAGGGTAAAACCGTCTTGCAGGCGGTCTTGGTATTTTTTCGGGTTGCTGCTCATGTCGGATAAGGTGCTGCTGAGGGCGGCAGTGCTTTCGTGGGCTTGGCGGCGGGTAAGGCGGTAGTCGACATCGTCTCGGCTGCCGTTTTGCAGCTGGTCGAGGATGGCGTCGAGATAGCGGCCGTTGGCAGTGATGGTCTGGGCGGCGGTGTGGCTGAGGGTGAGGTAACGCCAATCGGGCCAGAGGTAGGTGGCGGCAGCCCATGCGATAACTGAACCGACGATGGTGTCGATGATGCGGATGGGCATGGCGTGGTACACGTCCAAACCGGCAAGCGAGAGGCTGGTCAGGGCTTGGATGGTGATGAAGAAGGTGGAGAAGCTGTATTTGTAGCTTCGGGTCATGAAGAACAGGGTGGTGCTGGCGATAACAATCCAGAGCTTGGTTTCAACGGATGGGGTGAAGTAAGGGACGAGCGAACCGACAATCACGCCGAGAATCGTGCCAGCAATGCGTTGGTATACGCGGCTTTTGGTGGCGGTGTAGTTGGGCTGGCAGACGAAAAGGGCGGTCAGCAGAATCCAGTAGCCGAGGTTGAGATGGAGGATTTCGACAATGATGCAGGCCGCGGCCACGACGATGGAGAGACGGGTGGCATGGCGGAAGACGCTGGAGTCGAAATTGAGCTGGCTGAGGACGGTTTCGCCGATATTGCGGAACTTGGTGTTTTCAAGGGCGGCGATGCGGGTGTCGGCATTGTCGTTTTCGGCAAGGGACGCATCGTTTTGCAATTGCCGCAGTTGGTAATCGACGCTGCTGAGGTTGTCGAGCAGGCGGCGGATATTGTGGAGGTTGGCATTATCGGCATGGGTCTCGGCAAAATGGCTGAGGGATTGGCGGCAGCCTTCCATGGCGCGGCCGAGGCGTTTGCTGTATGCGTAGGGTTTGTTGTTGCGCAGGGTGGCGGCAATGTTGCGGCACGCCTGACCCTGCATTTCGAGCAGGCGGCGGATGCGAAAGATGAGGTCGGTGTTTTTGAGCTGCTCGGCCATTTCGCTGTAATCGACGTGAGCGGAGCTGATGCGTTCGTGCATGTCTTGCGCGCTGAGGTAGTAGCGCAGCATTTTGGCGGTGCGCGGATGGCGGTGTTGGCCGCGTAATCGGTAGAAAAGTGCGGCACGGCATTGGTTGAAGGCGGTAATCACGCCGGTGTTGCTCATGGCCAAGTCGATTTGGCGGTTGCCCAACCATGCGGCTTCGTCGGGGTCGAAAAAGTCGGCTTTGGCATCGAAGTAGTTGCTGAGTGCGTCATAGGCGTTGGCGACGGTTTCTTGGACGGGGCGGTGGGGCAGGATGATTTGGAAGATCAGGGTGTTGACGCTGTATAGGACTGTGCCCAGCAGAATCATGACGGGATTGGTCAGCCAGTAGCTTTCGGGGGTGTAGGTCAGCGTGGTGTAGGTGGCGACGGCGAGCGCACCGAAAGCGATGGTGCGGTATTTGAGGCCGACGGTGCCGAGGATGGTGAAGCCGAAAGTCATCAGGGTCATGGCCAAGATGAAGGGAACGCCTGTGCCGATGGTGCTTTGGGCAAGCAGTGAGGAGAGGGTAAACAGGGCGACGGTGATGACGATGTTTATCAGACGGCCTGTGAGGCGGTTGTCCAAATCGACCAAACCGCCGGCAATAATGCCGAGTACGAAGGGCATCACCAGTTTGGGCGTGTCGAAGTGCCAAACGAGGGTGGCGGCGATGAATACGCTGGCGAAGACGGGTAGGGAGGCAATGATCAGAGGTTTGAGCGGTGGGGTGTTCATGGTTGGGTTGTTTTATTTGTTATGAGATGAATGATTGGATTTTAACAGGATTTTCAGTCGGTTTCAGAATGCTTGAAATAGGATAAGGCCGTCTGAACGGATACGGCGAAATGCTTGATTTCGTTTCCACATCTGTTCAGACGGCCTTGTTTGGCCTGCGTCATCAGGTCATCAGGTTGAGGTCGCTGATGCGGTCGTAGAGACGCTCGGTATTGTTGCCCTCGTCGTGCATTTGAATGCGCAGGCGCAAATCGTTGGCGGAAAACGCTTGGCGCAGGGCTTCGCTGAGTTCGATTTGGCCTTGTGCGTAGAGGTTGAAGAGGTTTTGGTCGAACGTCTGCATGCCGTTGCTGCCGGAGCGTGCCATCAGGTCGCGGATTTCCAGCAATTCGCCTTTGAAAATCAGGTCCTGCATGGCTGGAGTGTTGAGCAGGAGGTCGGTAACGGCCGTGCGTTGGCGGTTTTTCTTGACGACGAGGCGTTGGCCGATGATGCCGACGAGGTTTAACGCCAAATCCATCAAAACCTGTTGGCGGCGGTCTTCCGGATAGAAGTTGATGATGCGCTCGATGGTTTGGGAGGCTGTGCTGGCGTGGATGGTGAAAACGCACAGATGGCCGGTTTGAGCCAGTTGGAGGGCGTATTCCATGCTTTCTTCGCTGCGGACTTCGCCGATGCAGACGACGTCGGGTGCTTGACGCATGGCACTTTGAACGGCGGTTTTCCAGTTGTCGGTATCGATGCCGATTTCGCGTTGGGTGAAGATGCTGCGGCAAGGTTTGTAGATAAATTCGATGGGGTCTTCGATGGTAACGATATGGCTGGGCAGCTTTTGGTTGCGGTAGTTGAGCATGGAGGCCATGGTGGTGGATTTACCCGAACCGGTCGGGCCGGCGAGGATCAGCAGGCCGCGCGGCGCGAGTGCAAGCTCTTGGAGCTTTTCGGGCAAACCGAGGGTCTTCATTTCGGGAATGTCTTGGCTGACGCGGCGCAATACCATGCCGACGCGGCCTTGCTCGTGGTAGGCGTTGACGCGGTAGCGCGTGTTGCTGCGCGATTGGACGGAATAGTTGATTTCCCAGTCTCGGTTGAAGGCTTCGAGCTGGTCGGGGTTCATGGTGGATTCGGCGATAGCGGCGGTGTCCGCGCCGGTCAGCGCTTTGTGGGGCATGGGCGTGAGGGTGCCGCCGACTTTGATGGCAGGGGGAAAGCCTGCGCTGATGAAGATGTCGGAGGCGTTGCGTTTTTCAGCCTCTTCACACATGCGGTCGAGCAGGGGGTGAAGATGCGTGCCGATTTCGGCCGGGGTGGGGATGTGCGGTGCTTGGTTTTTTTGTGAGTAGGCTTGCACCATTTCGCTTAACAGGTCGTGCAGAGGGGCGAGGTCGCTCATGATGATTCTCTTTAAAACGGGTATTCGGTCAGGCTCAAAGGCCGTCTGAAAACGGGATGATGGGGTTCAGACGGCCTGAGTATGGTTTAGAAAATAGAGAGGTTTTCGATGTTTTGCGCCTTGCTGCGTGCCATCTCGGGGCTGATGGTGCCTTGGCGGACAAGGGTTTGCAGGGCTTGATCGAGGGTTTGCATACCGTGGGCCTGACCGGTTTGAAGGGCGGCGTTGATTTGGGCGATTTTGTTTTCGCGGATGAGGTTGCGCACGGCCGGTGTGGAAATCAGGATTTCGTGCGCGGCGACGCGGCCGTTGCCGTCGCGGGTTTTCAGCAGGGTTTGGGAAATGATGGCGCGCAAGGACTCGGACAACATGGAGCGCACGATTTCTTTTTCGCCGGCTGGGAATACGTCGACAATACGGTCGATGGTTTTGGCGGCGCCGGTCGTGTGCAGCGTGCCGAAAACCAAGTGGCCGGTTTCGGCGGCGGTCAGGGCGAGGGAGATGGTTTCAGGGTCGCGCATCTCGCCGATCAAAATCACGTCGGGGTCTTCGCGCAGGGCGGAACGCAGGGCGTTGGTGAAGCTGTGGGTATGCTGATGCAGCTCGCGTTGGTTGATGAGCGCTTTTTTGCTTTGATGGACGAACTCAATCGGGTCTTCGATGGTCAGAATGTGGGCCGGTTGGGTTTCGTTGATGTAGTTGACCATCGCCGCCAGCGTGGTGGATTTACCCGAACCGGTCGGGCCGGTTACCAAGACCAAACCGCGCGGATTTTCGGCAATTTTTTGGAAAATGCGCGGCGCACGCAATTCTTCCAGCGTCAGGACGGTGCTCGGAATGGTACGGAATACGGCGGCCGGGCCGCGTTCGGTCATAAAGGCGTTGACACGGAAACGGGCAACATTAGGCAGCTCAAATGAGAAATCGACTTCAAAATCTTGTTGATAGAGCTTGCGCTGGTGGTCGTTCATGACCGAGGTAATCATGGTACCGACTTCTTCCGAGCTCATCTCGGGCAGGTTGATGCGGCGGATGTCGCCGTGTACGCGTATCATAGGGGAAATGCCCGAACTCAAATGGAGGTCGGAGGCTTTGTTTTTCACGCCGAACGCGAGTAAGTCGGTAATCTGCATAATGTGGCCTTGTTTTGGTTTAGAATAATAAAATCGCTTTATTTTAAATAGATAAATCCGTTCGACCAAGTAAAATTTTCAAAATGCCGAGTGATGAACGGGTTAAAGGAGAAAACCATGTCGGTATTGCAACAAAACTATCAGGACGTATGCCGGTCGGTTGAACAGGCGGCTGAGGCTGCAGGGCGGACTGCGGATGCGGTAAAGCTGGTGGCGGTCAGCAAGACGTTTCCGGCAGACGATATCCGCGAAGTGTATGCGGCCGGTCAGCGCGATTTTGGCGAGAACTATATTCAGGAATGGTTTGAAAAAACGGAAACGCTGGCTGATTTGCCGGATATTGTTTGGCACGTTATCGGCGATGTGCAGTCCAATAAAACCAAATTTGTGGCCGAACGCGCACATTGGGTGCATACGATAGGCCGTCTGAAAACGGCGCGGCGCTTGAGCGAACAAAGGCTGTCTGAAATGCCGCCGTTGCAGGTGTGCATTGAAGTGAACATTGCCGCGGAAGAGGCGAAACACGGCGTGGTACCCGATGAAGCGGTCGGGCTGGCCCTTGAAGTGGCCAAGTTGCCGAATATTAAAGTGCGCGGATTGATGTGTGTGGCCAAGGCCGACAGCAGCGACGATGAGTTGCGCAGCCAGTTTCATACCATGCAGCGGCTATTGGCTGAGTTGAACGCGGCAGGTGTCGAAGCAGATGTTTTGTCTATGGGGATGTCCGGAGATATGCCAATCGCGGTAGAATGCGGCGCAACCCATGTCCGCATCGGCAGCGCGATTTTCGGCAAGCGGCATTATCCTCAAGCGTAAAATTAATGGCCGTCTGAATAGGGCAGACAGTAGTTTCAGACGGCCTGATCGATATCACAAAGGAGTGACATATATTATGAATATCTATTTTCTCGGCGGCGGCAATATGGCGACTGCCATTGCAGGCGGTTTGGTCAAACAAGACGGCTATCGTGTCCACATTGTCGAACGCGGCACCGAAAGACGGGAGCAACTGGTGCAAGAATTGGGCGTAGCCACTTCTGAAAACCTGCCCGAATTGAGTGCGGACGATGTCCTCATTCTCGCCGTCAAACCGCAAGACATGCAGGCAGCCTGTCAAAACATCCGTTTAAATGGCGCGCTGGTGTTGTCCGTAGCGGCTGGTTTGTCCATCGATACCCTCAGCCAGTATTTGGGCGGCACACGCCGTATCGTGCGCATCATGCCCAATACGCCGGCCAAAATCGGCTTGGGCGTATCCGGTATGTTTGCCGATGCAGGCGTTTCAGAAGCAGACCGTACAGCTGCAGACGGCATCATGCGCTCTGTCGGCACAACCGTTTGGCTGAACGAGGAAGAGCAACTCCACAATATTACCGGCATCAGCGGCAGCGGCCCCGCCTATGTTTTCTATTTGTTGGGCGCGCTCCAAAATGCGGCTTTGGCACAAGGTTTTAATGAACAAGACGCACGCGAACTGAGCCTCGCTACATTTAAAGGCGCAGTGGCTTTGGCCGAACAAACCGGCGAAGCATTCGCACAATTACAGCAAAACGTAACTTCCAAAGGTGGCACGACACACGAAGCCATCGAAACCTTCAAAGCCCGTCACGTTGCCGAAGCCATCGAACAGGGCGTAGAAGCCTGCGTCAAACGTTCGCAAGAAATGGCGCAACAATATAAGGCCGTCTGAACATGCGCGGCGACTTGCTCTTATTATTGGCAGACGCTGTTGCCATCCTGTGTATCACGCGCTTTTTGCTCCGATACGCAGGATTGGCAGCAGAACACCCCCTGCTCAAATTCAGCATACAGGCAACAGGCTGGCTGACCAAACCTTGGCAAAAAGCATTTCCATCCGGTAAGAAAACCGATTGGTACTGTTTGCCTTCAGGTTTTCTGGTGTACTACCTTGCCTGTACCGCCATTATTTTCATCTCGCCGGCGCTGTCCATCAGCAATAAGCTGATTTTGGCAAACTTTTGGTTTGCCGTACTCCATATGCTGAAAGCCGCGGCCTATACATTATTTATCGGTCTGATTATTAGAATGGTGTCCAGCATACAGGGCCGCTATTCGCCGTTGACTTATGCCATCGAACGAATTCTACAACCATTGCTCAAACCGTTTTCCTTCTTGCGCGTAGGGCGATACGATTTTTCAGGCAGTTTGTTGGCACTCTTATTATGGTTGTGGCTGGCCCGATGGTTTCCCCAACTTATCCAGCAAACCAACCTATGGTTGCTTCAATAGGCCGTCTGAAAGCGCAGCAGGTATTAACGACCAAAAATACAACGTCCTAAAAAGCGCTTTAATACATTTAGGTGTAAGGTAGTGCAAAAAAGTGCAAATCGAAATATAAAGAACAAATGAATAGGTAAAACATGATATGATTCGCCCAATTTCCAAAACGGAAATTCAAGAAAACCCAATAAAAGCAAACCCGTAGCATCCAAATCATTAACAACAAACCGAAAGCAGACACCATGGCAAAGCTGACAGAACAAGATATTTTAAACTGGGATGGTCCTGAAGAGGACTACATGAACAGCGACCAATTGGCCTTCTTCCGCGAACTACTGGTTAAAATGCAAGAAGAGCTGATTGAAAATGCAAACACCACTACCGGCCATCTTCAAGAGCACGAATCCGCTCCCGATCCTGCTGATCGAGCTACTCAAGAAGAAGAATACGCTTTAGAACTGCGCACCCGCGATCGTGAGCGTAAACTTCTCAATAAAGTGCAAGCGACTATCCGCAGCATTGACGAAGGTGATTACGGTTTCTGTGCCGATACCGGCGAACCCATCGGCCTCAAACGCCTGCTGGCACGTCCGACCGCGACATTGTCCGTAGAAGCGCAAGAGCGACGCGAACGAATGAAAAAACAGTTCGCCGACTAAGAATATAGATATAGAAACCTCAAAAGGCCGTCTGAAAGAGCATTTCAGACGGCCTTTGTTTTGTATTTTTTGTATGTATGGATAGTGTAGAAAGGTTGTTGGAGTTTTTTTATAAAATAAAAACCCTGTTAAAACAG
>NZ_KV835581.1:0-704 GCF_001838065.1 Neisseria sp. HMSC078C12 | reverse complement strand
TTGGTGCTGCCGCTGTCGCCGTTGAAGGTCAGGCCTTTGGTGTCAACGGTGTTTTTAGCATCCACACCTTTTTGGATGTCGTCTTTGGTGCTATCAGCCAAGTCGATGCTGTAGTCGGTCACGTTGTTCGCGTCTGCTGCTGAAGCAGTGACGGTCACTTTGCTCGAACCGGCGCTCGCGGTGGTGCCTTTGGCGTTGACGGTGTAAACGTCTTGGCCGTTGGCGCCGGTCGTTTTCACCACGTCTTTGATGTTGGTACCGGCGGCAACTTCGGTACGGGCGGCGGCACTTTGCTGTTTCAGCTGGCTGTAGTTGACGGCGTCGGTGTCATCGGTACCGGCGGCAACGTTGGTGATCTTGTTGCCGGCGGCATTGATGCCGGACTTGGTCACACTCGGGCCGCCTGTGATGGTGAGGCCGTCTGAATTCAGTTTGCTGTCGCCTGCGGTAACGCTGTCGACGGTGATGTCTTTGGCCAGTTTGAAGTCAATCTGGTTGTCGGACACGGTGGTGACGATGTTGCGGTCGCTGCTGCGGTAGGCAACGGTTTCGCCCAGCTGGACGTTGTCGTCGCTGCCGTTGTCGGCGGCAATGTTCAGACCTTTGGCCACATTGGCGTTGGTCTCTTTCAGCTGACCGTAGTTGACGGCGTCGGTGTCGTCGGTACCGGCGGCTACGTTGGTAATCTTGTTACCGGCGTTGTT
>NZ_KV835580.1:0-290 GCF_001838065.1 Neisseria sp. HMSC078C12 | reverse complement strand
GCTACGTTGGTAATCTTGTTACCGGCGTTGTTCAATCCGTCTTTGGTCAGTTTGACATCACCTGCTTTAACGCCGTCTTGGGTCAATGCGACATCGTCGCCTACTTTCACACCGTCGTTGTTAACGGTGGTATCGCCGGCTTTGACGCTGTCTACCACCAGGTCTTTGTTCAGCTTGACGGTCACTGTGTCGCCTTGGGCTTCGGTGGTGATGTTGTCGTCGCCGGCAACGGTCACGGTGGAGCCGAGTTTTTCGATATTGGTGCTGCCGCTGTCGCCGTTGAAGGTCAG
>NZ_KV835579.1:0-33120 GCF_001838065.1 Neisseria sp. HMSC078C12 | reverse complement strand
TTTTCAGGAGAAGGCAAAGGTCCTAATGACGGTTATGATGATGACCATATCATCCGCCTTGATCCGCGTGAGTGGGAAGGTTTCGAGCCTGCGCAGCCGGCCGCGAAGCCGATATTGGAATCCAAAGCTTTCGATGGCGATGAACTTTTGAGCCGTGCGTTTGGTGAGGCTGATCCTATTGATTCTTCTGCCGGTCTTTCCTCAGACAATGCGACCTATTCAAGCAATGGTACAGGTTCATCTGCGTTGGATACCATTCATGATTTAGCAGAGGCTTCTATTTTCAAACTGTAATCGTTCCATAATATAAAAGGCCGTCTGAAACCAATATATGTTTCAGACGGCCTTTTGTGTATGGTCATCAGGACGGGGCCTAACTCATCATCCAGATTACCAAATGCACCATGGTCGGGCCAAACAATACCATAAATAGTCCGGCCAAAATCATGGTCAGGCTGGCCATCACGCCTTCGGTTTCGTGGCGTTGTCCGGCGCGCGATGTGCCGAAGCCGTGGGCGGCATTGCCGAATGCCACACCGTTGGCGGTGTGGAAACGGATGCGGGTAAAGGCCAAAAACAGGTCGCCGAATATCATGCCGACAAAGCCGGTGATGATGGTGAACAGGGAAACGAGCGAGGCGGAGCCGTGGATCTCGCTGGCGAGGACGACGGCAAACGGGGTGGAGATGGAGCGCGCCATCAGGCTGTTGGTCACTTCGTTGTTGAAGTGAAACATATGGCTCATGAGGAATGCGCTGACTACACCGACAAACATGCCCACCATAATGGCAATGGAGAGGATGGGCAGCTGGCGGCGGATGACTTCGCGGTTTTCATAAATGGGGACGGCAAAGGCAACGGTAACCGGAGTGAGCAGGAAGACGATGCCTTGGGTATATTTATGGTAGGTGTCGTAATTGACGCCGAATGCCAGCAGCAGGAGGATGGTGCTGACGGAGACGGTAACGACGGGGGAGAAAATCATTAAGGGTTTTTTGCGGTGGATTTTTTTGGCAATGACATAGGCAAAGCAAGTCCAGATGAAGCAGGCGAGGGCGGTGTAGTCCATTTTTATTCTCTATTTTTAGGAGTGGAGTTTTCTGTAGAGGCGGCGTTTCCAGCGGTAGCAGAAATCGAGGGTCAGGGCGGTGCTGATCATCACGAGCGCGGTGCCGACGGCGATGGTCAAAATCAGCTGCCAACCTTCGGACATCAGCAGGTCTTGATATTGCAAGACGGAAACCATGATGGGGATGAAGAAAAAGACGAGTTCGCCCAATGCCCATTTTGCGCCGCGGTCAACCATGCCCGGGCGGATGATGCCGAGCCCCAAAAGGGCGAGCATGAGGAACAAGCCCAATACGCCTGAAGAAATAGGCAGATGCGTGAAGCGGACGATAAGGTCGGAGACGCCCCATACTGCGCCGATGATGGCAAGCTGCAAGGCCGTCTGAAAAAATCTGGTGAGGGAATCCATGATGTGGGTGTGTGTTGAATGAAAGGCTTGATTATAGAAACCTGGTTTCTGCATAATATGAATTATTAAACGAATAATCATGCCTTAGAGGAATAATGGACTTCAAAAGCCTGTATTGTTTTGCCGAACTCATCCGCCTGCAAAGTTTTTCGGCCACGGCTTCCGCGTTGAATTTGACGCAGCCGACGGTCAGCAAAATCATTCAGGCTTTGGAAGAAGAATTGGGCGTGCCGCTTTTGTGCAAAGAAAACGGACGCAAAAAGCGGCAGGTGCAGCCGACCGCAATCGGCGAAGAAGTCTATCGCCACGCGTTAAACCTTCTACACGAACGCGATTTGCTGCTGGCCTGCATTGACGATTACCGCCATGTCAAAAGCGGGACGCTGCGTTTGGGCTTGGCTTTGTTTGGCAGCGATTTGCTCAGTCATGCGCTGTTTGATTTCCACCAAAAATGGCCGGACATCGAATTGTCGTTTTTGGAACAAGGCTCGCTCGCCATCGAGCAATCATTGCGCAACAACGAACTTGATGCCGGGCAGCTGCTCGCGCCGGTTCACGAAGACTTCGACAGCATTACCTTGTGCAACTATCCGCTGGTGGTCTTGATGCCGAAAAGTCGGGCGAGACACGATGCGCTGACGCTCAAAAGCCTGCAACACGAGCCCTTCATCCTGTTCGGCGCCGGCTTTTCCCTCAACGAAACCATTCAGACGGCCTGCCGTAATCAAGGTTTTACCCCCAACGTTGTCTGCCGTACCGGACAATGGAATTTGGTCGCCGACATGGTGGCGCACAATATGGGCATTGCCCTGCTGCCCGAATACTATGCCCGAAAAATCAATCCCGATGTCTTTGCCGCCATTCCTTTGGTCGAACCCGAAATCCGCTGGCAGCTCACCATGGCATGGAAAAAACACCAACGCCCGACGCCGGCCTTAAGGGCTTGGTTGGACGTGGTCAGGGAAGCGTTCGGCAGGCGAAACAAATAAAATCAAATCATCAGGCCGTCTGAAAAAAAGGAGTGTCGTTATCATCCGGTTTCAGACGGCCTTTCCCGTTAAAAATGGTAAAACGGCCTAAAAAAGAGTAGAATATGCACCGTTTACAACTCTGCGCCTCTCAGCAGGCTCGAATTATGGACCTTCCCAGTTCGCCTTTGAACTTCCCATCAGACACACAACAACCATAATCATCCCGCCGAAATGCCTCCCCGCGTCCGGCGGGCGGAGCATTTATGAGCATCGAACAAACCCCTCCGAATCTCGACCATACCCCCGACAATGAAGCGGTGGAAGACCGCATTTCTGACGATCGCATCTCTGACGATATCGACCGCATCCACGCCTTATGCGAAATTCTCGAGCCGTCCTTTGAACAAATCGAAGCAGGCGTGCCGATTGAAGACGAAAGCCTGCGCGACAAGTTCACCGAGCTGACCGTCCTCTTGGCCGAGCTGCACCCTGCCGACGTGGCCGCCGTCTTGGAATCCCTGCCGCCGCGCGAGCGTAACATCGTCTGGCTTTTGGTCGCCCCGGAAGACGACGGCGAAGTGTTGCTGGAAGTATCCGACGCCGTACGCGAAACGTTGATCGAGTCCATGGACAAAGACGAGCTGTTGGCTGCCGTCGATGATTTGGACGCAGACGAATTGGCAGAACTGGCAGACGACCTGCCGCACCAAGTGGTGTACGAAGCGCTGCAAACGCGTGATGAAGAAGAACGCGAGCAGGTCAAAGCGGCGATGTCTTACGAAGACAACCAAGTCGGCGCGATTATGGACTTTGAATTGGTCAGCATCCGCGCCGATGTGACGTGTGAAGTCGTATTGCGCTACTTGCGCCGTTTCGACAGCCTGCCCGACCATACCGACAAGATTTTCGTGGTCGATGAAAACGACGTGTTGCAAGGCGTTCTGCCCATCCGCAAACTCTTGGTCGCCGACCCCGAAGACATGGTGGCGGACGTGATGGCCACCGATGTCGTGCGCTTCCGTCCCGAAGACGATGTGGAAGAAGCGGCACAGGCGTTTGAACGTTATGACTTGGTCACCGCGCCGGTTGTCGATGAAAACAAAAAGCTGATCGGCAGGATCACCATTGACGAAATGGTGGACGTGATCCGTGAAGAATCCGAAGCCGACATGTTTAACATGGCCGGTTTGCAAGAAGAAGAGGACTTGTTCGCCCCGATTTGGGACTCGGTGAAAAACCGCTGGATGTGGCTTGCCATCAACCTGTGTACCGCCTTTATCGCCAGCCGCGTAATTGGCGCATTTGAAGGCAGTATCGAGAAAATCGTCGCACTGGCTGCGCTGATGCCCATCGTCGCCGGCATCGGCGGCAACTCCGGCAACCAAACCATCACCATGATCGTCCGCGCCATGGCAATGGGACAAATGACCAGTACGCAGGCAGGCCGCCTGCTGAAAAAAGAAGTCGGCGTCGCCCTCGTCAACGGCATTATTTGGGGCACGGTAATGGGCGTGATTTCATGGCTGCTCTACGGCAACATCGGCATCGGTTTGGTCATGGTGGCCGCGATGACCTTGAACCTTTTGCTGGCCGCGACCGTCGGCGTCCTCATTCCCGTCATGATGGACAAAGCCGGACGCGACCCGGCATTGGGCAGCTCGGTGCTGATTACCGCGGTTACCGACTCCGGCGGCTTCCTGATTTTCTTGGGATTAGCAACCATGTTCCTGTTGTAATAGGAAAAAAAAGACGTGTTCGATACGTCCTTTTCAAACCGTTTAAAAGGCCGTCTGAAATTTCAATTTTCAGACGGCCTTTGCTGTTTTTTAAAGCTTTACATCATGAGGGCGTTTAGTTTTGGGGCTGACGTAGATTAGCCCCTTGTTTAAAGCGAAGTCAGAAAAGTCAGAAATCCCAATATCACGCCGACTGCGTTGGGTATAATCAGAATCCAGTCTTTCCGGGGTTCTTTGCTCCAACCGTACAAAACCCAAATCAGACAGGATACTGCTGCAAACAGGGGTTGCCACGGCTGCGCCTTTGCCCCTTGCATATTGGCGATAATTTGGGGGATATAGGCGACAAATACGAAAATACCTATTGCCGCTCCTATGCTGCCGACAACGGTATTGAATTTTGCTTTGCTTATCATGCTGGTAAGTCTCCTTTTAATATGAAAATCGAGGCGGTAGATAATATGGGCAGGCTGACTCAGCCGAGGGAACAGCCGCAGCCGCAATGATGTTCGTGGCCTTGGCCATGTTCGTCCGAATCTTCGGCAAGCAGGGCTTCGTAGTCGCCGCTTTCAATCAGGCTGACCAGTTCTGCCGGACTTTCCGCGCCTTCTACCTAGTCGCAGGATAAATAACTCTATTCTACCGCAAAATATGTATGTCATCATCCATCATTTGGCCTTGGCTGCCGATGAGGTTTTCGAGGGCTCTGTCGAGCTGGACGAAAGCTATTTCGGCGGACAGCGTAAAGGCAGACGTGGTCGAGGTGCGGCAGGAAAAGTGGTTGTCTTCGGCATTCTGAAACGCAACGGACGGGTCTATACCGTTGTGGTGGATAATGCCAAGTCTGAAACGTTATTCCCTGTCATCAAAAAGAAAATCATGCCGGACAGCATTGTTTACACGGATAGCCTGAGCAGCTATGATAAGTTGGACGTGAGCGGTTTTATCCATTACCGCATCAACCATTCCAAGGAATTTGTCGACCGTCAGAACCACATTAACGGCATTGAGAATTTTTGGAATCAGGCAAAACGTTTCTTGCGAAAATACAACGGAATCGATCGCAAATCTTTCCCGCTGTTCTTGAAAGAATGCGAATTTCGATTTAACTTCGGCACACCGTCTCAACAGCTTAAAATCCTGCGAGATTGGTGTGGAATTTAGGGCTAATCTACGTCAGCCCCTTAGTTTTTGATGACGTTTACAGCGTAATGGGCAGTAGTGTTACGGCGGGCTTGGGCGCGCATCATATAGACCTGCACTTTATATTTGCCCGATTGGGTAGCGATACCGTCAAATTTATCGCCTTGTGCCGAACCGTTAAATACGGCTTCATCGTCTTTGGGTGCCCATACGTTGAAATAGGCGTTAGGGCTGCCGGTTTTACTGATGCGCAGGCGGTCGCCCTTGCGTACGGAGAACAAATGCTCGGCGGTTTGATAGCCGGTGATTTTGCCGGAAAAACGCTGCTTGGTTTGTTTGTGTGCCGAAGCTGGTTTTGAAGCTTCCGCTTTAGGCGTGGCGGCATTTGAATAAGTGGTAAACAGTAAGGGAAGGGCGGCTAACAAGAGAAATTTTTTTCATGGGTTGGGTCTCCGAATGTGGGGCGCCAATATGGCACTCATTTTGATAACCCATCAGTATGTTCATATTTTTATAAAGCCAAAGCCGAATAGGGCAATATTCATTTTTTCAATCAGGCCGTCTGAAAACAAATATTATTCAGACGGCCTTTTCTGATAATATAACAACGAATTATTCCTTTCGGAGCCGTTATGACCTTCCCGCCACTCAAATCTCCCCTGAAATTTTACGCCGTTGTTCCCACTGCTGACTGGGTCGAGCGCATGGTCAAAGCAGGTGCCGACACGGTGCAACTGCGCTGTAAAATCCTGCATGGCGACGAGTTGAAACGCGAAATCGAACGTTGCGTCGTAGCCTGTCAAAACAGTGCAACCCAGCTTTTCATCAACGACCACTGGCGCGAAGCGATTGCCGCAGGTGCATACGGCGTGCATCTCGGGCAGGAAGACATGGACACTGCCGACCTAGCCGCGATTGAAGCTGCCGGTTTGCGCTTGGGCTTGAGTACGCACTCTGTTGCCGAACTCGATCGCGCCTTGTCCGTACAACCTAGCTACGTCGCCAGCGGTGCGATTTTCCCGACCACGACCAAGCAAATGCCGACCGCCCCGCAAGGTTTGGACAAACTGCGCGAATACGTCAGACAGGCACGCGGCACGCCCGTCGTCGCCATCGGCGGCATCGATTTGAACAACGCCGAAGATGTGCTTGCCACCGGCGTTTCCTCACTTGCCGTCGTCCGCGCCGTGACCGAAGCGGAAAATCCCGAAGCGGTGGTTAAAGCGTTTCAGGCTTTGTGGGATGAATAAGGCCGTCTGAAAATAAGAAGTCTGACAAGAGGAGCAAACATCATGAAGATTATATTGAACAATGAAACCATCACATTAAACGGCACAACCGTTGCCGACCTTATCGCCCAAACTTCGCCGCCAAAACCGTTTGCCGTTGCCGTCAATACCCAGTTTGTCGCCAAAGGCACGTATGCGGAAACGGTTTTGAACGAAAACGATAAAGTGGACATTGTGCGCCCGGTAGTCGGCGGATAAGCGGTTTTACTGCGCGTATAGCTGCGCTATTGGTTTAATGCTGAGAAAAGGAAAAGAGATGTTTATCGTATCGTTGGAATATATGAAAGAATTGGCTGCGGTTGAAACCTACCTGGCCGAGCATATCGCGTATCTCGAACGGTATTATCAAGCAGGTGTATTTGTGATGTCTGGACGCAAACAGCCGCGGACAGGCGGCGTTATCCTGATGAAAGCATCAGGCAGGGAACAGGTGGAAAAGTTAATTGCAGAAGACCCGTTTCACCGAGAAGGCGTAGCGAAATACACGATTACCGAGTTTATTCCGACCAAGGTCGCCGAAGGACTTGAAAATTATTTGGAAACTATCTAAACCGATTTTTCAGAAGGCTATTGCCCCAAAAATAATATTACAAAGGAATCCATCATGTTTACCCTATACGGAGAAACTTTCCCTTCACGGCTGCTGCTCGGTACGGCTGCTTATCCGACGCCGGAAATCCTCAAGCAGTCTGTCCAAATCGCGCAACCGGCGATGATTACCGTTTCATTGCGCCGTGCCGGCAGCGGCGGCGAAGCGCACGGGCAGGGTTTTTGGTCGTTGTTGGAAGAAATGGGTGTGCCTGTGTTGCCCAATACCGCAGGTTGCCAAAGTGTGCAGGAAGCCGTGACTACTGCGCAAATGGCGCGCGAAGTGTTTGATACCGACTGGATCAAGCTCGAACTTATCGGCGATGATGACACGTTGCAGCCGGACGTGTTTCAGCTTGTCGAAGCGGCGGAAATCCTGATTAAAGACGGCTTCAAAGTGCTGCCTTATTGTACCGAAGATTTGATTGCCTGCCGCCGCCTGCTTGACGCAGGCTGTCAGGCGTTGATGCCGTGGGCGGCACCGATTGGCACGGGTCTGGGCGCAGTTCATGCTTATGCGTTGAAAGTCCTGCGCGAACGCCTGCCCGACACGCCGTTGATTATCGACGCAGGCTTGGGTTTGCCTTCGCAGGCGGCGCAAGTGATGGAATGGGGTTTTGACGGCGTGTTGCTGAATACCGCCGTTTCCCGCAGCGGCGATCCGGTCAATATGGCACGCGCTTTTGCGCTTGCGGTCGAGTCGGGCCGTCTGGCTTATGAGGCGGAACCTGTGGAGGCACGTGAGAAAGCGCGCGCCAGTACGCCGACGGTGGGCCAGCCTTTCTGGCATTCGGCGGAATATTGATAAACATTAGGGCGTGTCGAACACGCCCTTTTTTATTGGTGGAAAACCTGATTTTAGGTTGAACAGAATGTTCAGACGGCCTTGGCCAAAAGCTGTTTCAATGGCTTTAAGATTTGCCATGCCTGCGCTTTGAGTTGAGGCTGCATCAGTAGGCGGGCGGGGTGGGGAATGACGAAATGCGGCCGCTTCCCGCACAATTCGTTCATCAGTCCGATCATGTCGGGGCTGTCGAAGATTTTGCCGAGAAACAATACTGCGCGCGCTTGCGAAGCGGTCAGCTCGTTTTGCATTTCGGCAAGCTCGGAGCGGATGTGTTCGGCATCGGGCAGGGCGGTGAACACGGGCGCGGTTTTGACCCATGCGGTTTTGTGCGCCTGCTCGGGCTTGAGGCCGATGGCGGCGAGGATGTTGTCGAGAAGCGTGCCGACGTCGCCGCTAAACAGCGTACCGTGCAGGCTGTCTTCGGTGGACGGGCAAATGCTGACCACCATGATTTCAGACGGCCTGATGGTTACGTCAAGACGGGGCAGATTGTCTGAATGCGCGGCTTTTTCTATTTTTGCCGGTGTTTCGGCCATGGCCTTGGGCGCCTCTTCGGGAACGCGGACAGCCGGTTTGGCCGTTTGCGCAGTGGCAATGGCGGCGGTGCGTGCCTGATGGGCACTTGCGGATAAAGTGCGCACGGCTTGCGCGGTATCGGCAGCAATGGTTTTGGGGCGGACGGGCGCGGCTGATGCTGCGGCTTGAGGCGCGGCATGGATGATTTTGGCGTTTCGGTTCAGCCACATCGGGCCCAAGCCCAAGGCTTCGTGCAGGTGCAGGTAGCGGCTGCTTAACATGATTTCTCCATCAATACGGCATCTTCGCTGCCACCGTCGGGCAGGGCGTAGTAGTTTTTGCGGCGGCCGCAGGTTTGGAAGCCGTGTTTGCGGTAGAGCTGTTGCGCGGTTTCATTGCTTGCGCGGACTTCGAGCAGCAATCGGGTCGCGCCTTGCTGTTGCACTGCGTTTTGCCAGTGTTGCAGCAGGGCGGATGCAATGCCTTGGCGGCGGTATTCGGGCGCGACGGCAATCAGATGCAGTTCGGATTCGTCAAACACGGTTTGCCACACGATAAAGCCGGTAATTTGGTGGTCGGCCTGACTGAGCCAAACGCTGTCGGGATGGTGTTGAACCGCCGATTCAAACTGCTGCGCCGTCCACGACGAAGGATTGCCTTGTGCGTCGATGGCGGCAATGGTGGGGCAGTCGGCAAGTACGGCCGGGCGCAGGCTCACGGTTTGGCCTTTTGTTGGGCTTGCTCTTGCGCGGTCAGGGCAATTTTATTGCGGACGTAGAGCAGCTCGGCATGCGCCGCATCGGTGGCAACATAGCGGCCGCTGCGGGCAAGTTTGAGATAATCGGCGGCCGTCGGCATATCGGCTTGACCGTCAAAAGGCGGTTTGTCGGCGAGGGCAAAGGCATTGCCGATGCCGCCGCTAGGCGTTTTGCCTTCGGGAGCGGTAATGGCGGCGGCTTTGCCAACCGTGTAATCGCTCAAACGGACGTGGTTTTGCGTATCAAACCATGCGTAGAACACTTCGCCCATACGCGCATCGGTGGCTGCCAGGACGCAGCTTGATGGCGGCAGCAGCGAAGCGGCGGCATCGAGGCAGGGAATGCCGATCATGGGCGTGTTAAACGGCGTGGCCAAACCTTGTGCAACCGCCGCGCCGATACGCAGGCCGGTAAATGCGCCGGGACCTTGTGCATAAACGATGCAGCCCAAATCGGCGGCCGTGATGCCCGCTTCTTTAAAGAGGCGTTCGATTTGCGGCAGGATTTGTTCGGATTGCTTGGTGCCGACGTTTTCGTGAAACAGGCGGACTTCGCCTTGATGTTCCAATGCGATGGACAGAAAGGATGTGCTGGTGTCGATGGCAAGAGTCGGGCGGTTGTCGGTTGGCATGGTGTTATTTTTTAGAAGGATATGGGTTGCCATTATAGTGGAACGTCGAGGGGGAACAAAGCATTCGGGCGGCGCTTGGGTAAAAACGCCGTTTGCCGCAAAGCTATTCGATAAGTGAACCAAGGTTTCAGGCCGTCTGAAAACGTTTCAGACGGCCTTGTTTTATTTGTCGAGTTTCAATAAAGGAGAACCTGCTTTTTTAACGGCGCGGCGGTAGGCTTCATGCGCTTCGATGCGCTGCAAATAGGCGTGGATATTGGGGTAGTCGGCAAAATCGAAGCGGTCGGCCGCGGCTTGCAGCGGATAGCTCATCATGATGTCGGCACCGCTGAGGCTGTTACCGACCAACCATTCGTGGTTTTCCAACTCGCTGTTGATGTGGGCAAGATGCAGCACGGCTTGCGGATGGATAAAGTTGCTTTTGACGCTGCCGCTGATTTTACGGGCAATCGGTTTGACGAAAAACGGCATGGGCGCGCTTTCAATCCGGCGGAACACCAGTCCGAGCAGCAATAACGGCATCAGCGAACCTTCGGCATAATGCAGCCAACGTTGATATTGCCAGTATTCGCGGCTGCCGTGTTCGGGCATCAGGCTGCCGTTGCCGTAGGCTTGAATCAGATAGTCGGTAATCGTGCCGCTTTCCGCCAAGATAAAGCCGTCATCATCCAATAAAGGCGATTTGCCCAAGGGATGGATGGCTTTAAGTTCGTCAGGGGCGAGCAAAGTGTCGGGATGACGGCGGTAGGTTTGCAGGCGGTAAGGCGTACCGAGGATTTCAAGCAGCCAAACAATGCGCAGGGCGCGGGATTGGTCGAGAGAATGCAGGGTAATCATGAAGGGCTTTAAATATCGGTTTGTTTGAGGCCGTCTATGCTGATTTGGCAGGCATCGGCGTATTTTTGCAGGGTTTTGGCCGGTAGTTTGGCGAACACTTCGGGGCGGAAATGCCGGCGCAGCTGCCATTTCCATACTCCAGCCGCCATGGCCAAGCCGGTTTCATCATAACGGCAGCGGAACATATGGTAGTACAGCGGCGAATATTCGCCTTTTTCGACGGCTTCGCGTGCGGCCTGTGTTTGGGCATCGAGTTCGCACACCGCCATTTCGGTGGCGTAGGCTTCGTCCTGCCAACCGTTGCTGGTGGCCGCTTCGTAGTGGCCGTCGCGGGTGCCGTAGATGACTTTGCGGTGGCCGTGGTAGCTGGCGCTGTTGTCTTGAGGGATGTCGTCAATCTTCATTCAGACGGCCTTTACTGCTTCCAAAAGCATGAAACATGTTGAAAAGCGTCCGCTTTCCGGAACATAACACAGGATTTTTTGGCCGTGTTCGATGGGGAAGGTGCGCATAAATTCTTCAAGGATGATGTAAATCGAGGCCGAACCCGTGTTGCCCTTGCTGTGCAGATTGGTAAACCATTTTTCCTGCGGAATGTCGAAGCCGATGTTTTTCAGGCCGTCTGAAAGGCGGTCGCGGAAAAAGCCGGAAGAGTAGTGGGGCAGGAACCAATCGATTTCTTCAGCGCGGATGCCGTGTTTGGCGGCGATTTGGGAGAGGGGTTTTTCCACCGTATAGCGGACGATGTTTTCATTCAGCAGTTTGACGTCCTGTTTGACCGCCATCAGGCTGTGGCGGCGGCCGTAATCGGCATCGGCGTGTTTCCAGCCTTCAAATACGCCGTCGCGGAATTCTGCGCCGGCATACATGCAGGGCGGCATTTCGTTGGCGTAGGAAAGCAGGTCTATCCAATGGATTTTCAGGCTGAGGCCGTCTGAATTGGGGCAGTCGGACAGATACACCGCGCCTGCGCCGTCAGATAGCATCCAGCGCAAAAAGTCTTTTTCAAACCCGATTTCGGGGGATGCGTTTTCCAGTTTTTTATGGTCGGTTTCACTTTGGAACACTTCGCTGCGCATGACCGCCGAAGCGTTTTCGGAAGCAACGGAAACCGCATGTGCGTGTTCGCCGGTGCGTACGGCGTTGTAGGCGTGTTTCATCGCCGCCATACCTGCCGCGCATACGCCTGCCATGCTGAACACTTCACAAGGCGGCATATCCAGTAAACCATGCACCATTGCGCCGTGTCCGGGCATGGTTTGGTCGGGATAGGAAGTGGCGCAGGCCAGGCTGCCGACGGCTTCTGCAGGAACACCTTGGGCAAACAGGCCGTTGACCGCTTCGGCGGCCAATTCGGCATTGGTGTGCGTCGTGCGGCGGCTTTCGAGATCGATGGCGTAATGGCGCGACAAAATGCCGTTGGAGCGCAAAATCATACGGCGCACGCGTGAAGGCACATCGCCTGCCATGCCGAGTACGGCTTCCATTTCGTCATTGCCGACGGGGGCGTTGGGCAAAAAGGCAGAAACGCGGTTGAGATAAACGTTTTTGAGTGTGTTATTCGATGTCATGATGTGTTTGTCAAGATAATCAACCGATAAACCACGCCGCGTAGTCGCAGCTTGCAGTCAACGGGATATGGTGTGTTTCGGCATATTCCATCAGCGCGTCCACCAGCAGTTTGGCAATGCCGCGATGACGGAAGTTGGGCGAGACCTCGGTATGGTTTACGTCCCAGCCGTCGTTGTGTTCGGTATAGCTGATATAGCCTGCTTCCAAACCGTCAATATCGATTTGAAAGCGATGGCGCTCGGGGTAGTGGATCACTTCGGGCATGATGGGTTCCTGGTTTGAGGCCGTCTGAAAAGTATTATCTGCCTGACGGTTGCGCATAATAGTCCGCCAGCTTTTTCAGACGGCCTTTAAGCAGCGGGTGCAGCAGCTTTTTCAAAATTACGCTGACAGGCAAAACCACTAAAATCATCGCCAATAAAAAGACGATGTAAAAGCACAGCAAGGCACGGCGCAAAAGTGGAGAAATACGGCCTGCCGCCATCAAAAGTCTGCCCCAGACGAAGAAGCTGCGGCCGGCGGCGCGTTCGCTGAAAATCAGTTTTTCATTAACCGTCACTGCGCCCATGTTTTGAAACAGGGTTTCGTCCAAAGGCTGTTGGTTTAACAGCGCATCGCGCAATTTCGTACCAAACCGCGCCGCATCCGCCAATTCTTCTTCAGCAATGCCGGCAGAGGGTAGGGAGCGGAAATAGCGTTTGTCGCCGGTCAGCATCCATGCGGGCGTGGTAATGAAACTTGCCGCGCTGTTGCAGGCATCGATTTTTACGATGTTGCCGATGAGTTTGGCGCCGTTTTGTTTCAGCAAAGATTTCATTTTTTCCTGCGCGCCCAGCCACATATTGCGGCAGCCGATAAGCGTGATGACCGGTTTGCCGTCCAGCAGGCGGCGCGTTTCTTCGCGTTGTAAAAAGGCGGTCATCGGTTGCGAAGGAGAGAGGAACCAAACGGTGTAGGCAATAACCACCACATCGTAATCTTCGGATGGGATTTGCGGCGGCAGAATCGGGGCGGGTTTTAAATGGACGGTTTCAGGAAAGGTATCGAAAAAACGCCAAAACGGCCATGGAAACGGAAATGCCTGCTCCGGTACGATATTGACGCAATCGACCTGTATGCCGGCTGTTTGCAACGGCGCGGCAAAATTTCGCGCCAGACTGGAGAGCTGCCCCGTTTGCGAGTAATGCACAATCAGCACTTTTTTCATTATCTTCCCTGCAATGAGTAAGTTATGGTTGGTTTGGACGGTATTATATAGTAAACCGACCGGCCTTGAACTTTATTCATATTCAGTATGTTCGCGAAGGTTTCAGCCGATTTGGATGGAAGCGCCGTATTCTGTCGGAATGGGGCGGTAAAGCGGATTTTTATGCCATGCCAACATGAACAACGGCCGTCTGAAAATTTTCAGACGGCCTTGTGTGGAAATCGGGACGCATGGTCTGGAATGGGATTTGCGCTAAGTATGGCGTGCAAATCGTATAGATAAAAAAATAACCGCTTCAAGGCGGTTGGTGGTGGCCAGAGGCGGAATCGAACCGCCGACACACGGATTTTCAATCCGTTGCTCTACCAACTGAGCTATCTGGCCTTCGCGTGTTTCGTTGCGAGATGTGAATTAAACCAAATTTCGTTGCCTTGTGCAAGCGTTTGTAGGCTTTATTTTTGAGGCGGTAAATTAAGATTTTGTTTTGTATTGAATTATTTTTCGTTTTAATTGGCGGTTTTTAAGTTTGCCGGTTTGATTTTCAGACGGCCTAAGATACAATCGGCTTTTTTGCTTTGGATTTATGCCATGCTGTATGTGTTTGTTCGTGATATGTGGGATGTTTTGCGTTTGCGCTATCGATCGCCGGAGACGTATTTGTATTCGCCTTTGGTGATGGCGGCGGTGTTGCTGTTGTTGGGCGTGGTGAACGCGGCCAACATGTCGCCTTTGTTTGGCAGTGGCGCGGCGGCGGTGTGCCTGTCGGTGATTTTGGTGATTGTGAAATGGTTGGTGTTGAGCCGCTCGATGCGCAAGGTGCTGCATTATTACGGTGCGCCCCGGCTTCCTTTGTGGGGCTTTATTTTGGTGTCTGAGGCTTTGCTCTTGCCGCTGTTGCTGGTGTTGTATGTGCCGGCGTTGGCTGCGTTTGCGCTGTTGTGGCAGGCTTGGGTGTTTGTGGTGCAGGTGCGCGGTTTGATGTGGATGGGTAATGCGACGGTGGGCCGTGTTTTGGTGGGTTATGTGTTGTATGGTATCGGCATGTTGTGCGTGGGTACGGTGATTCTGATGCTGTTTATTAACGCCGGTTGGTTGGATATGGAAACGTTAAAACAAAACCTGCAGGCGGTGATGTCTGCCCGTCAATAATCAATGAAATTTGGAAGGCCGTCTGAAATGTTCGGACGGCCTTTGTTTTATGTGTTTGTTTCGTGGTCTTGCAGGATTTTTTGATAGACGGGATCGGGGAGGTAGCGGCCTATCATGTCGCGCCAGCCTTGGGGGCCGACCAGGCCTTTGACCATGGTGGAGGATACTTCGGCGATTTCGCGCGGCGGCATCAGGAAGACGGTGGAGATTTCGGGGGCGATGTCGCTGTTGATGTAGCGCATCGAGCGTTCGTATTCGTAGTCGGCGGCGGAACGGATGCCGCGGACGATAAAATTGGCCTTGGCCTCGCGGGCGTAATCGACCAAAAAGCGGTTTTCAAACACGCTGATGCGGACGTTGGGGAAGGGGTGGGTAATGGCATCGAGCATGGCGCGGCGTTCTTCTATGCTGTAGGTGCTGCGCTTTTCGGGATTGGTGCCGATGGCGACGATGAGTTCGTCAAAGAGGGATTGGGCTTCCTGTATCATCCACAGGTGGCCGAGGGTGGGTGGGTCGAAGCTGCCTGCGTACACGGCACGGCGCGGAGTGGTCGTGGTCATTTTGGGTTGGGAATGGGGTTTGTGTGGCGTTCAGAATAGGGGAGTTTGCCGGTGATGTCAAAAATCAAAAAGGCCGTCTGAAATTTCAGACGGCCTTTGCGGCTTGATCAGTCGTCACCGCTAAGAGAGATGAGGATTCTCAAGAGGCTGCTGAAAATGTTGTAGATGGAGATGAAGATGGTCAGCGCTGCGCTGATGTGGCTGTCTTCGCCACCGTCAATGACGGTACGCACCTGCCACATAATCATCAGGGAACTGAAGACAACGAAGCCGGCCGCGATGGTCAGGCTCAGGGCAGGGATGTTGAGGAAGATGTTGGCCACAACGGCAATCATGAGCACGATGGCGCCGGCACCGAGGAAGCTGCCGAGTTTGTTCATGTTCATTGTGGTGCGGCGTGCCATGGCGGACATGGTGAAGAATACACCGGCGGTCATGGCGGCGGCCGTACCGACGATTTGCGCGCCGTTGTTAATCGCCAGGGCGTATTGCAACATAGGGCTGATGGCAAGGCCCATGCCGAAAGTGAAGATCATCAACAGGGCGACGCCGACGTTGCTGTAACGGTTTTTCTCGATCAGGAAGGTCATGCCGTAGAAGAAGCCGAAGAAGGCGGCCAGGGCAACCCAGTATGAGCCGAACATGGCGAAAATGTTAAAGCCTGTTTTGGCGGAAAAGAACGCGCCGGCAATGGCAGGAATGAAAGACAGGCCGAGCAGGCGGTAGGTTTTTTGCAGGACGATATTTTTGGCAACCGAGCCTTGCGAGGTATAGTCGTAAACGTCGTTTTGCATGGCGTTTGCTCCAGTGTGGATTGAAATGAATGAAACTTGGATTTTAACAGAGAATCATGGGTTTGTATGATTTATCTGTTCTATTTGCCTAATATGCGGGGCAATCGGGAATTTTAAAGGCCGTCTGAAAATCGGGTTTCAGACGGCCTCGGCGTTTAATGTTTATTTAGGCTCTTGCGGAACGTAGCCTTGTACGGCATCTGCGCCGTCGCCGAAGAAGTATTGTTCCATCTGCTGGGCGAGGTATTCGCGCGCGCGCGGATCGGCAAGGCTTAAGCGGTTTTCGTTGATGAGCATGGTTTGGTGGCGGGTCCATGCCATCCATGCTTCTTGGGAAACGTTTTCGAAGATGCGTTTGCCCAGCTCGTTGGGCAGCGGCGGAAATTTCATGCCTTCGGCTTCTTTGCCGAGTTTGACGCAGTGAACCATACGGGTCATGGCGGTTTCCTTATGATGGGTTGCAAAGTTGGTATTTTAGCCGATTGCACGGATAGGGGAAAGCGTGGCTTTCAGACGGCCTGAAACCTTGCTATGATGGTCTTTTCTGTTTATTCAGGCAAAGATTATGAACCGCCTCGATACTGCCCGCCGTTATTCCCTTTTTCTCGCCCGCAACCTTGATTCAGGCAAACTCAAGCCCGAAATTTTCCTGCCCATGCTGGACAAGGTGTTGACCGAAGCGGATTTCCAAGCCTTTGCCGACTGGGACAAAATCCGCGCGGAAGAAAACGAGGAAGAATTGGCACGGCAGTTGCGCGAGTTGCGCCGTTATGTCGTGTCGCAGATTATCGTGCGCGATATAAACCGCATCAGCGATTTGAACGAAGTAACCCGCACGATTACGCTGTTTGCCGATTTTGCCGTCAATACCGCGCTGGACTTTGCCTACGCCTATTATCGGGACATGTACGGCACACCGATCGGGCGTTATACCAAATCGCCACAACATTTGAGCGTGGTGGCGATGGGCAAGGCGGGCGGCTATGAGTTGAACGTGTCTTCCGACATCGATTTGATTTTCGTCTATCCCGAATCGGGCGATACTGACGGCAGGCGCGAACGCGGCAATCAAGAGTTTTTCACCAAAGTCGGGCAGAAACTGATTGCGCTGCTGAACGATATCACCGCCGACGGGCAGGTGTTCCGCGTCGATATGCGACTGCGGCCGGACGGCGATTCGGGCGCGCTGGTATTGAGTGAAACCGCGCTGGAGCAATATTTGATTACGCAGGGGCGCGAATGGGAACGCTACGCATGGTGCAAAGGCCGCGTGGTTACGCCGTATCCGAACGACATCAAATCGCTGGTGCGCCCTTTCGTGTTCCGTAAATATCTGGATTACAGCGCGTATGAAGCGATGCGCAACCTGCACCGCCAAATCCGCAGCGAAGTCAGCAAAAAAGGCATGGCGGACAACATCAAACTCGGCGCAGGCGGCATCCGCGAAGTCGAATTTATCGCCCAGATTTTCCAAATGATACGCGGCGGACAAATGCGCGCGCTGCAACTGAAAGGCACGCAGGAAACGCTGAAGAAACTTGCCGAGCTGGGCATCATGCCGTCTGAAAACGTCGAAACCCTGCTCGCCGCCTACCGCTTTCTGCGCGACGTCGAACACCGCCTGCAATACTGGGACGACCAACAAACCCAAACCCTGCCTGCCTCGCCCGAACTGCAACAACTGCTCGCCGAAAGCATGGGTTTCGACAGCTACGCCGCCTTTTCAGACGGCCTCAATGTTCATCGGAACAAAGTCAATCAGTTGTTCAACGAAATCTTGAGCGAACCCGAAGAGCAAACGCAAAGCAACAGCGAATGGCAGTGGGCATGGCAGGAAAAACCCGACGAAGAAGAGCGGCAAGGCCGTCTGAAAGAATATGGGTTCGATGCCGAAACCGTCGCCGCAAGGCTAGACCAAATCCGGCACGGCCATAAATACCGCCACCTCTCCGCCCACGCCCAGCCGCGTTTTGACGCCATCGTGCCGCTGTTCGTACAGGCGGCGGCCGAGCAAAACAACCCGACCGATACGCTGATGCGGCTGTTTGACTTCCTCGAAAACATCAGCCGCCGCTCCGCCTATCTCGCCTTCCTCAACGAACATCCGCAAACCTTGGCGCATCTGGCACAAATCATGAGCCAAAGCTCATGGGCGGCGGCGTATCTGAGCAAATATCCGATTCTGCTGGACGAACTCATCAGCGCGCAGCTTTTGGATACCGCGTTCGACTGGCAAGCCCTCGCCGCCGCACTTTCAGACGACCTCAAAGCCTGCGGCGGCGACACCGAAGCGCAAATGGACACCCTGCGCCGCTTCCAACACGCCCAAGTCTTCCGCCTCGCCGTCCAAGACCTCGCCGGACTGTGGACGGTAGAATCCCTCTCCGACCAACTCTCCGCCCTCGCCGACACCATCCTCGCCGCCGCCGTGTCGTGTGCGTGGGCGGACATGCCCAAAAAACACCGCGATACGCCGCAATTTGCCATCATCGGCTACGGCAAACTGGGCGGTAAAGAGCTCAGCTATTCCTCCGACCTCGACTTGGTCTATCTTTACGATGACCCGCATCCCGATGCAGGCGACGTGTACAGTCGCCTTGCCCGCCGCCTGACCAACTGGCTTTCCGCCGCCACCGGCGCAGGCAGCCTCTACGAAACCGACCTGCGCCTGCGCCCCAACGGCGACGCCGGCTTCCTCTCCCACAGCATCGCCGCCTTCGAAAAATATCAGCGCGAAAACGCCTGGACGTGGGAACACCAATCCCTCACCCGCGCCCGCTTCATCTGCGGCACACCCGAAATTCAGACGGCCTTCGACCGCATCCGCACCGAAATGCTGACTGCCGAACGCGACCAAACCGTTTTAGCAGGCGAAATCATCGAAATGCGCGAAAAAATGTTCCCCACCCACCCGCCGGTTGACAGCAACGTCAAATACGCGCGCGGCGGCGTGGTCGACGTCGAATTTATCGTCCAATACCTCATCCTTGCCCATGCCCGCCAATATCCGCAACTCCTCGACAACTACGGCAACATCGCCCTCTTGAACATCGCCGCCGACTGCGGCCTCATCGACAAAACCCTCGCCGAACAAAGCCGCACCGCCTACCGCTTCTACCGCCAGCAGCAACACAACACCAAACTGCGCGACGCCAAAAAAACCGAAGTGACGGACGAATTGCTAACCCACTACAGCAATGTGCGAAAACTGTGGCAGGAAGTATTCGGGACGGAAGTGAAATTCGGATAAGCAGGCGGACGTATTCAGCGTCAAAAGCTGCACGGCAACACAATTTACCGCCACAACAAGCTCACTCTAAACATATAAGGAAAACCAACCATGAAGAAAATGGCACTGTTTTTAACGGTTTTACTGTCGTCGGCCGCATCCCAAGCCGCTGATTACTTTTTGCCTCATACCGAATGCGATGGCTCTGCAAACGTTCGTGTTGCTCCTGATACACGCAGCAAAATCATGACGGTACTGAATTATGAAAGCAGAAAACACAAAATACTCAGGAAACAGGGTAAATGGTTTCATATTCAATTAGATGGAATCCGTACAGGCTACGTCCATCAAAGCCAAGGTTTTATCGTGCACGATTATGTTGTCGCCAGCCCTGACGGATCGGCAAACGTCCGTAGTATCGACTATTTCAAAGGACCGATTGGTCAAGCCGAAATCATTAAAACGCTTCCTAATGGCACTTATGTACAAATTGTCCCGTCTTTAAGAAAAGGCGACTGGCTTTTGTATGACAACCAGGGGGCTTACACAGAAAAAGAAGAGTATGGTCATCATGTTTCGATTCAGGGTTATATCCACAAAAGTCAACTTCGACGCGTGGAGTAATAAAGCAAGCAATTTATCCGATAAAGCATACTTTCGGACATTAAAGTAGGTACTGTTTTGCAAAGATATAAAAAAGGCCGTCTGAAATTTTTCAGACGGCCTTTTATGATATTTATTCTTCTTCCTCTTCCGGTTCAGCTTCTGCCTCTGCAGGTTTTTCAAGGAAATTGCCTGCCAACCACAGTAAAGCGCCGCCGCCTGTAATGCCTGCTTTAATCCACATGGCGGTATCTTCGCCCCATTCGTAAATCCAGGCCAAGACTTTGGGTACGGCGTTCATATAATTCAAACCGAATGCCAATACGCCGAGGATAAATAAAGTACTGCCCAAGTTTTTCATTGTTATTCCTTATAAAATCAAATATATGCATCAAAACAATTCAATAAATGCAGTGATGCCGAGTGAATGAATGTGTCAAGAAATGCCATTATATTCGGTTTTATGTAAAGAAGATATTTTTATCAAAGCTGATTGGCAGTCTGAGGCGATGGGGAACTGCTTGCAGAGAGAGGGATTCCGTCTGTTTGTTTATAAGTTATCGGCTTGGCCTGGGCAGTCATAATATGCAAAAACTGTTCTCATTTTGTGTCGATATTGTGATAAAGCAAAACAAGTTCTAAAATATGCAGTTCATTTTCATATTAAAAACAAGGAGAAACTGATGTCTAAGATTGCGGTACTCGGCGGCGGCCTTTCCGGTCGCCTTATTGCGTTCCAATTGGCGGAGCAGGGTGTGTCGGTAGAGTTGTTTGAGAAAGGCGAACGTAACGGCGCACAAGCCGCAGCCTATGTTGCCGCCGCCATGCTGGCGCCTTCTTCCGAGGCGGTGGAGGCAACGCCTGAAGTCATCCGTTTGGGCAGGCAGAGTTTCGCGCTGTGGCGCGGTATTTTAGGCCGTCTGAACACGCCGGTGATGATGCAGGAAAAAGGCAGCCTGATCGTTTGGCATACGCAGGACAAGCCGCTTTCTGCCGAGTTCGCCCGGCATTTGAAGCGCGGCGGCGTGCCGGAACACGAAACCATACGCTGGAACGCGGACGAAATCGCGGCCAACGAGCCGCAACTGGCAGGACGGTTTTCAGACGGCCTGTATCTGCCGGCGGAAGGACAGTTGGACGGACGGCAGGTATTGAATGCGCTGGCCGATGCTTTGGAATCAATGAACGTGCCTTGCCATTGGTCGTGCAAACGCGAAGTCGAAGATTTGGCGGCGCAATACGATTGGGTTATCGACTGCCGCGGTTATGGTGCAAAAGCAGCGTGGAACAGGCCGTCTGAAAGCCAATTGCGCGGCATACGCGGCGAAGTGGCGCGCGTTTACGCGCCAGAAGTCGAGCTGTCCCGCCCCGTGCGCCTGCTGCATCCGCGCTATCCTTTGTATATCGCGCCAAAGGAAAACCATATTTTTGTGATTGGTGCGACCCAAATCGAAAGCGAAAGCCAAGTGCCAGCCAGCGTGCGTTCCGGTTTGGAACTTTTGTCCGCGCTGTACGCCGTGCATCCGGCATTTGGCGAGGCGAACCTTTTGGAACTGGCCACCGGCCTGCGTCCGACGTTAAACCACCACAATCCCGAAATCCGCTTCAACCGCGAACGCCGCCTGATTGAAGTCAACGGCCTGTTCCGCCACGGCTTTATGATTTCCCCGGCCGTGACCGGCGCAGCCGTGCGTTTGGCCGGTGCGCTGTTTGCCGGAAGCGACATTCCCGAAAGCGACGAAACCAGCGGTTTGCCGTATATCCGCGCTGCGAATTGAAGCCGTTGCGGACGAAGTTGCTTGAAAATCGGGCAAATTGTTTGTGAAAGACAGCCACAGGCCGTCTGAAAATGATAAAATCGCCGTCAATTCAATCAACCTTGCGTCTGAAAACTGCATGATGCCGTTTCAGACGCCAAACCAATTTCCTATTTAACGATAAGCACATGACAACCCAAACCCTCTTAATCGAACTTCTCACTGAAGAACTCCCGCCAAAGGCCCTCAATAATTTGGGCAACCATTTTGCCGCTTCCGTTGCCGAAGGCTTGGAAAAAGCGCAACTAATTGACGGCACAGCCGAATACACCGCCTACGCTTCTCCGCGCCGCTTGGCCGTTCAAGTCAAAAACGTGAAAGCCGTTCAAGCCGATCAAAAAGTTGTGAAAAAAGGCCCGGCCGTAGCGAATGCCATGAAAGACGGTGCGCCGACTAAGGCTTTGGAAGGTTTTGCGCGCGGTGCGGGTGCGAAAATCGAAGACTTGACCATCATCAACGACGGCAAGCAGGATGTGTACGCCTACGAATACGTCCAAACCGGCAAACCGCTGGGCGAGCTTTTGGAAGACATCATCAATGCCGCAGTGAAAAAACTGCCGATTCCGAAAGTCATGCGTTGGGGCAGCAGCACATTCACTTTCGTGCGTCCTGTACACAGTCTGATCGTGCTGCACGGCGGCGACATCGTCAACGTCAGCGTTTTGGGTCTGCAAAGCGGCAACAAAACATTGGGTCACCGCTTCCTCTCCAACGGCGAAATCGCCATTGAAAATGCCGACAGCTACGCTGCACAAATGCGCGAGCAAGGCAAAGTAGAAGCATCGTTTGCCGAACGCAAAGCCGCCATTCAGACGGCCTTGAACGAGCAGGCAGGCCGTCTGGACGCGACCGTTGCCGCCGATGAAGCCTTGTTGGACGAAGTGACCGCATTGGTCGAATGGCCTGTGGTATTGGAAGCCGGTTTTGAAGAACACTTCCTCGCCGTGCCGCAGGAATGCCTGATTCTGACCATGCAGCAAAACCAAAAATACTTCCCGCTGCTCGACCAAAACGGCAAGCTGATGAACCGCTTCCTGCTGGTCTCCAACCTGCAAACCGAAGATCCATCACACATCATCCAAGGCAACGAACGCGTTTTGCGCGCGCGCCTGTCTGATGCCGAGTTCTTCTACAAACAAGACCAAAAAGCGACTTTGGAAAGCCGCCTGCCGAAGTTGTCCAGCGTGGTTTACCACAACAAAATCGGTTCGCAAGCCGAGCGCATCGAGCGTCTGCAAAGTATTGCCGCCCACATCGCCAAAGCATTGGGCGCGGATGCCGCCGCAGCTGAACGCGCCGCACGTTTGGCCAAAGCCGACTTGGTCACCGAAATGGTCGGCGAGTTCCCCGAGTTGCAAGGCACGATGGGCAAATACTACGCCCGCTTGGACGGCGAAACCGAAGAAATCGCCGAAGCCATCGAGCAACATTACCAACCGCGTTTTGCCGGCGACAATCTGCCGAACGGCAAAGTGGCCACCGCCGTTGCGCTGGCCGACAAGCTGGAAACCTTGGTTGGCATTTGGGGCATCGGCCTGATTCCGACCGGCGACAAAGACCCATACGCCCTGCGCCGCGCCGCCTTGGGTATTTTGCGGATGCTGATGCAGTACGGTTTGGACGTAAACGAACTGATTCAGACGGCCTTCGACAGCTTCCCCAAAGGTTTGCTCAACGATAAAACGCCGTCTGAAACCGCCGACTTCATGCAGGCGCGTTTGGCCGTGTTGCTGCAAAACGATTATCCGCAAGACATCGTTGCCGCCGTACTCGCCAAACAGCCGCGCCGTTTGGACGATTTGACCGCCAAACTGCAAGCCGTTGCCGCGTTCAAACAGCTTCCCGAAGCCGCCGCATTGGCCGCAGCCAACAAACGCGTGCAAAACCTGCTGAAAAAAGCCGATGCCGAGTTGGGCGCGGTTAACGAAAGCCTGTTGCAACAAGACGAAGAAAAAGCCTTGTATGCCGCCGCGCAAGGTTTACAGCCGAAAATCTCCGCCGCCGTTGCCGAAGGCAATTTCCAAACTGCTTTGTCTGAATTGGCTTCCGTCAAACCGCAAGTCGATGCCTTCTTCGACGGCGTGATGGTGATGGCCGAAGATGCCACCGTGAAACAAAACCGTTTGAACCTGCTGAACCGCTTGGCAGAACAAATGAACGCAGTTGCCGACATTGCGCTCTTGAGCGAATAAGGCCACGTTTTAGTTGACCCGTTTTTCAGGCTGCCCGATGATTCAGGCAGCCTGAAGTTTTTCGGGCGTATCCTTTACATGGCGTTCAAGGGTATAATTCAGCAGATTTGTCAGGCAGGCAAATCGCGCACATCAAACAATTTCCCACATTCAAGAGGCAGATTATGAATATTCCAGCCATCCGAACCGCACTCGATGCCGTGTTGATTCCCACCACAATACGCACTTTGGGCAGCGAAAAAGCCGTTTCGCTTCTGGAAAAGCGTTCAGACGGCCTGCATATCGGCCTGAAATTCGCGTTCCCTGTTGCCCATATTGCCGCAGACATTGCCAACGCCGTTCAAGAAGCCGTCATTTCGCATACCGGCGAGACCCACATTCACTTGAGTATCGATACCGAAATCGGTACGCATAAAGTCCAACCCGGCGTAGCAACCATCAAAGGCGTGAAAAACATCATCGCCGTAGCATCGGGCAAAGGCGGCGTCGGCAAATCAACGACCACTGCCAATCTTGCCACCGCAATGGCCAGAATGGGCGCGCGCGTCGGCGTACTCGATGCCGACCTGTACGGCCCAAGCCAGCCCACCATGCTCGGCGTACAAGACCGCAAACCCGACCAACAAAACAAAAAACTCATTCCCGTTGAAGCCGAAAGCGGCATTCAAGTGATGTCCATCGGTTTCCTGGTCGATACCGACCAAGCTGTCGTTTGGCGCGGCCCGATGGTCAGCCAAGCCTTGCAACAACTTATGTTCCAAAGCGAATGGGACAATGTCGATTATCTCTTCATCGACCTGCCGCCCGGTACCGGCGATATCCAATTGACCCTGTCGCAAAAAATCCCCGTAACCGGCTCCGTTGTCGTGACCACGCCGCAAGACATCGCCCTGATTGATGCACGCAAAGCCGTGGATATGTTCAACAAAGTCAATATTCCGATTTTGGGCGTTTTGGAAAACATGTCTGTCCATATTTGCACCAACTGCGGCCATGCCGAAGCAATCTTCGGCGCAGAAGGTGGCAAAAACTTGGCAGAGCGTTTGAATGTACCGTTGCTCGGCCAGCTTCCGTTGAGCCTGCCCGTGCGCGAAGCCATGGACAGCGGCACATCTTTAGCCTTGTTTGAAAACAACCAAACCATCGCCGACATCTACACCGAAGCCGCCTTCCAAATCGCTCTGGCCATTGCCGATAAAGGCAAAGACTTCAGCAGCCGCTTCCCAAAAATCGTCGTCGAATAAAAAAGTTTAAAAAAGGTGTTGACAGCTGTGCGCTCCATCTCTATAATGCACAGCTTATCGGGTCGTTAGCTCAGTCGGTAGAGCAGCGGACTTTTAATCCGTTGGTCGAGCGTTCGAATCGCTCACGACCCACCACTTTTCCTAAGCCTAAACAATTGTTTAGGCTTTTTTCTTAGCCACCGCCTATATTGGGGTGTGCCTGTTTTGTGTCGAAACCAAGACCGACACTGTCCAATATAGCCGCGTGTCCGTGCAAATGTTCGGGGGCTAGATGGGCATACTTCTGAACCATCCCGACATTTTCCCAACCACCCATTTCCTGCAAAGCGGCGAGCGGAACTCCGGCTTGTACCAACCAACTTGCCCATGTATGCCTCAGATCGTGCCATCTGAAATCAACAATGCCTGCCTGAGACAATGCGTTTTTCCAAATACGCGAACTGATGCTTTTCACGGGTTTACCGTTTGGTAGAGTAAAAACAAAAGATGGATGTTTGCCCATCCTTTTTTCCAATATACCGAGTGCCGTCTGATTCAGGGCAACGCCGATAGCGCGTCCTGCTTTGGCTTCGTCTGCCTCAATCCATGCCGTCTTGCGACTTAAATTGATATGCGACCACTTCAGCCTCAGTACATTGCGTTGCCGCAAGCCTGTCGCCAAACTGAACACTGCCATATCAGCTAAATACTCCGGCAGGGCATCAATCAGCCTTTGGGCTTCTTCATGCTTCAGCCAACGGATACGGCGTTTGGCTTCACGATACAGTTTCAACTTCGGCACATTGTCCAGCCAGCCCCATTCTTTTTCCGCCTTATTCAAAATCGATCGAATTAAGGCAAGATAGCGATTTTTGGTACTGTCCGAACAAGTCATGCGGTTAATAGTCTGCATGATGAAATCACGGCTCATATGGTGCAAGAAGACACCTCTGAAATGAACTAGACAGCGCAAACGGCTTATGTCATCCCTGATACTTTTCTTGTCCCCCATCTCTTCAATCCACCGAACTGCCGCTTCATCCCACAGTCGTTTCGGTTTTTCGTTGAAATGTTCCTGCTGCCACAATTCATGTTTCAGTTTGTCATGCAGCCTTTGGGCTTCACTTTTGTCTTTGGTGCGAGAAGATTGTCTAATTCTTTGACCGCTTTGCGTTGTGATGTCAATGTAATAGACGCCATTTTCGCGTTTATAGATCGGCATTTTTGTTCACTCCTACTTTCGAGTGAAGCCAGCATCCGCGCATTTTCCAGTTCGTTTATAAATGCGTCAAGTGCGGGCTGCGTGATACAGTATTTCCGTCCGGGCATGGAGGCTGCCAAACGGCCGGAGCGGATATGTTCCCGTATAGTTTCGGGATGGCATTTGCAGTATTGAGCCGCTTCTTTCACGTCATATGTCTTCATGGATTACCTCGATATTTCATAAACCGTGTAGGGCGCGTTTTCCTGTAGTAGCGACAGCCGTCTAACTGCCGCATATCGCTTGATACGGGATTCCAACACTAAAAAGTTGTTTCGGTCGATATAAAACAGCAGGCAGAGATAACCCTGCCTGTCTGCTTCGAGTGGAACGAGACGGAAGTGAGGAAACTGATCATCCTTTGGATTAAACAGGGCGCTTACTTTTACGGTAACAACTTCTACACTCTTCTCTATCAGCATAAAGTTCCCTAAACAAATTTCAGAACAAGTATGGAACAGAAGAAAATCAGTGCCGCAACTAACCATGACCGGTTTATCTTCGTTGTTACTTCGTCAAGGTATCCCTTCATTTGTTTGTCAATTTTGGCTTGGATTGAGGCGTACAACTTGCCTTCACTTTCAGCTAGCTCTTTACCATACCCTGCTAGAAGATCTGCCATAATCTGTTCACGATAAGTCTTCAAATCTTCAGCAATTTGAACTGCCGTTTTCAACGGTTCTTCGATTTCTGAAGTAATTCCGTCAAAATCCTCACGAGTACGGTTACGTTGTTCTTCAAACAAGGCTTTCAACCGGCTTTCCTGTACCAACAGAATAGCAATAACCGGGTCGTCTGCTGTAAGTTTGATACCTGAAACCCGGAACACGTCGGCAATAATGGCATCTACTTCTGCTTTTCCCATATCATGCCTCTGATTTTTCCGGTTGGCGTTGAGTAGCCAAAAACTCTATTTGATCCAGTTGTTCATACAACTCACGCTGTACCGTACGCAGACGTTGGCGAGGCATCAAGCCAAATTCACCTGAAGTTTGTGCTTCAGTTAAAGTCAGGTTTTTGGTTGTCATTTCCTTTATATCTGCACCAAACGTATCAGGGTTGCGATGTGAAATATGTACCACGCCGATAATACGATCCTTGTATTGCTTATAAACACCAAATTCTTCAAACGGTTTATCTTTAGTTACCACACCTTGAAAGTCGTTAAGCCAAATAACCACTTCAGCCTGTAAAGCATTTAACGTTTGCACCAAACCTGTAATACAGTCATCAAGAGCCTGTCCACCTACAAGTGGTACATGAATAATCATGCGGATACCGTTTTCGGCCAAGAAGGATGGTACTTCGTTTTCTGCCATATAAGACATCAATGGCACAAAAGTAGCAGCCCCGTTGTCAATGACAGCAATACCTTCCTCGTTTACCAGCTTCTCAATCAATCCATCAAAATAGCGGGAATCAATATTATTACTGTCATTTAAAATATCGATTACTTCAGGATTTAACGCCGAGAAACGGCTAAAAGAAGGATTTACGGGATCAGTATCAAAGCAATGCAGTTGCTCTCCACTGGCTTTTGCTTTGAGGTAGTCACCTAAAAAACTTGCAATCGTTGATTTACCAACGCCGCCCTTACCTTGTGCAATAAAATGGACTTCTTTCATGGCATAACCTTTCGTTTGTTCAAATGATTTTTTACAAAAAGAAACCTGCTCGTCCCTGAACAAGTTTGTGTTTGTAAAAAAAGCAGCCCTATATAGCAGGGCTGCCGAAGCTGCTAAACATTTATGCCTATGTAGAGCAGGAGTGAAGATTTAACGAATATCTACCCAGCGACCACCATTCTTCTCTTCGCCGACATATCGTACTTTATCGCCCGCAGTCGTCCATCCGTGGTCGTAATAAGCCTTGCAGTATTCCGGTTTATCAGGTCTGACGTAAAACTTTTTAACCATCTGGCAATTTTCATCAGACGTATATTGTCGGCCAAAGCGATATTTGTTTTTTTGTTCGCATACCTTCTCAAACCTTGAATAACGCATCATACGGTTCAACTCTTGAGCATCACACCGGCCAGCTCCATTTGCAATTGCATCAACCAAACCCGACATTTCGGCACTTTCCGAACTACTCGGACACATTTTTAAAAAGTTACGACGCGCCTTGATCGTATTGCCCAATTTTTTGTGGCGAATCGAAAAATATCGTCTAATAGAAGACGCACATTCGCTTGGACGATCACCTGATGACAGACATAAAATTGCCTCACACGCCAAGCGCGTATCGCCTGTAAGCACATCGTCAGCATAAGTCGCCGGCGCTGCTCCCAGTAACGCCGCAATTAACAAACCCAAAGATTTTTTCATACACACACCTTTTCCATATTGAAATAAAAGACGAAAAAAAGGATAATCTGCGTACCCCTACGAGATCATCCATCTCAACTTAAAGCCGCTTTTGAATGAAAGCGGCTTTTTCATTGCCAAACAACTGTACGAACTTGGAACTTTCTTCCTTCTTGCACAATGTTTACGCACAAATCGGAATTGCCCTTCATCAGCAGGTCAACCTGCTGGGCAGCGGCTCTCATACTTTGATATGTACCAATGACGATCTGTTTGACGGGCTTGCGGATTTTTTTCATGGAGTTTCCTTTCTCATTTGCAAAAACGGTCGTCTGAAAACCAGTTTTGCAGACGACCTCAGAAGATTATTGCAGGGCTTTCACCTGCTCCCCGACCTATTGCCGGTAGTCAGCCTTATCAGGACATCGCTCAAAACAGTAGGGTGTGATAAATACCATACTGCCGATTTTTACCCTCCCGCTACTGCTTACTGATTCACAGGCAAAGTGCTTGTACAGGACATCACACACGGACGGTTTCGGAACCGCTCAGTCTTTTTACTCCGAGCCACTGAGTTGCCCGCCACCCTATAATGTAGCCAGGCGGTAAAAAAAACTAATTTGGAATATGTTTTAAGACAAATTTATCTTATAATGCGTTTTTTCGTCATTTGTCATAATGACACCATTGAACTATAATAAACTATCTGATTATTTCAGATGAACCCAAACGGAAACCCGCTTCTTGCACAAGCGGGCTTGGATTTGGATACATGTTTAAAGACGGGTAGCGCCGTCTGAACATTTGGGCATTTGCCCTATCGGACTTTTCCGATAAATACCCGCTCACGGCGGGGAATATAAAAATCAAAATGTGTTTTGCAGCTTGTCCGCAGATTATCGCTGCTGCATCGGGAATACGTCCCGATTAAGAAATACGTCCAACTTGCCGCCTGTTACCGGACCCCACTGGGCAACCCGGATGCGCGGCATTTTTTTTGGCAGGTCAGATGCTGCCTGCAACCGTTTGTCCGATTTACCCAAAGGCTCGATCACCTTTTTTACGCATGATGTTTCAGTCTTTTAAGGCCAAAACATCTCCGAAGGCCGGTTGCTTCGTTTCAAACTGTTAAAGAACTTTGATAGACGTATATTAGCCATAGGTAACAAATATTGCAAGAAAAATATTAGCCAAAGCTAAATATTTACATTTTTAAATATTCAACGTATTGTTTTAAAAGATTATATTTTTAGAAAATAAGATGCTAGAAATAGAAAAAGGTAGTCTGAATTATCAAACCACCTTAGAACAAGAATTCCCTAAGAAGGACAATTAAAGTCAGAATTAATGCTGATGTTCTGACAAGTTTATAAGAATCGTTATTATCAGGGGACTTTAAACAATTTCTAGAATGTGACAGCCCGTATGAAGTTAATCAGGGCATATGTGAAAAAAAGAGGTCGTCTGATATTTTCAAACGACCTCTTTTTTTAAAACCTTTGGAAAATCTGAGACTGCCCTATTAAGACTTTACCAATGACTATAAGACTTGATCTGTTTTTGGTAGAAATTTCCCAACTCTTATACTGACGATTGTCTGAGATTACGAGCAGATTATTACCAACCATTTGCAATCTCTTTAAATGAAGATGATTTCCAACCATAAACAGGTACACACCATCTCCATCATATTTGTTTATTGATATATCTACAAACACCAAATCACCCGGCTCAAGTGTTCCGGACATATTATCAACTCGTATATTTGTCAGCCTTAGACTATCTGGGTTTTTAGCAGAAAAAATCCTGCGATACTGATCTTCCGTATACTCAATATACGAAATATTGGCTGAAATATCTGACGTATTGATTGGATACTGGTCAAGTATATCGTTATCAAGCATTTTTATGGTAAATGGTGATACGGTCGTTTCAGCAGCTTTTGGATCAGCCGATTTATTTGCCCAAAATCCTTTTCCGCTAGCAAGCCAATCAGGATCACATTCGAGAAATTCAGATGCTCTTAGTAGATTTTGCCCGGCTAAAACCTTTGTTGTCCCATTCAGCCATTTAGAAACTGAGGGGGGTTTGACTTTGCAATATTTAGCCAAATCAGCTTGTGATTTACCTAAGTCGTCAAGGCGTTTTTTGATTCTGTCTGCAAGTGTATTCATTTTCTAATTATCGCTTTACAGCTTTTTCTTTTGGGTAATAGCTTTTTTTCGATTATTGATTTATTTGTTAGCTATGGGTAATATGTAAGTCTTGGTTTTGTCAATTACAAGGAAATGACAGTGAGCGAATACACATTGCAACAATGGTTGCGAGAAAGAAGAGGTCGTCTAAAAGAGATGGCTGAAACATTAGGTATAAACTACTCATGGATTTCTCAAATTGCCAGCGGTCGGAAAAAAGCACCGTTGGATACAGCCATTAAAATCTCGGCTTACACAAACAATGAAGTTACGGTTGAAGCCATTTCTAAAGCTTATAAACCAAAAAAATAACCTATGCTCACAGCCGAAATCCGCCACCACATAACAACGGACTTCGTGGTTTACCGCGAGTTCGGGCTTTTGTGCGGCTCCAATATTCAGGCAGCGACATTATTGTCAGGGCTGTTTTGGTGGAGCGACGTGGCCGATAAAGAACCAAAACGTCAGGGTTGGTTTTATAAAACCGCTTCCCAGCTGTTCGATGAGTTCGGTCTGACACGGCGTGGCTATGAAAAGGCAAGAAAATTCCTATCCAGCAAAGGCGTTATCCAATGCCGACGTGCAGGTGTACACGGCAGGATGCACTGGCAGCTCAATAAAGAGCGTCTGCTCGAACTTTGTTATCAGGTCAAAGGCGAGGCAGTGCCTCAATTCGACAGCCGCTACCATATCGATACAGACAATTTCCGCCTCGAGAAATGGATTAATCTCGGTCTTTGGAATGACTTTTTGAAGATGCGTGCCGAAAAAGGCAAGCCTCTCAATATCAAGCAGAAAAAAATCCTGCTCAACCAGCTCAAAGACCTCAAAAATAAAAACTACGATCTCGAAGCCGCCATGCGGAAAGCTATTCTGAACGGCTGGGCAGGCTTCTACGCCTCCGACCGTTCCCCCAACATCCCTACGCCACCAACGTCTGAAGCGGCCACACGCAAAGCTAAGGCGGAATACGAGGCGCAAATCAAACAATCCGCCGACCCACCGCCCGATACAGGCGGACAGCGGAATCCCGACAACCCTCACCGTCAAAATCTCCAAAATTACTATAAGAAAAAACAGTAACCATCATCAGGCTGTTGGCACAGCCATGCCCCAAAGCTGCTCCGGCAGCTTTTTTTGCGCTTTTTGCCGGTAGATATGCCGCCTAAAAGGCTGTTTTGTCTGTTTCTCTCAATAATTTGAGATGTGATGGGCTGTTTTTCTGCTTCGTTTACCTATTTTTATCCGAATCAAATTTAAAGAATAAGTTTTAATGTTGAATATAAGTATCTGAAAATATTATGTTTGTACATAATGAGCAAAGAACTTTGGCTTTAGAGGACATAGAACTTTGTCCGTATAGGACGGCCTTTATACAAAGATCACCTTCACAGACCACTATCAAAAAATATTACAGGCTCACGCCTGACTGTTTTTTGTGCAATTTATGATGGATGTAGATGGATATTGACGTTTGAGAGGATATAGACTCTTTTTGAGGGAGAGATATGTACAGGTTTTGTGGATAAATCGTTAGAAATATGTACAGGAGACGCTGTACCTGTTCGGAAATCCTGCTAATACTGCCCGTTTGGAACACTCGCTGGCTGAGGCAGAACAGGGGGAATTTGTAGTGGTCGAACTGTGAGGAAGCGCCGTTTTACCGCTGATGCCCCGAAGATTTGGCATATTGGAAAATATTTTTTTGAGTAAAGGCCGTCTGAAAATTCAGACGGCTTTTTCATTTGTAGTCCTTTGGATTAATCGGATTTTGCCAATCAAATTTGTTCTTTCCGGAATTGGATTGAGCCAAAGTTTCTTTTGGCTTTTCAGGTTCAGAAACGGGGCTTTTTGAATTAGTTAATTTATTATCATTTTGAGATTTTTCTACCTTCTTTTCAGCTCCTAAATTCATTTTTTGAAGCCGGGAACGGATGAATCGATTTAATGCCTGTTGGCTTACTTTTACATTTTTCTTTTCAGCCAAAAACTGCAATATCAGTTTTTCAGTAAACCCAAGCTGCTTCATTTTTAAAATTTCATCTTTATAAGGCTCCAGTACGGATCGTTTCCCTGGACTCAATTTATTTTCATACGATTTGATGAAATCTTCTAAATCACTCATACACACCTCTTACAACATCAAAACAACATTTATACAACCTATTTTACAACCTATACAACACTTATACAACATTAATACAACCTATTACAACAAT
>NZ_KV835578.1:0-3975 GCF_001838065.1 Neisseria sp. HMSC078C12 | reverse complement strand
TTAGCGTAGGATTTCGCCCTCTCCCGCAAACGCCCCCCCATACGCCGACGGTATGGTGTAACAGTGGAGCGGACGCAAAGAGAGATGCAGGGTATTGTCTGTGACGGATTACATCCCAATGCACAACCGAGACAAAACCTTGTTCGTAGTCGAAGTTTTGGAACGCGTATAGAAACATTAGAGGCATTGCAGGCGTCTGTTACGCATCATGTCAGTTTAGGGGCTGAAGCATTGCGTAAGGATGGTTTAACTGCATCCGCCGTTTCTGTATTCTTACATACAGATTTTTTTCGTGAGGATGAGTCTCAATATCATAATAGCCTAGCCCAGAATTTGATTGTATCGACCGCTGATACAGTTCATTTGAACCGAATAGCACAACGACTTCTGGCAGATATTTATCGCAGTGGATACCTCTATAAAAAATGCGGAATTGAATTACATGGTTTGAAACCAGCTATTCAAATGCAGGCAGACTTATGGGAACCGACAAAAGCCAATCCTGCCATGGAGGCATGGGATAAAATCAACCGTCAGCACGGTAGAGGCCGTCTGAAATTGGCCTCAGAATTACTGGCCGATGACTGGAAAATGAACAGAGATAGATTAAGCCAGTGCTATACCACACGGTTCTCGGATTTGCTCGTAGTCTAAGGATATGATTTCCCCAAAACATCCACAAAATCTGTGAATAATATTCCATAGAAAAAAGGTCGTCTGAAGTTCAGACGACCTTTTTTAACTCATCAATACAGCCTTCCTGCTTCGGTATGATTATTCTGTTGAAAAGTTGGATACAGTTATGGTTTTAATAAACCAAAATCTTTTTGACCTATTTCATCTTCATTCTTATTAGGGAATAGAGGAGAACTTAGGTAGTTTTTAGCCAAACTAATGATGTGATTTACTTGTCGAATGTTGGTAGTCATAAACCCGATAGGCAATGTCACAGGATAAGAAGATAGTTTTGCATGATAACAAACCACAGCAAATTGATCTTCTAGAAATAGAATTTCAGTATTTCCATCTAAGAAACCTTCACAGAATCCATATTCTGGCGTCATCGCTTGGTTGGACAGACAACCGGTGGAAACACTATATCTTTCCAGCATTACCGTGGCGGAACTGCGTTTTGGTATCGCCATCCTTCCCGAAGGCGGAAAAAAAGGCTGTTGTTGGAAAAACTGGAAGAAACAGTATTACCTGTATTTTCAGACCGTATTTTGGATTTTGACATCGAAGCTGCCGTTGCCTATGCCGAAGTCCGTGCAACAGCGCGGGCAGCAGGATTCACCGTTGCGGCGGCAGACGGCTATCTTGCGGCCATAGCCTGCTACCACCATATGACAGTTGCTACCCGAGATACAACTCCGTTCACCGCAGCCGGATTAAAGTTATCAACCCGTTTCTAGGTAGTAAATAAATAGACCTTACTAAACAACAGTCTCTCTCAACTGACTAACAAACAAAAAAAACTGTGGTCGTACAAGATTTGGTACGACCACAGGTTTTTTTAATGTCTAAATTATCAGTACTATACTCTCAAACACTATTTTGTTAAATTTCCATTAGAGTGCTTAAGGGTATGCTTGAACAACTCCTAACCACCAAAGCTCAACAGAAACATGACAAAAAAGTCAGCCCTCAAATAATCAAGCTACTCTAAATGATGAAAAGATGGATTTAATATGGTTGAAAGGGTTTATTCATTAAAACACCTTTTCCAATCTTTCAGCATAATTATGGAGAAGTTCATTTTTTTCACAATCTGTTAAATTTACATCCCCATTTTTTTGTTTTATAGTCTTAGTTTTAAATTCAATAAATAATGAATGAGACATTAACTTTTCTTTTATTGAATCTAACAATTCTTGTTCCTCAAAACCTAAAGGCATCTTTTCAGAAGTATGGTTAAAAATACCCATTTTAATATCAGCATGCCCGTAGAAATTTGGAGGGTCTCTTGAGTCTTCAACTGTTGCCTCCGAAGATAAAATACAGTGCTTTGTTAATAAGGCAAAACCATGTAATTCACTATTGGCTCTCTTACTTGCAATCTCCTTACCTTTACTAAGGCATTCTGACTCTGTAAGAAGTTCTGTCCGAAGACAAGAGACATCTTGCGTACCCCTTGGTGGTTGGAAAATATTCATCTTAATTCTATTACCAGAAACATTTACAGGGGAGATTACAATTCTAATAATTACTTCAGAATCTCCAATTTCAATAGATTCATCAATTTCAGTAGATTTATTCATTATACTCATCATTTTCATTAATATAACTATATTCGAAAAATCCATTTATAGAGTTTGAAATTTTATGTAATAAATGATTATATTCTTTTATTTTAGAAAAAAATCTAAGTCCTGATTGATTTGTAAGATATTTACTATAGGATGAAATACTAGTATCTCCTATTCCAATAACTGAATTTTTTATTCTTGATTTTTTAAAAAAAATTCTGAATACAATTACACCATTAACCCCTGGTTCTAAATGAACATCTTCAATCTTTTGCGCAGGGATTTCACCTTTAAATATTTGTTTAAGTACCTTATGTGCATTTGTTAATACAGATTGATCAAACTTTCGTGCTCCAAATCCATCCCAATTAGATTTAAATAGTTTTAATTGTTCCAAGGACTGTTTAACATCCAAGTATAACTCTTCATTACCTAGATTATATTCAATTTGTTTTTGGGGCCTTAATACATTGATATAATATTTATCCTTAGTTATTTCATTTATCAGAATAGAATAGAAAAATCTATCATCAATTTGACATGCTAATTCCTTTTTATCTTCTCTTATTCCTCTTGACTTGGATTTGTTAAAAGGGACAATATGATTATGTTTTAAATCATTAAAACCAAAGAAATTACTTTTCTCTATATCTTTTATCTTATTAATTTGCATAGTTATCCAAATATTGAGTTAGTGCATCTCTTAAATGTTTCGCAACTTCATTTGGCATAGCAATTGAAGTAATAACATTAACTTCAAGATCATTTGTTTGATTAGAGGTAGAGTTGATTTTATGAGTTACAGAAGCATATAAAAAGTCAACAATGACATAATCTTTAGCTCCCTCATTTGTAACAGATAAACTGTTACAAAGTTTAGGTGCTTCTCTTCGTTTAATAACTATATCTTTTTGGGGGACAACAAGACTTTTTTTGGACATGATAAAAATCCCTCTTATGCCCCAATAAAGTAATCTAAGTTAATTTATTGAGGCATATTGGCATATTGTTCGAACATTCATTTAAAAGACTTATATTACAAAATCTAGAATCAGGTTTCAAGTGTTACTTTAAAACAGCCCGTATAACCAAATAATTAAGCTGAGACCTTTGCAAAAAAGCCCCTCCCTCGACAGCCGAAACCTAAACACAGGTTTTCGGCTGTTTTTGTTTCAAAGATCTACTGATTCTACTCAAATATCCCCTTAATCCTCCTTGGATACCTGATTAATCAGGCATCCGGCCACCTTTTAGGCGGCAACAGGTGCACTTAGCCTGTTGGCGGCTTTCAAAAGGTTCAAACACATCGCCTTCAGATGGCTTTGTGCACTCACTTTACACAGACCAAAATAGGCTGCCTGGGCGTAGCGGAATTTACGGTGCAGCGTACCGAAGCTTTGTTCGACCACATAACGGGTCTTCGACAAATATCGGTTGCGTTTGGTTTGCGCTTCCGTCAGCGGATGTTTGCGGTGGGCTTTGCGCATAATACCGTCTAACAACTGATGCTCTTCCAGATGTTGCCGGTTTTCCTCACTGTCGTAGCCTTTGTCGGCATAGACGGTCGTACCTTTGGTCAAACCTTCCAATAAAGGCGACAGGTATTTGCACTCATGGGCATTGGCGGGGGTAAGGTGCAGTTTCTCGATATAGCCTTCCTCACTTGTCATTCTTCATCGACTTCTATGGCCTGACGTTGTTTGCTGCCGGCGGTCTGAATAATGGTGGC
>NZ_KV835577.1:0-6281 GCF_001838065.1 Neisseria sp. HMSC078C12 | reverse complement strand
GGCGTATAGTTCGGTTCTTCGCTGCTGACGCGGTGAAGAAAACGAAGCAGACAGTATAACACAGTTGGTTGAAATTTTCGATAATTTTAGTTGACATTTGCTAAATGTACTGTATAATTCGATTCGCTCTTTAAAAAACAGATTACCGATAAGTGTGAGTGCATTAGGCCTCACACTGTTTGAAAGACAGACAAGATGATGTTTTAGACATTGTCCTGTCGGTTTCTTTGAAGCAGACCAGAAGTTATAAGTTAGAGATTGAACATAAGAGTTTGATCCTGGCTCAGATTGAACGCTGGCGGCATGCTTTACACATGCAAGTCGGACGGCAGCACAGAGAAGCTTGCTTCTTGGGTGGCGAGTGGCGAACGGGTGAGTAACATATCGGAACGTACCGAGTAATGGGGGATAACTAATCGAAAGATTAGCTAATACCGCATATTCTCTGAGGAGGAAAGCAGGGGACCTTCGGGCCTTGCGTTATTCGAGCGGCCGATATCTGATTAGCTAGTTGGTGGGGTAAAGGCCTACCAAGGCGACGATCAGTAGCGGGTCTGAGAGGATGATCCGCCACACTGGGACTGAGACACGGCCCAGACTCCTACGGGAGGCAGCAGTGGGGAATTTTGGACAATGGGCGCAAGCCTGATCCAGCCATGCCGCGTGTCTGAAGAAGGCCTTCGGGTTGTAAAGGACTTTTGTCAGGGAAGAAAAGGCTGTCGCTAATACCGACAGTTGATGACGGTACCTGAAGAATAAGCACCGGCTAACTACGTGCCAGCAGCCGCGGTAATACGTAGGGTGCGAGCGTTAATCGGAATTACTGGGCGTAAAGCGAGCGCAGACGGTTACTTAAGCAGGATGTGAAATCCCCGGGCTTAACCTGGGAACTGCGTTCTGAACTGGGTGACTAGAGTGTGTCAGAGGGAGGTAGAATTCCACGTGTAGCAGTGAAATGCGTAGAGATGTGGAGGAATACCGATGGCGAAGGCAGCCTCCTGGGATGACACTGACGTTCATGCTCGAAAGCGTGGGTAGCAAACAGGATTAGATACCCTGGTAGTCCACGCCCTAAACGATGTCAATTAGCTGTTGGGCAACTTGATTGCTTAGTAGCGTAGCTAACGCGTGAAATTGACCGCCTGGGGAGTACGGTCGCAAGATTAAAACTCAAAGGAATTGACGGGGACCCGCACAAGCGGTGGATGATGTGGATTAATTCGATGCAACGCGAAGAACCTTACCTGGTCTTGACATGTACGGAATCCTCCAGAGACGGAGGAGTGCCTTCGGGAGCCGTAACACAGGTGCTGCATGGCTGTCGTCAGCTCGTGTCGTGAGATGTTGGGTTAAGTCCCGCAACGAGCGCAACCCTTGTCATTAGTTGCCATCATTAAGTTGGGCACTCTAATGAGACTGCCGGTGACAAGCCGGAGGAAGGTGGGGATGACGTCAAGTCCTCATGGCCCTTATGACCAGGGCTTCACACGTCATACAATGGTCGGTACAGAGGGTAGCCAAGCCGCGAGGCGGAGCCAATCTCACAAAACCGATCGTAGTCCGGATTGCACTCTGCAACTCGAGTGCATGAAGTCGGAATCGCTAGTAATCGCAGGTCAGCATACTGCGGTGAATACGTTCCCGGGTCTTGTACACACCGCCCGTCACACCATGGGAGTGGGGGATACCAGAAGTAGGTAGGGTAACCGCAAGGAGCCCGCTTACCACGGTATGCTTCATGACTGGGGTGAAGTCGTAACAAGGTAGCCGTAGGGGAACCTGCGGCTGGATCACCTCCTTTCTAGAGAAAGAAGAGGTCTGATGCATTCACACTTATCGGTAAACTGTAAAAGATGCGGAAGAGAAAAGCTTGAGTGAAGACAAGATTCGCTTAAGAAGAGAATCCGGGTTTGTAGCTCAGCTGGTTAGAGCACACGCTTGATAAGCGTGGGGTCGGAGGTTCAAGTCCTCCCAGACCCACCAAGAACGGGGGCATAGCTCAGTTGGTAGAGCACCTGCTTTGCAAGCAGGGGGTCATCGGTTCGATCCCGTTTGCCTCCACCAAGCACTTTACAAATCAAAGGAAGCCTGCTATACTTAGCAGCTTATTTTGATTTGCGAAGTGAAATATCGACGCATCGATCTTTAACAAATTGGAAAGCCGAAATCAACAAACAAAGACAATGCGTTTGTTTTGATTTTTTATTCTTTGCAAAGGATAAAGAATCTCTCGCAAGAGAAAAGAAAACAAACACAGTATTTGGGTGATGATTGTATCGACTTAATCCTGAAACACAAAAGGCAGGGTTAAGACACAACAAGCAGTAAGCTTTATCAAAGTAGGAATTTCAAGTTTACTTCCCTAGTCAACGGGTAGGTAAACGAAGTCAGAGAGGTTCTTGAAATGATAGAGTCAAGTGAATAAGTGCATCAGGTGGATGCCTTGGCGATGATAGGCGACGAAGGACGTGTAAGCCTGCGAAAAGCGCGGGGGAGCTGGCAATAAAGCTATGATCCCGCGGTGTCCGAATGGGGAAACCCACCTCTTAGGAGGTATCCTTATCTGAATACATAGGATAAGCGAAGTGAACCCGGAGAACTGAACCATCTAAGTACCCGGAGGAAAAGAAATCAACCGAGATTCCGCAAGTAGTGGCGAGCGAACGCGGAGGAGCCTGTACGTGATAACTGTCGAGATAGAAGAACAAGCTGGGAAGCTTGACCATAGTGGGTGATAGTCCCGTATTCGAAATCTCAACAGTGGTACTAAGCGTACGAAAAGTAGGGCGGGACACGTGAAATCCTGTCTGAATATGGGGGGACCATCCTCCAAGGCTAAATACTCATCATCGACCGATAGTGAACCAGTACCGTGAGGGAAAGGCGAAAAGAACCCCGGGAGGGGAGTGAAATAGAACCTGAAACCTGATGCATACAAACAGTGGGAGCACCCTTGTGGTGTGACTGCGTACCTTTTGTATAATGGGTCAACGACTTACATTCAGTAGCGAGCTTAACCGAATAGGGGAGGCGTAGGGAAACCGAGTCTTAATAGGGCGAACAGTTGCTGGGTGTAGACCCGAAACCGAGTGATCTATCCATGGCCAGGTTGAAGGTGCCGTAACAGGTACTGGAGGACCGAACCCACGCATGTTGCAAAATGCGGGGATGAGCTGTGGATAGGGGTGAAAGGCTAAACAAACTCGGAGATAGCTGGTTCTCCCCGAAAACTATTTAGGTAGTGCCTCGAGCAAGACACTGATGGGGGTAAAGCACTGTTATGGCTAGGGGGTTATTGCAACTTACCAACCCATGGCAAACTAAGAATACCATCAAGTGGTTCCTCGGGAGACAGACAGCGGGTGCTAACGTCCGTTGTCAAGAGGGAAACAACCCAGACCGCCAGCTAAGGTCCCAAATGATAGATTAAGTGGTAAACGAAGTGGGAAGGCCCAGACAGCCAGGATGTTGGCTTAGAAGCAGCCATCATTTAAAGAAAGCGTAATAGCTCACTGGTCGAGTCGTCCTGCGCGGAAGATGTAACGGGGCTCAAATCTATAACCGAAGCTGCGGATGCCAGTTTACTGGCATGGTAGGGGAGCGTTCTGTAGGCCGATGAAGGTGCATTGTAAAGTGTGCTGGAGGTATCAGAAGTGCGAATGTTGACATGAGTAGCGATAAAGCGGGTGAAAAGCCCGCTCGCCGAAAGCCCAAGGTTTCCTACGCAACGTTCATCGGCGTAGGGTGAGTCGGCCCCTAAGGCGAGGCAGAAATGCGTAGTCGATGGGAAACAGGTTAATATTCCTGTACTTGATTCAAATGCGATGTGGGGACGGAGAAGGTTAGGTTAGCAAGCTGTTGGAATAGCTTGTTTAAGCCGGTAGGTGGAAGACTTAGGCAAATCCGGGTCTTCTTAACACCGAGAAGTGATGACGAGTGTCTACGGACATGAAGTAACCGATACCACGCTTCCAGGAAAAGCCACTAAGCTTCAGTTTGAATCGAACCGTACCGCAAACCGACACAGGTGGGCAGGATGAGAATTCTAAGGCGCTTGAGAGAACTCGGGAGAAGGAACTCGGCAAATTGATACCGTAACTTCGGGAGAAGGTATGCCCTCTAAGGTTAAGGACTTGCTCCGTAAGCCCTGGAGGGTCGCAGAGAATAGGTGGCTGCGACTGTTTATTAAAAACACAGCACTCTGCTAACACGAAAGTGGACGTATAGGGTGTGACGCCTGCCCGGTGCTGGAAGGTTAATTGAAGATGTGCAAGCATCGGATCGAAGCCCCAGTAAACGGCGGCCGTAACTATAACGGTCCTAAGGTAGCGAAATTCCTTGTCGGGTAAGTTCCGACCCGCACGAATGGCGTAACGATGGCCACACTGTCTCCTCCCGAGACTCAGCGAAGTTGAAGTGGTTGTGAAGATGCAATCTACCCGCTGCTAGACGGAAAGACCCCGTGAACCTTTACTGTAGCTTTGCATTGGACTTTGAAGTCACTTGTGTAGGATAGGTGGGAGGCTTTGAAGCAGAGACGCCAGTCTCTGTGGAGCCGTCCTTGAAATACCACCCTGGTGTCTTTGAGGTTCTAACCCAGACCCGTAATCCGGGTCGGGGACCGTGCATGGTAGGCAGTTTGACTGGGGCGGTCTCCTCCCAAAGAGTAACGGAGGAGTTCGAAGGTTACCTAGGTCCGGTCGGAAATCGGACTGATAGTGCAATGGCAAAAGGTAGCTTAACTGCGAGACCGACAAGTCGAGCAGGTGCGAAAGCAGGACATAGTGATCCGGTGGTTCTGTATGGAAGGGCCATCGCTCAACGGATAAAAGGTACTCCGGGGATAACAGGCTGATTCCGCCCAAGAGTTCATATCGACGGCGGAGTTTGGCACCTCGATGTCGGCTCATCACATCCTGGGGCTGTAGTCGGTCCCAAGGGTATGGCTGTTCGCCATTTAAAGTGGTACGTGAGCTGGGTTTAAAACGTCGTGAGACAGTTTGGTCCCTATCTGCAGTGGGCGTTGGAAGTTTGACGGGGGCTGCTCCTAGTACGAGAGGACCGGAGTGGACGAACCTCTGGTGTACCGGTTGTAACGCCAGTTGCATAGCCGGGTAGCTAAGTTCGGAAGAGATAAGCGCTGAAAGCATCTAAGCGCGAAACTCGCCTGAAGATGAGACTTCCCTTGTGGTTTAACCACACTAAAGAGTCGTTCGAGACCAGGACGTTGATAGGTGGGGTGTGGAAGCGCGGTAACGCGTGAAGCTAACCCATACTAATTGCTCGTGAGGCTTGACTCTATCATTTGAAGAACTTCAAATAATAAAAGCTTACTGACTGATTCAGTCATCACCATTTATACCGATTAAGGCTTTACCGATTTGTAACAGTTTAAGTTTGGCGGCCATAGCGAGTTGGTCCCACGCCTTCCCATCCCGAACAGGACCGTGAAACGACTCAGCGCCGATGATAGTGTGGTTCTTCCATGTGAAAGTAGGTCACCGCCAAACACCCATTCCGAAGCCCCCGACTGATGTCGGGGGCTTTTTACATGCCTGTCGTTTCTGTCGGTTTGGTGGCAGAATTGGGATAACAGGTGTTGGGGTCAAACATTGGGATAGTGATGTACCGGTGTTTATGGAGTATTTGTACATCTTGGTATTGGAATCGGAAATATTTATCCTGTTGTTATTCTTGCACAAAAATACCGAAAGTTACGGTTAACCGTTTGGAATGTTTGAAATCAAACGGTATTTGCGTTAATATGTCGTATGCATTTATATGGAATGGGCCGTGTTCTACTGTCGATGCGACAGTGTCGGCGGGGTGGGGAAAACCGTCCTGCAGACGGCCCGGTTGATTCAATCTGACACGTTATAGGAAAACCCTGATGAAGAAATTTTTATTTGGTGTATTTGCCGCCGTGTGTACGGCGTTCTCTTTGGCTGCCGTGAACGTCAATACCGCCTCTTCTGCGGAACTGGAGGCATTACCAGGTATCGGCCCGGCTAAGGCGAAGGCGATTGTGGAATACCGTCAAAAGAACGGTGCGTTCAAATCGGTGGAGGAGCTGAAAAACGTGAAGGGCATCGGTGATGCGGTGCTGAACAAGTTGAAGGCGGAGGCGACGGTTTCTTCTGCCGCGCCTAAGGCCGCGCAGCCTGCCGTGAAAAAATAAGCCGGACTCTGCCTATATGCCGCCCTGCGGCCGAACCGTTTGCCGGTTGGGCCCGGGGCGGCTTTGTTTGGGGGGGGAATAAAGCTTGAACCAGTGGGGGCTT
>NZ_KV835576.1:0-15604 GCF_001838065.1 Neisseria sp. HMSC078C12 | reverse complement strand
ACCGTAGGTGCAGGTGTGGTTTCTTCTATCATCGCTTAAGTTTAGAGGCCAATAGCTCAATTGGTAGAGTATCGGTCTCCAAAACCGAGGGTTGGGGGTTCGAGACCCTCTTGGCCTGCCAAATAAAAAATTAACCGGCCTTGTGCCGGTTAATTTTTTTGTACTTAAGTTTTAAGATTATCTAGAATTAATTATATGGATCAATGCTGCTATCTAAAATGGATGGTGGGTGGGGCATTGATAAGTGAGTAAAGATGACAGAACATCCGTCTGGACACAAAGAAGGCCATCAGAAAAAGGAAGTGGTGGTAAGTAGTAAGCCAGCTCCTGAAAAGAAAGAAGGTCTGTTTGCATATTTTAAGAGCTCTTGGACCGAGTTCAAGAAGGTGGTTTGGCCGAGTCGGGATGAAGCGGTCAAAATGACTGTATTTGTAATTATCTTTGTTGCGATTTTGGCAGCCTTCATTTATGTGGCAGATACAATTATTTCATGGTTGTTTTTTGATGTTTTATTAAATAGGAAAGGGTAAAGATGTCAAAGCGTTGGTATGTGGTGCAGGCCTATTCCGGTTTTGAAAAAAATGTCCAGAAAACATTGAAAGAGCGTATTGCTCGTGAAAACATGGAAGATTATTTCGGTCAGATTCTTGTGCCCGTCGAGGAAGTAGTAGATATCAAGAATGGTCGAAAAACCATCAGTGAGCGTAAATTCTATCCAGGCTATGTATTGGTCGAAATGGAAATGACTGATGACTCGTGGCATTTGGTTAAGAGCACTCCTCGAGTAAATGGTTTTGTAGGCGGTAGTGGAAATCGCCCGATCCCAATTTCTCAAAAAGATGCAGATGCTATTTTGCAACAAGCTAAAACAGGTGTTGAGAAGCCAAAACCAAAAGTTGAGTTTGAAGTTGGTCAGCAAGTTCGAGTAAACGAAGGCCCATTTGCTGATTTTAACGGTATTGTTGATGAAGTTAATTACGAACGTAATAGACTGCGTGTTTCAGTTCAGATTTTTGGTCGCGAAACACCGGTTGAATTAGAGTTCGGTCAGGTTGAAAAGATTTAAGTGGTTTAATTCGCTTGAAAAATTTTTTTTAAGCGGATATAATCGCGAATTCTGTTTGGGAAGCGGAATGGTTCCGCGTTATACCCGTTTTTAGGAGTCCTTTAAGTGGCAAAGAAAATTATCGGCTACATTAAACTGCAAATTCCTGCAGGTAAAGCCAATCCATCTCCCCCAGTTGGTCCAGCCTTGGGTCAACGTGGTTTGAACATCATGGAATTCTGTAAAGCATTTAATGCTGCAACCCAAGGTATGGAACCTGGTTTGCCAATTCCAGTCGTGATTACTGCATTTGCAGATAAATCATTCACATTTGTGATGAAAACTCCACCAGCTTCTATCTTGTTGAAAAAAGCTGCTGGTCTGCAAAAAGGTAGTTCTAATCCTCTGACCAACAAAGTCGGTAAATTGACCCGTGCTCAGTTGGAAGAAATTGCTAAAACTAAAGAGCCTGATTTGACTGCTGCTGATTTGGATGCGGCTGTTCGTACTATCGCAGGTTCTGCTCGCTCAATGGGCTTGGACGTGGAGGGTGTTGTATAATGGCTAAAGTATCTAAACGCTTGAAAGCTCTTCGCTCTTCTGTTGAAGCTAATAAACTGTACACAATCGACGAAGCAATTGCTTTGGTTAAAAAAGCTGCTACCGCTAAATTTGACGAGTCTGTTGACGTATCTTTCAACTTGGGCGTTGATCCTCGTAAATCTGACCAAGTTATTCGTGGTTCAGTCGTTCTGCCTAAAGGTACCGGTAAAACAACTCGCGTAGCTGTATTTACACAAGGTGCAAATGTAGAAGCTGCTAAAGAAGCTGGTGCAGATATTGTCGGTTTTGAAGATCTGGCTGCTGAAATCAAAGCTGGTAACCTGAACTTTGACGTTGTTATTGCTTCTCCTGATGCAATGCGTATCGTTGGTCAATTGGGTACCATCTTGGGTCCTCGTGGCCTGATGCCAAATCCTAAAGTAGGTACTGTTACTCCTAACGTTGCTGAAGCAGTTAAAAATGCAAAAGCAGGTCAAGTACAATACCGTACAGATAAAGCCGGTATCGTTCACGCAACTATCGGTCGTGCTTCTTTCGCTGAAGCTGACTTGAAAGAAAACTTCAATGCGTTGCTGGATGCTATCGTTAAAGCCAAACCTGCTGCTGCTAAAGGTCAGTACCTGAAAAAAGTTGCTGTATCCAGCACCATGGGTTTGGGTGTTCGCGTTGATACTGCAAGCGTGAACAACTAAGAAATTTTCAGGTGATCCGGCTTTCTGGATTGCCTGAATTTGGGCTACTTAAAATTAAGTAGATGTCCAAGACCGTAGGGATCGTAAGATTTAATCGTAACTGCCCTACGCAGACGGTAGTCCTGAAACACATTGCAAGATTGCTTGTAAGATGTCTTTTTAGGTTACCGCGCTGGTGGGATATCATTTCGGTATCCTGTTTATAAACAGTGGGAGGTAGACCTTGAGTCTCAATATTGAAACCAAGAAAGTGGCCGTAGAGGAAATTAGCGCAGCAATTGCTAACGCTCAAACTCTCGTAGTCGCTGAATATCGCGGTATCAGTGTTTCCAGCATGACTGAGCTTCGTGCAAATGCACGTAAAGAAGGCGTTTACTTGCGCGTTCTGAAAAATACTCTGGCTCGTCGCGCAGTAGAGGGTACTTCATTCGCAGGTTTGGCCGATCAAATGGTTGGTCCATTGGTTTACGCTGCTTCTGAAGATGCTGTTGCTGCTGCTAAAGTGCTGCACCAATTCGCGAAAAAAGATGACAAAATCATCGTTAAAGCCGGTTCTTACAATGGCGAAGTGATGAATCCTGCTCAGGTTGCTGAGTTGGCTTCTATTCCAAGCCGCGAAGAGCTGTTGTCCAAACTGTTGTTCGTTATGCAAGCTCCTGTATCAGGCTTTGCACGTGGTTTGGCTGCTTTGGCAGAGAAAAAAGCTGGCGAAGAAGCCGCTTAATCGATTTTGTTTCATTTAATCAATTATTTTTTAATACAATATTTGGAGTAAAATAGCATGGCTATTACTAAAGAAGACATTTTGGAAGCCGTTGGTTCTTTGACCGTAATGGAATTGAACGACCTGGTTAAAGCTTTTGAAGAGAAATTTGGCGTTTCTGCTGCTGCTGTTGCAGTTGCAGGTCCTGCAGGTGCTGGTGCAGCTGCTGCTGAAGAAAAAACTGAATTTGACGTAGTATTGGCTTCTGCTGGTGATCAAAAAGTTGGCGTGATTAAAGTTGTCCGCGCTATCACTGGCTTGGGTCTGAAAGAAGCTAAAGACATCGTTGACGGTGCACCTAAAACTCTGAAAGAAGGTGTTTCTAAAGCTGAAGCTGAAGACATCCAAAAACAACTGGAAGAAGCCGGCGCTAAAGTCGAAATCAAATAATTTGATGCTTCCTGTGAAGGCTGGCAGTTTTCTGCCAGCCTTATTTTGCTTCTTAAAATAAGCATCAGGTATTGTTTACATTTATTTGCATAGTCTTGATAAAATCATTGCAAATAAATGTAAATATCAGGTTGATGCATGCCGTTGTTTCAGACGGCCTATTATTTAAAATTGCTTTTCGGAGTGTATATGAGCTATTCGTTTACCGAGAAAAAACGTATCCGTAAGAGTTTTGCAAAGCGAGAGAATGTCTTGGATGTTCCTTTCCTGCTGGCAACCCAAATCGATTCTTATGCGAAATTTTTGCAGCTGGAAAACGCTTTTGACCAACGTACTGATGATGGTCTGCAAGCAGCATTCAATTCTATTTTCCCGATTGTGAGCCATAATGGTTATGCACGATTGGAGTTTGTGCATTACACATTGGGCGAACCTTTGTTCGATATTCCTGAATGTCAATTGCGCGGTATTACTTATGCGGCTCCATTGCGTGCACGTATCCGTTTGGTGATTTTGGATAAAGAAGCATCTAAACCGACAGTCAAAGAAGTCCGTGAAAATGAAGTGTATATGGGCGAAATCCCATTGATGACGCCAAGTGGTTCGTTTGTCATTAACGGTACCGAACGTGTGATTGTTTCCCAGTTGCACCGTTCTCCAGGTGTGTTCTTTGAGCATGACCGTGGTAAAACTCATTCTTCCGGTAAGCTGTTGTTCTCTGCTCGCATTATTCCTTACCGTGGTTCATGGTTGGATTTCGAGTTTGATCCAAAAGATTTATTGTATTTTCGTATCGACCGTCGCCGTAAAATGCCGGTTACGATTTTGTTGAAAGCGTTGGGCTACAACAATGAGCAAATCTTGGATATTTTCTATGACAAAGAAACTTTCTATTTGTCTCCAAACGGTGTTCAAACAGATCTGGTTGCAAGCCGTCTGAAAGGCGAAACTGCCAAAGTTGATATCTTGGATAAAGAAGGCAATGTATTAGTTGCCAAAGGTAAACGTATTACTGCGAAAAATATCCGTGATATTACCAATGCGGGCTTGACTCGACTGGATGTGGAACCAGAAAGCCTGTTGGGTAAAGCATTGGCTACTGATCTGATTGATCCGGAAACCGGCGAAGTATTGGCTTCTGCTAACGATGAAATCACAGAAGAGCTGTTGGCCAAACTTGATATTAACGGCGTAAAAGAAATTACTACCCTGTATATCAATGAATTGGATCAGGGCGGTTATATTTCCAGCACTCTGCGTACAGATGAAACAGCCGACCAACAAGCTGCCCGTGTGGCAATTTACCGCATGATGCGTCCTGGCGAACCACCTACCGAAGAAGCTGTCGAGCAGCTCTTCAACCGTTTGTTCTTCAGTGAAGACAGCTATGACTTGTCTCGTGTAGGCCGTATGAAATTCAATACGCGCACATACGAGCAAAAATTGTCCGAAGCACAACAAAACTCTTGGTATGGCCGTCTGTTAAATGAGACTTTGGCCGGCGCAGCTGAAAAAGGCGGTTACGTTCTGAGCGTAGAAGACATTGTAGTTTCCATTGCCACATTGGTTGAATTGCGTAATGGTCATGGCGAAGTAGATGATATTGACCACTTGGGCAACCGTCGCGTTCGTTCCGTAGGCGAGTTGACAGAAAACCAATTCCGCAGTGGTTTGGCTCGTGTAGAACGTGCCGTTAAAGAACGTTTGAATCAAGCGGAATCTGAGAACTTGATGCCGCATGACTTGATTAATGCGAAACCTGTTTCTGCTGCGATTAAAGAATTCTTCGGTTCTAGCCAATTGAGCCAGTTTATGGATCAGACCAACCCATTGTCTGAAGTAACTCATAAACGTCGTGTATCTGCATTGGGCCCGGGTGGTTTGACTCGCGAACGTGCAGGCTTTGAGGTGCGAGACGTACATCCGACCCACTATGGCCGTGTATGTCCTATTGAAACACCTGAAGGTCCGAACATTGGTTTGATCAACTCATTGTCCGTTTATGCGCGCACCAATGATTATGGCTTCTTGGAAACACCTTATCGCCGCGTTGTTAATGGTAAGGTAACTGAAGAAATCGATTACTTGTCTGCCATCGAAGAAGGTCGCTATGTGATTGCACAGGCGAATGCTGATTTGGACAAAGACGGTAATTTGATTGGTGACTTGGTAACTTGTCGCGAAAAAGGCGAAACCATTATGGCAACGCCTGACCGTGTCCAATATATGGACGTGGCAACTGGTCAAGTGGTATCCGTAGCGGCATCCCTGATTCCATTCTTGGAGCATGATGACGCGAACCGTGCATTGATGGGTGCCAACATGCAACGTCAGGCCGTACCATGCCTGCGTCCTGAAAAACCGATGGTTGGTACGGGTATTGAGCGTTCCGTTGCCGTTGACTCTGCTACTGCAATCGTTGCCCGCCGCGGCGGTGTGGTTGAGTATGTTGATGCCAACCGTGTGGTGATTCGTGTCCATGACGATGAGGCGACTGCCGGTGAAGTGGGTGTCGATATTTACAACTTGGTTAAATTTACCCGCTCCAACCAATCTACCAACATCAACCAACGTCCGGCTGTCAAAGCAGGCGATGTTTTGCAACGCGGCGATTTGATTGCCGACGGTGCATCCACCGATTTGGGTGAATTGGCTCTAGGTCAAAACATGACCATCGCCTTTATGCCGTGGAACGGTTACAACTACGAAGACTCGATTCTGATTTCTGAAAAAGTAGCTGCAGACGACCGCTATACTTCGATTCACATTGAGGAATTGAACGTTGTTGCCCGTGATACCAAGCTGGGTGCGGAAGACATTACCCGCGATATTCCGAACTTGTCCGAACGTATGCAAAACCGTTTGGATGAATCCGGTATTGTTTACATCGGTGCGGAAGTAGAAGCCGGTGACGTCTTGGTAGGTAAAGTAACGCCTAAAGGCGAAACCCAACTGACTCCTGAAGAAAAACTGCTGCGTGCCATCTTCGGTGAAAAAGCGTCTGATGTAAAAGATACTTCATTGCGTATGCCTACCGGCATGAGCGGTACCGTTATCGACGTTCAAGTCTTTACCCGTGAAGGTATCCAACGCGACAAACGTGCTCAATCCATTATTGATTCTGAGCTGAAACGTTACCGTCAAGACTTGAGCGACCAGTTGCGTATTTTCGATAACGACGCATTTGACCGTATTGAGCGCATGATTGTCGGCCAAAAAGCCAACGGTGGTCCGATGAAGCTGGCTAAAGGCAGCGAAATTACTACTGAATATCTGGCAAGCCTGTCCAGCAAACATGATTGGTTTGACATCCGCCTGGCTGACGAAGATTTGGCCAAACAGTTGGAACTGATTAAATTGAGCCTGCAACAAAAACGCGAAGAAGCGGACGAGTTGTATGAGATCAAGAAGAAAAAACTGACCCAAGGCGACGAGCTGCAGCCGGGCGTACAAAAAATGGTAAAAGTATTTATCGCCATCAAACGCCGTCTGCAAGCCGGTGACAAAATGGCGGGCCGCCACGGTAATAAAGGTGTGGTATCACGCATTCTGCCGGTTGAAGACATGCCTTACATGGCTGACGGACGTCCGGTGGACATCGTACTGAACCCGTTGGGCGTACCTTCCCGTATGAACATTGGTCAGATTTTGGAAGTTCACTTGGGTTGGGCGGCAAAAGGTATCGGTGAGCGTATCGACCGTATGCTGAAAGAGCAACGCAAAGCCAGCGAGCTGCGCGAGTTCTTGAACAAACTCTACAATAGCAGCGGTAAGAAAGAAGATTTAGACAGCCTGACAGATGAAGAAATCATTGAATTGGCTTCTAACCTGCGCAAAGGTGCATCTTTCGCCTCTCCTGTATTCGACGGTGCGAAAGAGTCTGAAATCCGCGAAATGCTGAATTTGGCTTATCCAAGCGATGATCCTGAAGTCGAAAAATTGGGCTTCAACGACAGCAAAACCCAAATCACGCTGTATGACGGACGCTCTGGCGAACCGTTTGACCGCAAGGTAACAGTCGGTGTGATGCACTATCTGAAACTGCACCACTTGGTTGATGAAAAAATGCACGCCCGTTCTACCGGTCCGTACAGTCTGGTTACCCAACAACCTCTGGGCGGTAAAGCCCAGTTCGGTGGCCAACGTTTCGGTGAGATGGAGGTTTGGGCACTGGAAGCGTACGGTGCAGCATACACGTTGCAAGAGATGCTGACAGTGAAGTCGGACGACGTGAACGGTCGTACCAAAATGTACGAAAACATCGTCAAAGGCGAACACAAAATCGATGCCGGTATGCCTGAATCCTTCAACGTATTGGTTAAAGAGATTCGCTCACTGGGCTTGGATATCGATTTGGAACGCTACTAAACAGAAGTTTTCAGACGGCCTTTTAAGGTCGTCTGAAAAAGCGGTTTCAGAATAAGAATAAAGCAATCGGCATTTAGGCCGTCTGAAATCAAAAGTACCGTTTCCAATATCGAAAATCCGCCACGCGGTAAAAATACTTCCTTCAAGGAGCAAAAATGAATTTGTTGAACTTATTTAATCCGTTGCAAACCGCCGGCATGGAAGAAGAGTTTGATGCCATCAAAATTGGTATTGCCTCTCCCGAAACCATCCGCTCATGGTCTTATGGCGAAGTTAAAAAACCTGAAACCATTAACTACCGTACGTTCAAACCTGAGCGCGACGGTTTGTTCTGCGCCAAAATCTTTGGTCCGGTCAAAGACTATGAATGTTTGTGCGGTAAGTACAAACGCTTGAAATTTAAAGGCGTAACCTGTGAAAAATGTGGTGTAGAAGTTACCCTGTCCAAAGTGCGCCGCGAACGCATGGGCCATATCGAATTGGCTGCACCTGTTGCCCACATCTGGTTCTTAAAATCCCTGCCTTCCCGCCTGGGTATGGTATTGGACATGACGTTGCGTGATATCGAACGCGTATTGTACTTTGAAGCATTCGTGGTGACCGATCCCGGCATGACTCCGTTACAACGCCGTCAATTGCTGACTGAAGACGATTACTACAACAAGCTGGACGAATACGGCGACGACTTTGATGCCAAAATGGGTGCGGAAGGTATCCGCGAATTGCTGCGCACCTTGGATATTTCCGGCGAGATCGAGATCCTGCGTCAAGAGCTGGAATCTACCGGTTCTGACACCAAAATTAAAAAAATTGCCAAACGCTTGAAAGTGTTGGAAGCCTTCCATCGTTCCGGTATGAAACTGGAATGGATGATTATGGATGTGCTGCCGGTATTGCCGCCTGACTTGCGTCCTTTGGTTCCATTGGATGGCGGTCGTTTTGCCACTTCCGATTTGAACGATTTGTACCGTCGCGTTATCAACCGTAACAACCGTCTGAAACGTCTGTTGGAACTGCATGCGCCTGACATCATCGTCCGCAACGAAAAACGTATGTTGCAAGAAGCAGTTGACTCTCTGTTGGATAACGGCCGCCGCGGTAAAGCCATGACCGGTGCCAACAAACGTCCGCTGAAATCGTTGGCCGACATGATTAAAGGTAAAGGCGGTCGTTTCCGTCAAAACCTGCTGGGTAAACGTGTGGACTACTCCGGTCGTTCCGTGATTACCGTAGGCCCATACCTGCGTCTGCACCAATGCGGTCTGCCGAAGAAAATGGCTTTGGAACTGTTCAAACCGTTCATTTTCCATAAACTGGAAAAACAAGGTTTGGCCTCTACCGTTAAAGCAGCGAAAAAATTGGTAGAACAAGAAGTACCTGAAGTATGGGATATCTTGGAAGAAGTGATCCGCGAACATCCGATTATGCTGAACCGTGCGCCAACCCTGCACCGTTTGGGTATTCAAGCGTTCGAACCTATCCTGATCGAAGGTAAAGCGATTCAGTTGCATCCGTTGGTATGTGCCGCATTTAACGCCGACTTTGACGGTGACCAAATGGCCGTACACGTTCCATTGAGCTTGGAAGCACAAATGGAAGCGCGCACTTTGATGCTGGCTTCAAACAACGTATTGTCTCCAGCTAACGGCGAACCAATCATTGTACCTTCCCAAGACATCGTATTGGGTCTGTACTACATGACCCGCGACCGTATCAATGCCAAAGGCGAAGGCAGCCTGTTTGCCGATGTGAAAGAAGTACATCGTGCATACCATACCAAACAGGTTGAATTGGGTACGAAAATTACCGTACGCCTGCGCGAATGGGTGAAAAACGAAGCAGGTGAGTTTGAACCTGTTGTTAACCGTTACGAAACAACAGTCGGCCGCGCATTGCTGAGCGAAATTCTGCCTAAAGGCCTGCCATTTGAATACATCAACAAAGCGCTGAAGAAAAAAGAAATTTCTAAACTGATTAACGCATCATTCCGTTTGTGCGGCCTGCGTGAAACAGTTATTTTCGCCGACCACTTGATGTATACCGGTTTCGGTTTTGCGGCTAAAGGCGGTATTTCCATTGCTGTTGACGATATGGAAATTCCGAAAGAAAAAGCAGCCTTGTTGGCTGAGGCTAATGCCGAAGTTAAAGAAATTGAAGACCAATACCGTCAAGGTTTGGTGACCAACGGCGAACGTTACAACAAAGTGGTCGATATTTGGGGTCGTGCCGGCGATAAGATCGCTAAAGCGATGATGGACAACTTGTCTAAACAAAAAGTCATCGACCGTGACGGCAACGAAGTTGATCAAGAGTCCTTCAACTCTATTTACATGATGGCAGACTCTGGTGCCCGTGGTTCTGCGGCTCAGATTAAACAGTTGTCCGGTATGCGTGGTTTGATGGCCAAACCTGACGGCTCCATTATTGAAACGCCGATTACCTCCAACTTCCGCGAAGGTTTGACCGTATTGCAATACTTTATTGCGACCCACGGTGCGCGTAAAGGTTTGGCGGATACCGCGTTGAAAACGGCAAACTCCGGTTACCTGACCCGTCGTCTGGTAGACGTAACTCAAGACTTGGTCGTTGTTGAAGACGATTGCGGTACTTCAGACGGCTTTGTCATGAAAGCAGTAGTACAAGGCGGTGACGTAATTGAAGCGTTGCGCGATCGTATTTTGGGTCGTGTTACTGCATCAGATGTTGTTGATCCTTCAACAGGAGAAACATTGGTTGAGGCAGGTACACTGCTGACTGAGAAATTAGTCGATATCATTGACCAATCTGGTGTTGACGAGGTTAAAGTCCGTACGCCAATTACTTGTAAAACCCGTCATGGTTTGTGTGCACACTGTTATGGCCGCGACTTGGCACGCGGTAAACTGGTTAACGCCGGTGAGGCTGTAGGTGTCATTGCTGCACAATCTATTGGTGAACCAGGTACTCAGCTGACCATGCGTACGTTCCACATCGGTGGTGCGGCATCCCGTGCGGCTGCTGCCAGCCAAGTGGAAGCCAAATCCAATGGTACAGCTCGTTTCAGCAGCCAAATGCGTTACGTTGCCAACAACAAAGGCGAATTGGTTGTCATTGGCCGCTCTTGTGAAGTTGTGATTCACGATGAAATCGGCCGTGAGCGTGAACGCCACAAAGTACCTTACGGTGCAATCCTGTTGGTACAAGATGGAGAAGCCATTAAAGCCGGTCAAACTTTGGCAACTTGGGATCCGCATACCCGTCCGATGATTACCGAACATGCAGGTTTGGTGAAATTCGAAAACGTAGAAGAGGGTGTAACCGTTGCGAAACAGACCGATGATGTAACCGGTTTGTCCACTTTGGTGGTCATCGACGGCAAACGTCGCTCCTCCGGTGCTTCTAAACTGTTGCGTCCGACTGTCAAACTGTTGGATGAAAACGGTTTGGAAATTTGTATCCCAGGTACGACTACGCCGGTTTCTATGGCGTTCCCGGTCGGTGCAGTGATTACTGTCCGTGAAGGTCAGGAAGTCGGTAAGGGTGATGTGCTGGCGCGTATTCCTCAAGCGTCTTCTAAAACCCGCGATATTACCGGTGGTCTGCCGCGCGTTGCTGAGTTGTTTGAAGCACGCGTGCCGAAAGATGCCGGCATGTTGGCTGAAATTACCGGTACCGTTTCCTTCGGTAAAGAAACCAAAGGTAAACAGCGTCTGATTATTACCGACGTAGACGGTGTAGCATACGAAACGCTGATTTCTAAAGAGAAACAGATTTTGGTACACGACGGTCAAGTGGTAAACCGCGGTGAAACCATCGTGGACGGTGCCGTAGATCCGCACGACATTCTGCGTCTGCAAGGTATCGAAGCATTGGCTCGCTACATTGTTCAAGAGGTACAAGAGGTTTACCGCCTGCAAGGTGTGAAGATTTCCGATAAACACATCGAAGTCATCATCCGCCAAATGCTGCGCCGTGTGAACATTGTGGATGCTGGTGATACAGAGTTTATTACCGGCGAGCAAGTCGAGCGTAGCGATGTGATGCTTGCGAATGAGAAAGCCATCGCTGAAGGCAAAGAGCCGGCACGTTATGAAAATGTGTTGTTGGGTATTACCAAAGCTTCCTTGTCTACCGACAGCTTCATTTCTGCTGCATCGTTCCAAGAAACAACCCGCGTCTTGACCGAGGCCGCTATCATGGGCAAACAAGACGAGCTGCGCGGTTTGAAAGAGAACGTGATTGTTGGTCGATTGATTCCTGCCGGTACAGGTTTGACCTACCACCGCAGCCGTCACCAACAATGGCAGCAAGCCGATCAAGAAACTTCTGAAATCGAAGCTTCAGACGAATAATCCGGAAGGATTTTCGTGAAAATAAAACCGCAAGCCAGTCTTGCGGTTTTATTTTATAGAGGGCTTAAATAGGGTAGAGAGCGAGGCCGTCTGAATCTTTCAGACGACCATTGCTTCTAAAATTTAAAGATAAATAGAAAAACACTAAACTTTATCAGTCATTTGCTTGACTAAACCCTTGCAATAAAAATATAATTCCAATCTTGTCGACATGGTGTCGGCAAGTATTTAACTCAACAGGACGAGAAAATATGCCAACTATTAACCAATTGGTACGCAAAGGCCGTCAAAAGCCCGTGTACGTAAACAAAGTGCCTGCACTGGAAGCTTGCCCGCAAAAACGCGGCGTATGCACCCGTGTATACACAACTACCCCTAAAAAACCTAACTCTGCATTGCGTAAAGTATGTAAAGTTCGCCTGACCAACGGTTTTGAAGTTATTTCATACATCGGTGGTGAAGGCCACAACCTGCAAGAGCACAGCGTCGTATTGATCCGCGGCGGTCGCGTAAAAGACTTGCCAGGTGTACGTTACCACACTGTACGCGGTTCTTTGGATACTGCAGGTGTTAAAGACCGTAAACAAGCCCGTTCTAAATACGGTGCTAAGCGTCCTAAATAAGTATCGGGACTCAAATAGGCACGTCGGCCGCCTAAGCTGAACAACGGCCGAGTAAGTGAATACTTAATTGGGTATTCATGGGAATTGACCCAACTGAATAGACTAAAGGAAATTAAAATGCCAAGACGTAGAGAAGTCCCTAAGCGCGACGTACTGCCAGATCCAAAATTCGGCAGCGTTGAGCTGACTAAATTCATGAACGTATTGATGATTGACGGTAAAAAATCTGTTGCAGAGCGTATCGTTTACGGTGCTCTGGAGCAAATTGAGAAAAAAACCGGCAAAGTAGCAATCGAAGTATTTAACGAAGCCATTGCAAACGCCAAACCTATCGTGGAAGTGAAAAGCCGCCGTGTAGGTGGTGCAAACTACCAAGTTCCTGTTGAAGTTCGTCCTTCACGTCGTCTGGCCTTGGCAATGCGCTGGGTTCGCGATGCGGCCCGTAAACGTGGTGAGAAATCTATGGACCTGCGTTTGGCAGGTGAATTGATTGATGCGGCTGAAGGTCGTGGCGGTGCGTTGAAAAAACGTGAAGAAGTACACCGCATGGCTGAAGCTAACAAAGCATTCTCTCACTTCCGTTTCTAATATCGAAAGGCTAACAAAATGGCTCGTAAGACCCCTATCAGCCTGTATCGCAATATCGGTATTTCTGCCCATATTGACGCGGGTAAAACAACCACAACAGAACGTATTTTGTTCTATACAGGTTTGACTCACAAATTGGGCGAAGTGCATGACGGCGCAGCTACTACCGACTACATGGAACAAGAGCAAGAGCGTGGTATTACCATTACTTCTGCTGCTGTGACTTCTTATTGGTCCGGTATGGCGAAACAATTCCCTGAGCACCGTTTCAATATCATCGACACCCCGGGACACGTTGACTTCACCGTAGAGGTAGAGCGTTCTATGCGTGTATTGGACGGCGCAGTAATGGTTTACTGTGCAGTAGGCGGTGTTCAACCTCAATCTGAAACCGTATGGCGTCAAGCTAACAAATACCAAGTACCTCGCTTGGCATTTGTAAACAAAATGGACCGTCAAGGTGCCAACTTCTTCCGCGTTGTTGAGCAAATGAAAACCCGTTTGCGCGCAAACCCTGTACCTATCGTGATTCCGGTTGGTGCGGAAGACAGCTTCAGCGGTGTTGTTGACCTGTTGAAAATGAAATCCATCATTTGGAATGAAGCCGATAAAGGTACAACCTTTACCTATAGCGAAATTCCTGCTGAATTGGTTGAGACTGCCGAAGAATGGCGTCAAAACATGATTGAAGCCGCAGCAGAGGCCAGCGAAGAATTGATGGACAAATACTTGGGCGGTGATGAGCTGACTGAAGAAGAAATCGTAGGCGCATTGCGTCAACGTACTTTGGCTGGCGAAATTCAACCAATGTTGTGCGGTTCAGCATTTAAAAACAAAGGTGTTCAACGTATGTTGGATGCAGTTGTAGAATTGCTGCCTGCTCCTACCGATATTCCTCCAGTTCAAGGTGTTAACCCTAACACTGAAGAAGCCGACAGCCGTCAAGCCAGCGATGAAGAGAAATTCTCTGCATTAGCGTTCAAAATGTTGAACGATAAATACGTTGGTCAGTTGACTTTCATCCGCGTTTACTCTGGTGTGGTGAAATCCGGTGATACCGTATTGAACTCTGTAAAAGGCACTCGCGAACGTATCGGTCGCTTGGTACAAATGACTGCTGCAGACCGTACTGAAATTGAAGAAGTACGCGCTGGCGACATCGCAGCCGCTATCGGTCTGAAAGACGTAACCACTGGTGAGACCTTGTGTGCAGAAAGCGCACCGATCATCTTGGAACGCATGGAATTCCCTGAGCCGGTAATTCACATTGCCGTTGAGCCGAAAACCAAAGCCGACCAAGAGAAAATGGGTATTGCCCTGAACCGTCTGGCGAAAGAAGACCCTTCTTTCCGCGTTCGTACAGACGAAGAATCCGGTCAAACCATTATTTCCGGTATGGGTGAGCTGCACTTAGAAATTATTGTTGACCGTATGAAACGCGAATTCGGCGTGGAAGCAAACATCGGTGCGCCTCAAGTGGCTTACCGTGAAACCATCCGCAAAGAAGTTGAAGCTGAATACAAACACGCCAAACAATCTGGTGGTAAAGGTCAATACGGTCACGTTGTGATCAAAATGGAACCTATGGAACCAGGTGGTGCGGGTTACGAATTTATCGATGAAATTAAAGGTGGTGTGATTCCTCGCGAATTTATTCCGTCTGTCGATAAAGGTATTCGCGATACTTTGCCTAACGGTATCGTTGCCGGTTACCCAGTAGTTGACGTACGTGTACGTCTGATCTTCGGTTCTTCACACGACGTTGACTCCTCTCAACTGGCCTTCGAATTGGCTGCGTCTCAAGCCTTCAAAGAAGGTATGCGTAAAGCTAACCCAGCTCTGTTGGAACCAATCATGGCAGTTGAGGTGGAAACACCTGAAGAATACATGGGTGACGTAATGGGTGACTTGAATCGTCGCCGCGGCGTTGTATTGGGTATGGATGATGACGGTATCGGCGGTAAGAAAGTTCGTGCCGAAGTACCTCTGGCAGAAATGTTCGGTTACTCAACCGACCTGCGTTCTGCAACCCAAGGCCGTGCTACTTACTCCATGGAGTTCAAAAAATACGCTGAAGCTCCTGCTCACGTAGCTGCTGCTGTAACTGAAGCCCGTAAAGGCTAATCAGAAAAGGCCGTCTGAAACTGAAAATAAATTTTCAGACGGCCATTGTTCTTTAATCGATCTTTATATGTAAAGGAATTAGCTCATGGCTAAGGAAAAATTTGAACGTAGCAAAC